>NZ_JBQEPK010000010.1:0-160193 GCF_052045615.1 Methylobacterium sp. 22177 | reverse complement strand
TCGTTGATGAACGTGATCTTCGCCGCCAGGAACGCGTTCGCCGCGTACTTGGTCAGCTCGGCGGTCCGGCGGCTCATCGCCACGATCGGGGCGGCGTTGAGGTAGAGCGGGCGGTAGATCTGCTCCATGACCGCCACGGCCCGCGGCTCATCGGTGCCGACGACGATGCGGTCGGGGCGCTTGAAGTCGGCGATGGCCGCGCCCTCGCGCAGGAACTCGGGGTTCGACGCGACCGCGAACTGCGCCCCGGGGTTGGTCTCGCGGATGATGCGCTCGACCTCGTCGCCGGTGCCCACCGGCACGGTCGACTTGGTCACCACCACGGTGAAGCCGCGCAGCGCGCGCGCGATGCTCCGGGCAGCCGCGTAGACGAAGCTCAGGTCGGCGAAACCGTCGCCGCGGCGGGAGGGCGTGCCCACCGCGATGAACACCGCGTCCGCCTGCCCGACCGCCGCCTCCAGGTCGGTGATGAAGGACAGGCGATCCTGACGGACGTTCTCGGCGACGAGGGCCTCGAGGCCCGGCTCGTAGATCGGCATCCGGCCGGCATTCAGCGCGTCGATCCGGCCGCGATTGCTGTCGACGCACACGACCCTGTGGCCGAAATCCGCAAAGCACGCGCCGGAGACCAGACCGACGTAGCCCGACCCGACCATCGTGATGTTCATGGAGTCCTCGCCGCGAGCGCACCGACGCTCGGGTCTACGGCGGCCCGACGGGGCGACCAACATCATATCTTAGGCGTACGCGACTCTGCCGATCCGGCGTAGCGCCGGCGATTCGACGATACCGGCCCGAACCCGCCGCGGCCCGGCCCGCACGCGCGACCGGTCCGCGGCGGACTTCGCCATCCGGCCATGGCGGCGGCCGGGCGGCTACGCCATTCGGCTGACACGGCGCCGCCGGCCGACGATCGCGCGAACATTTCCCCGGCGCATCACCCGAATTGTCAGAGACAGGCTGCTTTTTCCCGAGCACTTTGTCGGGGAGCGCGACCGGCTAAGATGCTAACACCGATCTATAGAACTGAACTCCCCGAAGAGTTCCGGCGGAGGAGAACCCTGTTGGCGGCGCGTTTCTACTTCGAGATCGCAAATGCCGAGGAGACGATCCACGACCTTGTGGGGGTTGAGGCTGCCGGCCTTGAAGAAGCCCTGTTCGAGGCGCGCAGCGTGATCGCCGAGATGGCCGACGAGATTACGGGAAGCGGCCAGGAGCCGCCCTGGACCCTCCTCGTGCGCAACGAGGAGGGCTGGCTGGTCGGTCGGCTGCCCATCCGGAAGTGAGGGCCCGGCCGGAGCGGCCGGTGCCGCGGAGCGGGCCTTAAGATATCGTTAACGGATCGTCCGGAGGATCGGGCCTGCCCTCGAACCGTGGCAGCCATGGCCGGAATGCCCCTCTCTCAGAACGCCCCGAACGCCGCCCATCAGGCGGACGCGATGGCCGCCCAGATGGCGCTCGCCGCCCACACGCTGCGGATGCGCGGCGATGTCGGGACGGCCGAGTCGCTCCTCGCGATGGCGCGGCACAACCGGATCCTCGGGCTCAAGCTGCGGATCGAGCAGGATCTGGCGCCGCGCCGGGACAGCGCCGGGCGTCGGGCCACCGCCGGCCGCTAGGGCCGGACCGGACGACACCGGACGGACCGCGCCTCGGAGCGGCGCGAACGGGGTGGGCGTGCCGGCGATCCGCCGCCCCTGCCGCGGCGCGGCCCCGCTGGCGGGAGCGTGCCGATCCCGGCCCGCAACGTCCCCGCGCCGTCTCGGCTTCCTGAAGCCGACGCCCCTCGCCGCCGCGAGCCTGCCGCTGGCCGCGGGGACCCGATGCAGAATCCACACCGCCGTTCTTCGGCGCGGTTGGCGCCGAATAAAGTCCATGTTAGTGTAGAAAACTAACATCCGACAGGAAATTCAGTCGTCGTGTCGACCCCGGACGCCGGACATTCTGAGGTCAGCACGACCCTGGCGCTGGACATGGTGGGGCGCGCCTACCTGGCCCTGGCGCTGCTCTACGAGACGGCCCATCCGGGTGAGTTCGGCGACGTCCAGCAGAAGATCCGCTCGTTCGTCGAGGACAATTTCCGCATCATCCAGGAAACAAGCCGCAACGAGAGCTTGACAACCGGGACCGTTGACGGCGCCATTCACCTTGTGAACAGCGTCCTGGTCGAGGTCGAGAACAAGATCGCCACAATGATCCGGCCGACGCGGCACATGCGGGGCTAGACGAAACCTTGAACTGACGCCCTCTGATCATCGACTGTTGCAGTCGAGCCATGCCGCTCGGATAAACGGCCCCGCGCCATAGGGGATCGAAGATTGCAACGCTCCCCAACGTCGACAGTCTTAGGTCGGCATGTTACCCGGCGAAAGGGGCAGCGATAAATTATCAAGCACGACGATGGGCAGCGATAATTGCGATCGAGCGGCGCGCAGTGCGGATGTCGCACTCGAGGTTCTCGTCCGAGCCTATCACGCCCTCGCGGTCGTCTACGAGTTGTCCAGCCCCGGCGCCTACGCGGCGCTCCACGGCAAGATGATGCCCTACCTGCTGGACAGCTTCCGTCACGGGACTGCGCCGGGCGCCGTCGACCCGGACCCGGACGCGACGTTCACCACGGCCCTGGAGCGGGTCCGCAGCGCGCTGGACGACGTCCGGTCCGACGTGGCGGCCGTGCGGGCGCGCAAGGAAGACCGCGACCGCTGACGGACCGGGCCGGTCCGAGGCACCGACCCGGCTCGAGGCGCCGGCTCGAGGCGCCGGCTCGAGGCGCCGGCTCAGCGCGCCGGCTCGAGGCGGCGCTCCGGCCCGAGGAGCAGGCGCGGGCCGGTCTCCCGATCGGGCGCGGGCGCCGGCACGAGGCGCCCGAGCTTGGCCGCCAGGGTCACCGACAGGATGTGGCGCCACGCCAGGGGCGTGCCGAGCAGTTCCCGCAGGGCTGCCGCGTACCCCTGGGCGCGCCGCCGGTCGAGGACGCGCCGGTGCTGCCAGCGCTTCGCCGTCGCGGCGCGGTGGGCCCTGAGAGCCGCCCGGGCCTCCGGGCCGAGACCCGGCCGGGCCAGCACGGCGTCGTCGAAGGCCAGCATCGCCCCGAGGTCGTCGGTCCGGTGCTGCGCGCTCAGCGAGTTCGACCGCTCGACCGCCACGTAGCCGCAGGGCGCCGTCACGGCGAACACCGCCCCGGCCGCCAGCGCCTCGACGTAGAGGGCGTAATCCTCCCCGAGCCGCAGCCGCGGATCGTAGCGCAGCCCCTGCCGGTCCAGGAAACCCCGCCGCATGATCGGCTTCAGGAAGCCGAGTTCGCGCCGGCTCGCGCCGGGGCGGGCGATGTTGCCGGTCACGAAGGTCGCGAGGGTGAGCCGCTGCGGCCGTCCCGGTCCGGTGACGAGGCCGGCGGCGGAGGCGGCCTCGCGGCCGCGGACCATGACGATGTCGTCGGCGATCAGATCCCAGGTCCGGGGCGCGGACAGGAGCCGGCCGAGCCGGCCGTCGAGGAAGTAGTCGTCGGCGTCGAGAATGCAGAGCAGCGGGGCCCGGGCCGCCGCGATGGCGCGGTTCCGGGCCTCGGCGGGCCCGACATTCTCGGCGAGCCGGATCACCTGCAGGCGGCCCGACCCGTCGTCGGCCGCCGCGGCGGCCGCGCCGGTCGCGTCCGCGGAGGCGTCGTCCACGACGATGACCTCGGCGACCTCCGGCTGCCGGAGCGCCGAGGCGACGGCGGTCCCGATCGTGTCCGCGGCGTCCCGCGCGGCGACGATGACGCAGACCTCCGGGACGGGGGACGAGGCCTCTAAGCTGCGCACCGGACGACTCCGCGACTCTCCGGCCGGTCCGCGCCGCGGCCGGTCCGTCGGCACGGTAGGGCGACCCCGGCGGGGCGCGCGAGATCGTCCGAAAGGAGGGGGCCGGCCCGGGCCGGATCGTCCGAATGATCGCCGGCCGGCATTGCCCCCGCCGCTACGATGCGCGCCGCCGCGATCCTGCGGCGACTGGTTTGAGGACGTGCGCATGACGATCTGGTCCGCCCCGGGCCGCCGCCTCTGCGTGGCGGCGACGCTTCTCCTGCAGGCCTACCCCGCGAGCGCGGGCGAGACAGCCGCGCCGCCGGCCGCCGCTCCGGCCGCCCAGGGCGGCCCGTCCTTCGTGGAGCTCTTCAGCAGCCTGAACGACCGCCGCTGGTACGTCTCGGACGGCTGGGTCAACGGCGACTGGCAGGGCTGCACGTGGTCGAAGCACCGCGCCCGGATCGCGACGCCCGGCGCTCTCTCGCTGTCCCTGACGGACATCACCTACAAGGAGCGCCCGTTCAGCTGCGCCGAGATCCAGACCCGCGAGCGCTACGGCTACGGCACCTACGAAGTCCGGATGCGGGCAGGGGCCGGGTCCGGCATGGTCTCGGCGTTCTTCACCTATAACGGCCCCGAGAACGGCGACCGGCGGACGAACGACGAGATCGATTTCGAGTGGCTCGGCAAGGACACGAGCAAGGTCCAGCTCAACTACTTCGTCGGCGGCGTCGGCGAGCATGTCAGCCTCGACGCCCTCGGCTTCGACGCGGCGACCACCACCGCGGACTACGCCTTCGAGTGGCTGCCCGACCGCCTGCGCTGGTACGTCAACGGGCGCCTGCTGCGCGAGGTCATCGGCACGCCCGACCGGCCGATCCCGTCGCACCCGAGCAAGATCATGCTCAGCGTCTGGTCGGGACAGGGCCCGGACTTCGCCTCCTGGCTCGGACCGACGGAGTACTCGGGACAGCCGGTCACCGCGCTGTTCGAGCGGGTCGCGTTCACCCGGATGGGCGATCCGTGCGGCTTCAAGGAATCGATCGTCTGCCGCTAGCCACACCGGCGGGCGGACGCCGCACCGGAGACCGCCCCTGACATCGACCCGGACATCGCGCCGGACATCGCCCCGCACACGGCTCCGCACAGGCCCCCGCACACCGGAACCGAGACCGGGCGGGGCTAAATCTTAACGTCTCCGCGGCAGGCTGGGCCCTCGAACGCGCCCGGAGCCACGCGATGCATTGGTCGAGCCTCGTCATCGCCGCGTACGCCGCCGGCTTCGTGGAGTTCTGGCGCCTCTGCCTTCAGGCGCCGGCCGCCGAGGAGGATCCGGCCTGACGTGCCCGCGTCGCCGCGCCGGGCCGCGCTGGGCCGGGGCGGTTCAGCGCTCGTTGGCGATCGGCCGCAGCAGGGCGCCGAGCAGGAAGGCCAGCTGTCCGCAGATCAGCAGCGCCGTGCCGCGCCGCAGGCACGCGCCGGCGCTCAGGTTGTAGACGACGAGGCCGTAGCCGACCTCGGCCGCCACGATCGGGACGAAGACCAGCAGACGCCAGACCGAGCCGAAGCGGCCCAGCATCACGCCCAGCAGGGCGTTGAGCATCATGCCCTTCATCGGTGCGCTCCGCGGCGGGCGCGGCGTGGCCGCCCGGTCATGGCGCTAGCGGCTGCCGCGCTGGCACAACACGGCCGGGACCGTCTTGAACAGGATGGCGAGGTCGCGGGTGAGGCTCCACTGACTGGCATAGGCGCAATCCAGGGCGACGCGCTCGGCGTAGCCGGTATCGCTGCGTCCGGAGACCTGCCACAGGCCGGTCAGCCCCGGCGGGACGGAGAAGCAGGCGGTGAAGTCGGCGCCGTAGCGGACGACCTCGGCCTGGACGATCGGCCGCGGTCCCACGAGGCTCATCTCGCCGCGCAGCACGTTCCAGAGCTGCGGCAGCTCGTCGAGGGAGGTCTTGCGCAGGACGTGGCCGAGCGCCGTCACGCGGGGATCGTGGGTGAGCTTGAAGGACGCCTCCCACTCGGCCCGGGCCTCGGGATTCTCGGCGAAATGCCGCGCCAGCACCGCGTCGCCGTCCGCGACCATGGACCGGAACTTCAGGCATCCGAAGGGGCGCCCGTACCGGCCGAGGCGCTTGTGGCGGAAGATCGGCGACCGGCCGTCGCTGCCCCAGATCAGCAGCGCGATGAACAGCAGCAGGGGCAGCAGCAGGAACAGCGCCGTCAGCGCGATGCTCGCGTCGAGGACGCGCTTCATCGCCCAGCTCACCCGGAGGCCGGGGCCGGCCTGCCGCGGGGCCGGCAATGTCTTGACCAACGCGTCGTTCAGCGTCTCGACCATTTCCTGCGGCGTCGACGACTCGATCGGCGTCGGGGTCCCAGCCGGGCGCAACATGTCGGCTCCTTGACTCGGGGCGAGACGGGGTCGGAACTTGCGGAGCGACGGGCGCAGCCGGCCGGTCCGGCCAGCGTCGCCGCAGCCGGCTTCGGCGGCTCTCGGCCGGTCCGAAGGGGCGTCGATCGCAGGCAAAACCCTTGCGACAACACTGGGCCCACGACAGGTTCGGCAACAAGACGGCCGCCGATCCATCAATGGAGGTAAGGCGTTGCTGGTCGTGCTGGTCTTCGCTGCGCTGATTGGAGGAGCGATCGGCTTCGCGGTTGTTCTACCGAAGGGTTTCCTGCTCGCGGTGCTCTCCGCCCAGGCTGGGGCGGCCGTCGCCGTCGGCCTCGTCGTCCTGCTCACCCGGCGCCGCTGACGGCCCTGCGGGGCGGCGGACCGCTTTCGGGGAGGTCCGGTCCGCCGATCGAGGTAGGGGCTCCCGCGCGGGGCCCGGTCTAAGGCGGGGTGTCCGGCCCTCCCGGCCGGACCCGACCGCGCGGGCGCGTTCTGCCCCGGCACGGTCGATCACCGGACGGGACGCGCCGTGGCCCCTTCAGAGCGCCGCATCAACGGGTTCGACGGCCTGCGGGCCCTGGCGTTCCTGATGGTCTTCGTCAGCCACAAGGCGCCGAGCCCGAGGACCGAGGCCCTCGGCACGACCGGCGTGTGGCTGTTCTTCGTCCTGAGCGGCTTCCTGATCGTCCGGATCCTCGCCGCCGCCCGCACGGCCGTGGAGGCGGGCGCGTCGACGCCGCTCGGCAGCCTCGGGCTGTTCTACCGGAACCGCCTGGCCCGGATCGTGCCGGTCTACTACGTCTTCCTGTTCGTGCTCTACACGGTCCGGCCCGGCGATCCGGCCAGTCTCGGCGACGAGGCGTTCAAGCTCGCGACGTGGTTCTACGTCACGAACATCTACATCGAGCAGAACGGCTGGGGGACCGAGCTCGGCCATCTCTGGAGTCTCGCCGTCGAGCAGCAATTCTACCTTCTGTTCGCGCCGGCGGCCCTGTTCCTGCCGCGGCGCCATCTCGGCGCGCTGTGCTGGCTCCTGGTCGGGATCAGCGTCCTGATGCACGGCGCCCTGTTGTGGGCGGGCGCCGCGCCGCGGTGCTTCGACGTCGACACCCTCGCCAATCTCGGGCTGATCGCGCTGGGCGGTCTCGCCGGCCTGCGCACCCGGCCGCTCCCGGCCTGGCTCGCCCGCGACGCCGCCCTGGCCGGCGTGCTGATCCTGTTCGTGACCCTGCCGCTCCTGATCGCGCCGACCGGCTGGTGGCTGATTCTCGGCCGCCTCAGCGGCGTCCTGGCGGCGCTGCTGCTGCTGCAGGTGGTCCAGCTGCGGGACGGCCGCGCGGTCGCCCTCCTGGAAATCCCGTGGCTGCGCCGGATCGGCGTGATCAGCTACGCCGCCTACCTGTTCCACGTGCCGCTCCACGCGGAGCGGGTGCTGGCCCTCGTCGGCATCGACGTCGCCGGACCGCGCTCGGTCTCCATGGCGCTCGACCTGCTGCTGACGCTGCTGCTGGCGGACCTGTCGTGGCGGCTCCTGGAGCGGCCGGCCCGTCGCCTGCTGCGGGCCCCGCGCCGGCGTGTCGGCGCCTCCGCGCTGGTCAGTCCGTAATCCCGTCGCGCAGCGACCGGGACCGCCCTCCGGCTCAGCCCTTGATCGGCAGACGGCCGACCTCCGCTCCGGTGGCGTCGCGCACGACGAGCGTCCACGCGCCGCCCGGTCCCGCGGCCTCCAGTTCACCCGCCATTTCGTCGATCACGCTGCGGGCCTCCGCCAGCGCCTCGGACAAGTCCTCGGCTTCCACGCCCTGGGCGTCGCGGATCGTCTCCTCGCCGTTCTCGATGTCGAAATAGAAGCGACTGGGCACTCATCTCCTCCCTGAATGCTGCCCTCGGGAGGGCCCTCGGATACTACCTACGTAGTTCGCCCACGTCCGACAATGCTCAGTAGGAGACATAAACCTTAACAAACACCAAAACTGTTTTCGTTGGTTGCGTTGCAATAATGTCGAGATTCCAGCCAAATAATCCATTATAGGTATCGCCGATCACCCTTCCGGCCGCTTCGGCGATGGCGGCGCGCGGTGACGGGCCTCAGGGGCGTTCGGCATGGCAGCCTCCGGCGATTCGAGCCTCGAAAAAGATTCTCCCGCCACGGCGGCGAGAAAACAAAGATTGCGCGCCCACGTCCGGGCGATTCTGGCGAAGGGCCTCACCGTCCGGAATTCCCGCGCCGCCGGCGACACGGCCTCCGACGAACGCTGACCGCGGCCGGCCGCCGGGGCCATCCCCCGCAATGGGAGGGGATGGCCGCCGCCCTACGCCCTTTGAGCGTCGTGCACCCGGATCGCTTCCGGCCAAAGTCGGGGGCGGTCTCGGAGGCCGCGCCCGGCGGCCCAGGAAGCGCGATGGCGGATCAACTCTTGTCCGATGCTCGGGGCACGTTCGTGGACGTCTCGTTCATCATGGCCGCGCACGATGCGGCGCCGTGGATCGCGACGGCCGTCCGCTCCGCCCTGGCCCAGACCGGCGTCGCCGTCGAGGTCGTGGCGGTCGATGACGGCTCGCGGGACGGGACCGCCTCCGTGCTGGCGCGCCTGGCGGAGGCCGACCCGCGGGTCCGCGTAATTCCCCTCGCCGAGGCCGGGCCGGGCGCCCCCCGGGGCCCGTCGAGCGCCCGGAACGCGGCCCTGAACGCCGCCCGGGGCCGCTGGATCGCGATCCTCGACGCCGACGACCTGATCCTGCCCGACCGCACCCGGACCCTGCTCGATCTCGCGCTCGCGGCGGATGCCGACATCGTCGCCGACAACCCGATCCCGTTCACCGACATGTTCGACCCGCAGGGGCCGGGCATGCTGGATGGCGGCCGGGAGCCGTACCTGTTCGAGATCGATCTCGCCAAGTACATCACCAGCAACCACATGCTCAGCCGGGTCACCAAGCTGGGCTACCTCAAGCCCATGATGCGCGCCGAGATCCTGCGCCGGCACGGCATCCGGTACGACGAGGGCGTCCGGATCGGCGAGGATTTCCTGCTGTGCCTGGAAGCCCTCGCGGCCGGGGCGCGGTTCGTGGTCACCACCTATGCCGGTTACGGCTATCGGCGCGGACCGACCTCCCTGTCGCACCGGCTGCGCCAGGGCGACATCGCGCGCCTCGACGCGGCCTTCGCGGCCCGGACCGAGCGTGGCCGCCTCGCGGAGGCCCGGTCGCGGTCCGCCGAGGTCCGCCACGGCAGCCGCGCCTACCGAGACGGCCTCGCGCTGACGCGGCTGATCGCCCAGGTCATCGAGGCGGCCCAGGCCGGGCGGTGGCTCGCGGGCACCGTGCTGGCGCTTCGGCATCCGCGGATCTGGCGGTTCCTGGCCGCGACGCTGCTGGAGGCGGCGGGCAAGCGCCTGCGGCCGCGGCCGCACGCCCTCCCGATCGGACAGAGGTAAGACGATGCGCCTGTGCATCTGCATCTGCACCTGCGAGCGGCCCGTCGGGCTGGCGCGCCTGCTCAAGGCCCTGGACCAGCAGCGGCTCGGCAGCCTCGCCGAGACCGCCCTGCGCATCCTGATCATCGACAACGGGCGCGGCCGCGCCGCCGTCCCGGTGGTTGAGGCCTACCGGGCGACCGGCCGCTTTCCGGTCACCTACGTCCGGGAGGAGACCCGCGGCCTCGCCGCGGTCCGCAACCGGAGCCTCGCGGAGGCCTCCGCGGCCGGCGCGGACTGGGTCGCGCTGATCGACGACGACGAGTTCCCCGACCGCGACTGGCTCCGCAACCTGCTCGAGACCGCCCTCGCCGCGGGCGTCGCGGCCTGCGTCGGGCCGGTCGTGCCGTTCTTCGACCGGGTTCCGCCCGCCTGGGCGGCCGCCGGGGGCTTCTTCGCCAAGCGCCTGCCGGTCCGCGACGGCTTCGTGGAGGACGGCTACACCGCCAACGCACTCCTGGACCTGCGGGTGATCCGGGCGCTGGGCCTGTCCTTCGACATGCGCTTCAACACCATGGGCGGCGAGGACACGTTCTTCTTCCGGACGCTGATGCTCGCCGGGCACCGGATCGCCTGGGCCGAGAGGGCCCTGGTCTACGACAGCATCCCGACGCACCGGATGCGGGTGCGCTGGCTGCTGGCCCGCTGGTACCGCAGCGGCAGCGTCGAGGCCTATCTCGGCCGGCTCCGCCCGGAGACGGTGAGCGGCCGGCTCGCCAACGCGGGCCGCGGCTTCGCGCGCCTCGCCGGCGGCCTGCTGCGGCTCGGGGTCGCCGGCCTGTCCCTCAGGCCGGCGACCCTGATCGGCGGCGGCTACACGCTGTGCCGGGGAGCCGGCCTGCTCGCGGCCGTGATCGGCCTGAGCTACCGGGAGTACCACCCGTCGCGCTACCGCTAGCCGCGCCTACCGGGTCGCGAACGCGATGCTGAGCGACGCCTTGGCGACGAGGCCCGGGCTCGCCAGCGCGTCGTTGTACGCGCGGTAGCGCCGGTCGAGGACGTTCTGGACGGCGACGTCCGCGGTGATCCGGTCGGTGACCGCGCAGGTGGCGAAGAGGTCCACCAGCCCGTAGGCCTTGGTGGCCCGGCTCCGGGCGGCGGCGGGCAGGTCGGTGCGGGCCTCCACCAGGGTCAGGCGCGTGCCCACGACGAGCCGGTCGGCGAGGAAGCGCAGGCCCAGCGTCGTGCCGATCCGGTCCGGCGGCACCGTGAGCAGGCTCTCGCGGGTGGCGCGGTCGCGGCCGTCGACGTGGGTGGCGGCGAGCGACACGAAGCCCCGGCCCCAGTCGTAGGTCCCCTCCAGCTCCGCGCCCGACAGGTCGGCCCGGGCGACGTTCCGGTACTGGTAGGACCGGGCCGGGATCACGCAGGGGAAGCGCCCGGGCCGGGCGGCGCAGATCGAGGCCGGGACGCCGGGAATCGCCGGGACGTAGTAGGCCGGCCCGACCGCCTGCATGTCGATGAAGCCGTCGACCGCCGTGTCGAACAGCGCGAGCTTGGCCCGCAGCGCGTCCTCCGGCCCCACCACCCCGTCGGCGCGCAGGTTGGCGCCGCCCTCGACGGTGCGGGCCACCTCCGGCCGCAGGGCCGGATTCGGCAGGATCGCGAAGGCCGGGAACGGGTGGATGCCCTCCATCAGCGTCTCGGTGATCGTGGGCGCGCGGTAGCCCTCGGCATAGGTCCCGTAGAGTTCGAGGCCGCCGACCGGCGCGACGCCGACCGTGATCTTCGGCGAGACCCGCGCGCCGCGCGCGCGATAGGCCCCGCCGTCGAGCCGGTAGCCGTCGTGCCGGAGCGCGCCGACGATGCGCAGCCACGGCGCGGCGCGGATCTCGTCCTGGAGGAAGGCGCCGGCCAGCTCCCGCCGTCCCGACGGCGTGAAGGCCGCGCCGAAGCCGCCGGCCTGGTCGGTGGTCCGGACGCGATTCGCCACGCCGTCGCCGCCGAGCGTGAGCGCGTGCGCGACCGGGCCGGTCTCGAACCGGGCGGTGTTGTGGGCGTCGAAGCCCGCGGTGGCGAGGTCGTAGGTCAGGCGGTCGCCGGCCCGGGTGCCGAGCCGGCCGTAGAGACCGCGCGGCGAGTCCTGCAGGAAGGTCAGCGCGTCGCGGGTCGTGGTCGCGTAGCCGTCGAGGCTGAGGTCGACGAGCGGCACGTCCGGTCGGGCGAATCGGTAGCCGAAGGTGACGGTGTCGGCCTGCACGGCGTTGGCGAAGCGGGCCCCCGCGCCGGTATCGCCGCCGTTGACGAAGGCGAATCGCTGCAGGAGCGCCGTGGCGTGGAGCGCGTGCCCCTCGGCCGGCCGGAGGGTGAGCTTGGCGAGGCCCGCGTTCAGCTCGCTGCCGGTGTCGGGCACCGGCAGGCCGGCACCGTCGCGATAGGGCGCGGTGTCGCGGAAGACGAACTGCCCGAACACGTCCGCGGCGGTGCCGATGCGGGCGCCGAGCGCCGAGCTGTTCACGAAGCGCTGGCCGTTCGTGCCGAAGCCCTGCTTCTGCACGAAGCCGGTACTCTCGTCGGGAGCCAGGATGTCGTCGATCGACCGGGTGCGGAACGCCGCGACGCCCCCGATGGCGCCGGAGCCGTAGACCGTCGCCGTCGGCCCGCGGGTGACGTCGACGCCGCCGACGAGCTCGGGATCGAGGTAGAACACGCCGTTGGCCCCGTGGCCCGAGACCTGGAAATCCTGCCGGGCCCCGTCGACCAGGACGTTCACCCGGCCGAAATCCTGGAGGCCGCGGATGTTGATCGCCTGCGCCGGGTCGTTCCGGTTCTCCTGGGTGATCACGCCGGGCACGTCGCGCAGCACCTCGGACAGGCGCCCGGGCTGGAGACGGTCGAGCGCGGCCCGCGGGACGACGCTCGTGCCCGCCAGGGCGTCGACGGCCGGGATGGCGGTCTTGGTCGCGGTGACCGACAGGGTGTCGAGGCCGATCGCGGGCTCGGGGAGCGCGGCCTGGCCGGCCTCCTCCGCCCGAGCGCCCGGCAGGGTCGCCAGCACGACGCCGAGGGCGACGAGCGCCCGGTGAGAAGCATAAGGCATGATGACAGCCGCCCGCACACAGTCGTTCCAGAGAGCTGGCTGGCGGATGGCTGGCTTGCTGAAGATCGTCTCGCCGATCGCGACAGAGATGTGCAACCGGCATTTCCGGGATTGCTGGCCCGCGCGCCGCGCATTGCCTGCCCGCGCGGGCCGGACGCCGCCCGGGAGCCGCGAAGTCCGATCAGTCCCGCGCGCGACCGGCCGCACCCCGGTGCGGCAGCAGGAAGGGCTGGCCGCCCGCGGGCACCCGCCCGACCGGCCAGCGGACGCCGAAGACCCCGGCGATCAGGTCGTCGGTCAGGACCTCGGCCGGCCGCCCGCCGGCGACCAGCCGGCCGCCGTCGAGGACCAGCAGCCGGTCGGCGTAGGCGGCCGCGAGGTTGAGGTCGTGGAGGATCGCCACCACGGCGACGCCGGTCGCCGCCAGCCCGGCGGCGGCGTCGAGCAGCGCGCCCTGGTGCCGGAGGTCGAGGCTCGCGGTCGGCTCGTCGAGGAACAGCACCTGCCGGTCGGCGACCGTGCGGCCGGCCTCCAGCTGACAGAGCACCCGGGCGAACTGCACCCGCGCCTGCTCCCCGCCCGAGAGGGTCGGGTAGGCCCGGTCGGCGAGATGCGCCACGTCGGCCCGCGCGAGGGCCCGCGCCAGGATCGCCGCCCGGTCGCGGGCCCCGAGGCCCCGGCCGATGCCGTCCAGGCCGATCCGGGCGACCTCGGCCGCCGCGAACGGGAAGGCGAGGCGCGCCGCCTGCGGCAGCACCGCCCGCATCGCGGCGAGCCGCCAGGGCGGGATCGTCGCCACGGGCGCGCCGTCATAGGCGACGGTGCCGCTCGTGGGCCGCAGGGCGCCGCTGAGCAGGCGGACGAGGGTCGACTTGCCGGCCCCGTTCGGGCCGACGATCACCTGCAGGCTGCCGGCCTCCACCGCCAGGGAGACGTCGCGCACGAGAGCGCGCCCCGCCACCGTGACGGTCAGGTCGCGGGCCGCGAGCAGGGCCGGATCAGGCATCGTCAGGCATCGTCAGACATCGTCCACCCGCACCCGGCCGAGGAGCAGCCACAGGAAGACCGGCGCGCCGACCAGCGCGGTGACGATCCCGATCGGCAGCTCGGCGGGCGCGGCGACGAGGCGCGCCACCACGTCGGCGAGCACCAGGAAAGCGCCGCCGAGAAGCGCCGCGGCCGGCAGCAGCAGCCGGTGCCCCGGGCCGATCAGCAGCCGCAGGGCGTGCGGCACCACGAGGCCGACGAAGCCGATCACCCCCGCCGCCGCCACGCTGGCGCCGACCGCCACCGCCACCAGCACGATGCAGGCGCGCTTCAGCCGCTCCACCGGGACGCCGAGGTGGAAGGCCTCGGCCTCGCCGAGGACGAGCGCGTTCAGGCCGCGGCCCAGGAGCGGGACCGCGGCCAGCACCGGCAGGATCAGCGGCGCCGAGGCCGCGACCTTGGACCAGGTGGCGCCGCCGAGGCTGCCCAGCGACCAGAAGGCGAGATCGCGCAGTTGCCGGTCGTCGCTGACGAAGGTCAGCAGGCCGGTCAGCGCGCCGCTCAGCGCCCCCAGCGCGATCCCCGCGAGCAGCATCGTCGCCACCGCGGTGCGCCCGGACCGGGTCGCGAGGGCGTAGAGGATGAGGGTCGCGCACAGGCCGCCGAGGAAGGCCCCGGCCGGCAGCGCGGCGTAGGGCAGCGGTCCCGGGACACCCAGGCGGGCGAGGATCCGGTCGCCGAGCACGATGATGACCGCGGCGGCGAGCCCCGCCCCCGACGAGACCCCGACCAGCGCCGGGTCGGCCAGGGGATTGCGGAACAGCCCCTGCATCAGCGCTCCGGAGACCGCCAGCCCGGCCCCGACCAGCAGCCCCAGCAGGGTGCGGGGCAGGCGGATCGAGAGGATCACCAGCGCGTCCCGGGCGCGGGCCGGATCGCTCCCCTCCCCGGTCAGGGCCGCGAGGACCCGCTCCGGCGGAATGCGGATCGCCCCGAGGCTCACGGAGAGCAGGGCGGCGGCGAGCACCAGGGCCGCCAGGATGCCCAGCACCCAGGGCGCCGCGGAACGGCGGCTCACGCGCCCCGCCCGCCGCGGCGCGGCTCAGTCACGCGGCAGGTCCGGATAGAGCGCCCGCATCAGGTCGGTGGCGGCCTCGGGCGTGCGCGGCCCGAAGCCGAGGAGGTAGAGGCCGTCCATGGCCACCAGCCGGCCCTGCGCCGCCGCCGGCGTCTGGCCGAGGGCCGTGCCGGGGGCGAAGATGCTCTCGGGCCTCGGCGGCTCGGGGCCGTTCTGCATCATCACCACCGCGTCGGGGGCGGCGGCTACGATGGCCTCGTCGGTCATCGGCTTGAAGCCGTCCAGGCCCGCCGCCGCGTTGGCGATGCCCGCCAGGGTCAGGATGCCGTCCGCCGAGGAGCCGGTGCCGCCGACGACGGTCCGGCCGCCCTGGACCGACAGGACGACGAGGGCCCGGGCCGTCCGGGCGATCCGGGCGCGCCGGACCGCGAGGTCGGCGAAACGGGTGCGGACCTCGGCCTCGAGGGTCTCGGCCTCCCGCTCCAGGCCCGCGAGGCGCCCGACCGTCTCGATCTTGTCCAGCACGCCCTCGGGGCTCGGCGGCTCCGTCACCGTCTCGACGCGCAGCCCGGCCTCGCGCAGCTGCGTCAGGACCGCGGGCGGCCCGGCCCCCTCGGCGGCGATGATCAGGTCGGGCTGCTGCGCGAGCACGCCCTCGGCCGAGAGCGCCCGCAGGTAGCCGACATTCGGCTTCTCGCGCAGCGCCTCGGGCGGGTAGAGGCTGGTCGTGTCGACCGCGACGATCCGGCCGCCGGCGCCGAGGCGGTAGAGGATCTCGGTGACGGCCCCGCCCAGGGCGGCGATGCGGGTGGCCGCCTGCGCGGCGGCGGTGCGCGGAGCGAGCGCCCCGGCCGCGGCGGCGGCCAGGAGGGCGCGGCGCGACAGAAGGCCGGGTGCGCTCATTTGGTCAGGATCAGCTTGTCGCTGGCGGTCACCCGCAGGCGATAGGCGTGGTCGCCGTGGCGGATGACGATCTCGCGGCGCCCCTGCAGGAGGCGCGCGGAGCCGATCTCGCCCGCCACCTCGGACCGCGGAACCGGCTGCGCCGCGCCGGGCCCGGCGCGGGTGCCGGTCGGAACGCCGCGCTGCCCTTCTCTTTCGGCACACAACATGGACCGGTCGCTCCAGATCTGTTCTTTGTAAATTTTCAAATGAGAGAATGGTATCGACAGAAAGGCAGCGTAACGGCAATTGATCGCGGGCGCCACCCCGCCGAGAGGTGGCGGTTTTACTTGAGACATCAGCGGTGAAAAGCGGGCGATATCGCTGTTCGGCCACGGAGATCGTCGCGCGCGCGCCCGCGGCCGATTCCGAGCGGCGGACATTGGTACAGACGGCGTCCGCGGCGCAGGCGGATCGCGCGACGGCGCGGCCGGCCGCACGGCTCCTTCGAGGTGCCCGCCGCGCGGCCGCGACGCCTCTCCCGGGCCCGGGCATGGCGCGGGCCGGATCGCCGGCCCTACGCCGCTGTTGGATCGATCGATGCGCCGCCGGGCTCGCCGGTCCCGGACACGGCGCCGGATAACGGGCCGCCTCAGGCGGCCGCCGCCGCTCCGTTCTGGGGAAACCGGAACGCCACCAGGGTCATGTCGTCCCGCCGGGTCTCGGCGCCGCGATAGGCGTCGAGGTCGGCCTCGAGGGCGGCGGCCTGGGCAGCGAGGGGCAGGTCGGCGTGGCGCAGGAGGCTGTCGGCCACGCCGCGCTGGCCGAGGAGCCGCGGCGCCCGGTCCGGCGCCGCGCGGCCCATCTGATCGGTGATGCCGTCCGTCATCAGGTAGAAGGTGGCGCCCGCCACCGGCACGGCGATGTCCGCGATGACGTCCTCCCGCTGGCCCGCCCGGGCGGGGCGCGGGTAGCCGAGACCCCGGCGGCCGCCGCGGACGCGCTCGGCCACGCCGTCCCGGACCACCGTGAGCGACAGGCCGGCGCCGGCGAAGTGCAGGGTGCCGGCCGCGCGGTCCCAGACGCACAGGCCGCAATCGAGCCCGTCATCCGATTCGGCGCCGCGGCCGTCCTGGCGGAGCTGCGTGCGGACCATCGCGTCGAGCCCGGCCAGGATCGCCGCCGGCGCGCGCAGGCCGCGCTCGTGCAGCAGCCGGTCGAGGGCGGTCGCGACGATCAGGGTCAAGAACGCGCCGGGCACGCCGTGGCCGGTGCAGTCGGCCACGGCGATCACGCAGAGGCCGTCGATCTCCTCCAGCCAGAAATAGTCGCCGCCGACGACGTGGAGCGGTTCCCACAGCACCGCGACCTCGACCCCGGCGCCCGCCAGGGCGTTCCGGTCCGGCAGCACCGAATCCTGGATGCGCCGGGCGTAGCCGATGCTCTCGATCACTTGGCGGTTGGCGCGCTCCAGCCTGTCGTGGGCCTGCTCCAGCTCGACGAGGAGCTGCTTGGCGGCGTCGCCGCTCCGCAGGCCCTCGACCATGCGGTTGAAGGCCTGGCTGATGACGTCGATCTCGTTGCTCGGCCGGTAGGCGCCCCCGAGGTCCACGGTCGTCCAGCGCTTGTGCTCGATCTCCCGCATCGCGAGCAGCAGCCGCATCAGCGGCGCCATGACGTGGCGGCGCACGGTGGCGTGCAGGGTGATCACGAAGGCGATCATCAGCCCGACGCTGGCGCCGAGGGCGAGCATCACCTGCCACGCCGCGTTGTCCCGCAGCGCCTTCGTGGAGACCGTGACGGTCAGGCTGCCCGCCGGGCCGGCGCGGCCGGGCACCGACAGGTCGGCCTGGGCCGAGAGGGTGGACCAGCCCCGCGCCGGGGGCGCCGCGCCCGCCGTCCCGACGACGTGGCCCGCGGCGTCGCGCAGGACGGCGTGGGCGAAATCGGGCTCCGCGGCCAGGGCCTTGAGCGGGGCGTCGTAGGCGTCCGGGTCGCGCGCCCAGTCGGGCCGCGCGATCGCCGCGGCGGTGAGCCGGGCGAGGAGGTGCGCCCGGTCGCCGTACAGGCGGAGCTGGTCGGTGTAGGTCACCCAGGCGATCCCGAGCTGGGTCAGCAGCAGGAGGGCGCCGATCACCGGGTAGATGCGCAGGAACAGGGTGTGGGACAGGCTGTCGAGGTCGCGGCCCCGGGCCGCCCCGCGCAGGGCGCCGGGCTTCATCAGCTCGTCCGCGGGCGCCCCCGCGGCCAGCACGTCGGCGAAGCCGCGCTTCGACAGGGGGTCGCCCCGGCGGATCGGGCCGGCCCCGCGCAGGCCGCCCGCGCGCCCGGCGCCGCCGGCGGCCGGGACGGGGTCG
The DNA here is from genome assembly GCF_052045615.1 of Methylobacterium sp. 22177. NCBI lineage: Bacteria > Pseudomonadati > Pseudomonadota > Alphaproteobacteria > Hyphomicrobiales > Methylobacteriaceae > Methylobacterium > Methylobacterium sp. 22177. Next base: position 142,187 of record NZ_JBQEPK010000010.1, on the reverse strand, counting down.
ATGTCGGCGAAGCCGAGCTGCGCCAGGGCGTCGCCGGTCCGCAGCGGTCTCGCGCCGCGGATCCCCCCGACGGGACGCGGGCTGTCCAGGGCCGTGTCAGGTCCGCTCACGCGACGTCACTCCGTGTCACAGCGGTTGCGCGCATGCGCCGGGCGGCACCTCAGGTCAGGGACGCGCCCGGCTCCGCCGCGCAGCGCACGCAGTCGCGGCCGGCGTGCTTGGCGGCGTAGAGCGCCGCGTCGGCCCGCCGGAGCGTCGCCGACATCGACTCGCTCGGGCCGAACGCCGCGAGGCCGATGCTCACCGAGATCGGCAGCGGCCCGTGCTCCAGGCGCANCGCCACCGCGCGGCGGAGCTGCTCCGCGATGGCCTGCGCCTCGGCCAGCACGGTGCCGGTGACGAGGATGGCGAATTCCTCGCCGCCCATGCGGCCGATCACGTCGACCGCGCGCAGGCTGTCGCGGCAGGTCTCGACGAAGGCCTTGAGGACCGTGTCGCCGGCGCTGTGGCCGTAGCGGTCGTTGATCTGCTTGAAGCGGTCGAGGTCGAGCATCAGCACGCTGGAGGGCGTGTCGCCCGACTGGGTCCGGGCCCAGACCTCCTCGCAGATCTGCAGGAAGCGGCGGCGGGACAGGGCGTCGGTGAGGTGGTCGGTGTCGGCGAGGCGGCGGAGCTCGGCCTCGAGGCGCGCCCGGTGCTCGATCTCCGCCGAGAGGGCGTCGTTGAGGTGGCGCAGGGCGCGCTGCTGCTCGGCGAGCCGCTGGTTGGCCCGGTGCAGGTCGAGCTGCATCCGGTCGCTCAGCCGCACCAGCCGGCGCTGCTCGTGGTAGCTGCGCCGGTAGGCGCCGGCGAGCTCCCGCACCCCGTCGCCGACCTCGGCGAGGCGGGCCAGCATCACCTCGGACCGGCCGAGGACGGCCTCCTCGGTGTCGAACAGGCTGAAGGCGTCCGCCGGCTCGGACAGGAGATCGTGGGCCGGCGCCCGGTGCGGGCTCACGCGGGGACGCTCGCGATCATCTCGAACCGGGCATGCGCGAAATCGGCCGCGAAATCCTCGCCGGCCTCCTGGATCACGTCGTCGTCGGCGCCGAACATCCAGCGGATCGTCACCGGGCGCCCCTCGGCGGCGGCGTCCTCCAGGGGCATGAACAGGTTCATCAGCGCCTTGGCGCTCGACGAGTTGAAGTAGGCGAGCGCGACGTCGAAGGTGATCGGGCTCGCCTCGGTCGCCGCGAGGTGGCCGCGCAGGGCCTGCAGCAGCGGGCCGAAGAACGCGGCGGCGTCCTCCGGGTAGGATTCGCCGCGCAGGACGAGCCGCCCCGACGCGAAGTCGAAATCGACCTCGGGCGAGCGCTCGGTCCGGGGCAGCGTGATGCGGTCCATGTCCGTGCGATCCTCAGATGAAGGCCTTGAGGCAGAACAGGCTGCGCTCCGCGCCCAGATCCTGGAAGTCGTATTCGACAGGGGCGCTCGACCGGCGGGCGATCTCGATCAGTCCGATGCTCCCGCCGAGGCTGCCCTCGTCCGGCGGCTGGCGCAGCTTCTCGCGGTAGACCTTCTTGAGTTCGTCGCTCGACAGGGTGGCGATCTCGTCGAGCCGCTCGCGCAGCCGCGGGACCTCGGTCTTGCCGACCTCGTTGCCGCAGACCACGAAGAACCGGCCCGCCTCGGTGCCGACCGCGATCATGCCGGCGCTGACCCGGGCGGGTCCCGGCGGCTCGGCGGGCGCGACCTTGTCGGCCGAGTAGCGGATCACGTTCTGGGCCTGCTCGACGAAGATCGAGAAGACGCGCTTGGCGACGGCGGCGTCGGTCTCCTCGTGCCGCATGCGCAGCTTCAGCACTTCCCCGAGCGAGAACAGGATGTTCTCCGACAGATCTCCGCCGAACGACAGGATCACGCCGCTGCGCTTCGACGCCTCGTGGAAGGATCTGAAATCGCTCGCGCGCAAGGAAGCCTCTCGACCGCTTCGTCGCGGCAACACACCGCGTGTGTGGCGCCCACATTAATGCGGGAATAATCAAAGCTTTCTTACCGGTACTGACCGGTTTCTGGGCAAGATTGCTCGTATAGTGAGCACGACAGCAAGCTTTACGCTGGATCCCGTCGCCGACCGCGCCTGTGAGCTTCGGGGCCGCCGGCCTCAGGCGGCCGCGCCCCGGAGGCTGCCCGCGTCCCAGTCGGCGCCCCAGTCCTGCACGACGTGGCCGGGCGCGACTTCCCAGTAGAGCCGCTCCGGCGCCACGTAGTCGGGGGCCCGGATCGGGCTGCGGATCTCGTCGTCCGGCAGGGCGTGGCGCGCGCCGCGCCGGGCCGGGTCCGGGACCGGCACGGCGGCCAGCAGCTTCTTGGTGTAGGGGTGCTGCGGGTTGCCGAAGATCGCGGCCCGGGGGCCGATCTCCACGATCTCGCCGAGATACATCACCGCCACCCGGTGGCTCACCCGCTCCACCACCGCCATGTCGTGCGAGATGAACAGGTAGGCGAGGCCGAGTTCCGCCTGGAGATCGAGCATCAGGTTCACGACCTGCGCCTTCACCGAGACGTCGAGGGCCGAGACCGCCTCGTCGGCGACGATCAGGCGGGGGTTCAGGGCGAGCGCCCGGGCGATGCAGATGCGCTGGCGCTGGCCGCCGGAGAACTCGTGCGGGAAGCGCCCGGCGGTCTCCGGGGGCAGCCCGACCCGCGCCAAGAGGTCCTCGGCGCGCCGCCGGGCCTCGCGGGGCGTCGCGAGGCGGTTGATCAGCAGCGGCTCCGCCACCGCCGCGCCGACGCTCAGGCGCGGGTCGAGGCTGGCGAACGGGTCCTGGAAGATCATCTGCATGCGCTGGCGGCGGGTGCGCAGGGTCTTCGGGTCGAGGCCGGTGACGTCCTCGCCGTCGAGCAGGACCGAGCCCGAGAGCGGCTCGACGAGGCGCAGGATGGAGCGGCCGGTGGTGGACTTGCCGCAGCCGGACTCGCCGACGAGCGCCAGGGTCTCGCCGGCCGCGAGGCTGAACGAGACCCGCTCCACCGCGTGGACGCGGCCGGTCACGCGGCCGAGGAGGCCGGAGCGGATGTCGAACCGGGTGGTCAGGTCGCGCACCTCCAGCACCGGGCGCTCGGCGGCCCTGACGGTGTCGGGGGTCTCGGGCGTCGGTGCCGCCAGGCCGGTGGCCCGGTCGACCACCGGGAAGCGCATCGGGCGGGGCCGGCCCGCCATGGTCCCGAGGCGCGGGACCGCGGCGAGCAGCGCCCGCGTGTAGGGCTCGGCGGGGGCGTCGAAGATCCGCGCGGTCGGGCCGGCCTCCACGGCGCGGCCCCGGTACATCACCACGGTGCGGTCGGCGATCTCGGCGACCACGCCCATGTCGTGGGTGATGAACAGGACCGACATGCCCTCCTCGTCCTGCAGGCTCTTGATCAGGTCGAGGATCTGGGCCTGGATCGTGACGTCCAAAGCCGTGGTCGGCTCGTCGGCGATGAGGAGCTTCGGCCGGCAGGCGAGCGCCATGGCGATCATCACCCGCTGGCGCATGCCGCCCGAGAAGCGGTGCGGGTACTCGTGCAGGCGCGACCGGGCGGCCGGGATCCGGACCTTGTCGAGGAGCCGCAGCGCCTCCGCCTCGGCGGCGGACCGCGACAGGCCCCGGTGCCGGATCAGCGCCTCGGCGATCTGGAAGCCGATCGTCAGGACCGGGTTCAGGGAGGTCATCGGCTCCTGGAAGATCATGGCGATGGAATCGCCGCGCACCCGGCGCATCTCGGCCTCGGGGGCGGCGAGCAGCTCGCGGCCCGCGAAGCGCACGCGCCCGCCGATGCGGCTCGCGTCCCGCGGCAGGAGGCGCAGGATCGACAGGGCGCTGACGCTCTTGCCGGAGCCGGATTCGCCGACGAGGGCCACGGTCTCGCGCGGGCCCACGTCGAACGAGACGCCGTGCACGACCTCGCGCCAGCGCCCGTCCGAGCGGAAGGAGACGGTGAGGTCGGAAACCGAGAGGATCGGGTCCACCGGATCTGCCATCGCTAGAGAACCCGCCGCGGGTCGAGGGCGTCGCGCAGGCCGTCGCCGATGAAGTTGATCGACAGCACGGTCAGGAAGATCGCGCCCCCCGGGAACAGCGCCCAGTGCGGGGCGACGTCGAGGTGGTCCTTGGCGTCGAACAGCAGCCGCCCCCAGGTCGGGATGTCGGGCGGGAAGCCGAGCCCCAGGAAGGACAGGGTCGATTCCGCGATGATCGCGGACGAGACCTCGATCGAGGCCGCCACGATCACCGGCCCCAGCGCGTTCGGCAGGATGTGGCGGCGCACGAGGTGCCCGGTCGTCGCGCCCTGCGAGCGGGCCGCCTCCACGAACTCCTTCTCGCGCAGGCTCAGGAACTGCGCCCGCACCAGCCGGGCGACCGGCATCCAGCGTAAGCCCCCGATCACCGCGACGATCATCAGGAACACGCCGCCCTGGCTGCCGAACACGGCCTTCAGGCTGTCGCGGAACAGGTAGATCACGAGGAGCAGCAGCGGCAGCTGCGGCAGCGACAGGAACAGGTCGGTCAGCCACATCAGCACCGGGTCGAGGAACCGGCGCGACATGCCGGCGAGCGCGCCGACCAGCACGCCGATCAGGCTCGCCACCGCCATGGCGGCGAAGCCGACCGCGAGCGAGATCCGCCCGCCGTAGATCATCCGGGCGAGCAGGTCCTGGCCGAGATCGTCGGTGCCGAACGGGTGGTCCCAGGACGGACCTTGGAGCTGGGCCGCGAAGTCGATGTCGTCGATGGCGACCGGCCAGAGCAGGCCGCCGAACACCACGCCGGCGACCAGGAGCGCCAGCACGCCGACGCTGGCGAGCGCCAGCCGGTGCCGCCGGAAGCGCCGCCACGTCTCCCGCCCCGGCGAGGCCGGCGCGCGGGCGACGGGCACCGCCTCATCGGAGGGCGATGCGAGGGTCGAGCCAGCCATAGAGCAGGTCCGCGACGAGGTTGAACAGGATGACGAGGCCGGCGAACACGAAGGTCACGGCCATCACCACCGGTGTGTCGTTGGCCAGCATGGCGTCGATCAGCAGCGAGCCGATGCCGGGAATCCGGAAGATCTGCTCGGTGACGATGGCGCCGCCGAACACCGCCGGGATCTGGAGGGCGACGAGCGTCACCACCGGGATCAGGGCGTTGCGGGCGATGTGCCGGCGGGTCACCGTGCCCTCGGTCAGGCCCTTGGCCCGGGCCGTGGTGACGTAGTCGAGGCGGGCGACGTCCAGCGCCGAGGCGCGCACGTAGCGGGTGTAGGAGGCGGCCTGGAAGAAGCCCAGCACCGCCACCGGCATGATCGCCTGCCGGACATTCGCCCAGACCCAGGGCAGGCCGGAGCCCGGCAGGTCGGCCTGGTAGACGAAGGGCAGCCAGCCGAGCTTGATCGAGAACAGCAGGATGAACAGCAGGCCGGTGAAGAAGGTCGGCAGCGAGAAGCCCACGAAGGCCAGCGTGTTGGCGACCTGGTCGGCGAGCGAGTAGGGCCGGCGCGCCGCGGTGAGGCCCACCGGGATCGCGATCAGCAGCGCCAGGACCTGGGAGGAGCCGACCACGAACAGGGTCGTCGGCAGCCGCTGCAGGATCAGCGTGTCGACGTTCACCCGGCTCGCGAAGGAGAAGCCCCAGTCGCCCTGCAGCATGGCGGTGAGCCAGTGCAGGTAGCGGGTGAGGATCGGGTCATCGAGGCCGAACTTCACCCGCAGGGCCGCCCGCACCTCCGGGGGCACGTTCGGGTTGCTGGCGAGCTCGCCGAACGGGTCGCCCGGCGCGAGCGCCAGGACGGTGAACAGGATCAGGCTGATGCCGAGCAGGCTTGGGATCGCGATCAGGAGGCGTCGCAGGATGTAGGCGCCCATGGCGCTCAGGCTCCCGCTCAGGCCTCCCTGTACCAGTCGGGCAGGAACGACAGGTCGTTGTCCCAGCCGCTGCGGGGCGCCGTGAGCGTGGCGCCCACCGCCGAGACCTCGGCGCGGTGGATCAGCGGCAGCACGTTCTCGGACACCGCGAGGTCGTTGCAGGTGATCAGGAGCGCCGCGCGCTTGACCGGGTCGAGCTCGCTCTGGGCGGCGTTGTAGGCCTTGTCGTAGGCGTCGTTGCGCCAGCGCACGACGTTGCGGCCCTGCCACTTGTTGGCCTTCTGGGCCACCTCCCAGGAGGCGTACATCAGCAGCCAGATCGCCGGATCGGCCTGCGTCATGCTGTAGGCGTACATCTCCATGTCGGCGTAGAAATGCGTGCAGGTGTCGGGGTTCGCCGGGTCGGAGGAGAAGAACACCGAGCCGGTCACCGATTTCAGCTCGATCTCGATGCCGGCCTTGGCGGCCGCCTGCTTGATGATCGCCTGCGTCTTCTGGCGCGGCGCGTTGATCGAGGTCTGGAAGACGAGCTTGAGCTTCTTGCCGTCCTTGGCGCGGATGCCGTCGGAACCCTTCTTCCAGCCGGCCTCGTCGAGGAGCGCGTTGGCCTTGGCCGGGTCGAAGGCGAAGCTCGTATTCTTGGAGACGAAGCGCTCCGGGCCGTTGACCGTGTTGGCGGTGGGCTTGCCGGTGCGGCCGTAGATGTAGGTCTGGATCGACTTGCGGTCGACCAGCAGGTTCATCGCCTGGCACACCTTCGGGTCGGAGAAGGCGGGGTGCTTCGTCGTGATCGAGGCGCGCTCGCCGTCGACCTCGACGTTCGGGTCGGTGGCGTTGAGCAGCAGGAACTCGAGCTTGCCGCCGTAGACCACGTCGACCCGGCCCTTGCCGCCGGTCTCCAGGCGCTTGAGCACCTCGTCCTCGATCAGCATGTTCCAGGCGTAGTCGTACTCGCCGGTCTGGAGCACGGCGCGGGCGGCCGAGACCGCGTCGCCCCCGCCCTTCATCTCGACCGTGTCGAAGTAGGGCCGGTTCGGCAGGTGGTAGTCCGGGTTGCGCTCGCCGCGGACGATGTCGCCGGGCCGGAACTCCACGAACCGGTACGGGCCGGTGCCCACGGGGGCGAGGTTCTGCGGCGCGTCCCGGGACTTGGCGCCGCTGTACGGGCCGAACAGGTGCTTCGGCAGCACCATCCCGACGATGCCCACGAAGGCGTCGCACCAGTAGGGCGTCGGCTTGTCGAACAGCACCCGGACGCTGAGGTCGTCGACCTTCTCGACCTTGCAATCCTTGTAGGACCCGGCCGTCACCGCCGCGGTGGCGGGGTCGCGGGCGTACTCCCAGGTGAAGACGAGGTCGTCGGCGGTGAGCGGCTTGCCGTCGTGCCACTTCACGCCGGGCTTGAGCGTCCAGACCACCGAGCGGCCGTCAGCGGCGAGCGCCCCGTTCTCCTTGGACGGGATCGCGGCGGCCAGAATCGGCACGAGGTTGCCGTCCGCGTCCCAGGCGGCGAGCGGCTCGTAGAAGATCCGCGAGGCGTCCTGGTCCTTGGTGCCGATGGCGAAATGCGGATTGATCAGCGTCGGCGCCTGCCACCAGAGCAGCTTGAGCGCGCCGCCGCCGCCGGCCTTGGTCGGCTTGTAGCCGGACCGGATATCGGCCGCCATCGCGACCCCGTTCCCGGCCAGCATCAGACCGGCCATGGGCGCGGTGAGGCCGACAGCCACCATCCGCTGCACGAAGGCCCGCCGCGACAGGCGACCGTCCTTCACCCGCCCGATGAGGCCGCGCAGATCCCGCTCGTCCATGTACGCATCCCGTTTACCGCCGTGACAGGCACAGCAACATTCCGGCAGCGGCCTTGGCAAGGGGCGGGCCAGTGACGGTTCAATCGGAACGTGTTGACGGACGCTTGGTTCGGGCAGGAGCATGGCCTGGGCGGTGCATACGGTCAGGCAGCAGCAGCGCTCGCGCCGCATCCGTCCTTGCGAGCGGAGCGAAGCGAGCCAGCGGCGCCACGCTTCCCGAGGGCGCGCAACCCTGGGTCGCTTCGCTGCGCTCGCGATGACGGCGCGGAGGCCGCTATGGTGGCGCGACCTCGATGCGCAGCTTTCCCGGAGACGACACGATGGACAACCGCAACGCCGTGTGGCGCCACGTCGACGCGCAGTCGGAGCGGCTGATCGCCCTGTCCGAGCGGGTCTGGGGCATGCCGGAGGTCTGCTACACGGAGACGCGCTCCTGCGCCGAGCACGTCGCCGAGCTGCGCCACCAGGGCTTCCGGGTCACGGAGGCGGTCGCCGGCATTCCCACTGCGGTCATGGGCGAGGCCGGGGACGGCGGGCCGGTCATCGCGTTCCTGGGCGAGTACGACGCCCTGCCGGGCCTGTCGCAGGAGGCGGGCGTCGCCGAGCACCGGCCGGTGGAGGCGGGCGGCCACGGCCACGGCTGCGGCCACAACCTCCTCGGCTCGGCGGCCTTGCTCGCCGCCACCGCCCTGAAGGACTGGCTCGCCGAGACCGGCACGCCGGGCCGCGTGCGCTACTACGGCTGCCCGGCGGAGGAAGGCGGCGCCGCCAAGGCGTTCATGGTCCGCGCCGGCGCCTTCGCGGACGCCGACATCGCGATCTCCTGGCATCCGGGCAGCTTCTGGGAGGTGGCGCCGCCGGTCGCCCTCGCCAACACCCGGGCCGACTTCGTCTTCACCGGCCGCACCGCCCACGCGGCGGCCGCGCCCCATCTCGGGCGCTCGGCGCTCGACGCCGTCGAGCTGATGAGCGTCGGCGTGAACTACATGCGCGAGCACATGCCGTCCGACGCGCGGGTGCACTACGCCTATCTCGACGCCGGCGGCATCGCGCCGAACGTCGTCCAGGCCGGCGCGACGGTGCGCTACTCGATCCGGGCCCGCGACCTGCCGGGCATGCTGGCGCTGGTCGAGCGGGTGAAGAAGATCGCGCAGGGCGCCGCCCTGATGACCGAGACCGCGGTCGAGGTGCGGATCGTCAGCGCGGTGTCGAACCTGCTGGGCAACGATCCCCTGGAGCGGGCGCTGCACGGCGTCATGGAGGAGCTCGGGCCGCCGCATTTCGACGAGGCCGACCGGGACTTCGCCGGCCAGATCCGGGCGACGCTCACCGACGGCGACATCGACGCCGTGTTCCGCGCCATCGGGATGCCGCGCACCGAGGCACCGCTCGCCGATTTCCTCGTCCCCCTCGACGCGCCGCGCAACCCCGCGGTCGGGTCCACCGATGTCGGCGACGTGAGCTGGGTGGTGCCGACCGTCCAGGCCCACGCGCCGACGGTGGCGATCGGCACGCCGTTCCACACCTGGCAGGTGGTGGCGCAGGGCAAGACACCGGCGGCCCACAAGGCGATGGTGCAGGTCGCCAAGGCGATGGCCGCCACCGGCGCCCGGGCGCTGACCGACGCGGCCCTGCGCGACGCCGCCAAGGCGGACCTCGCCCGCCGGGTCGGCGCGGCGGGCTACGTCTCGCCGCTGCCGCCGGAGGTCGAGCCGCCGCTCGGCATGTCGCTGGGGCGCTGACGGGCCCCCGTCTCAGAGCGTCCGGGCGCGCAGAGCCGTCACGACGATCTCGGCCAGGATGACGACGCCGAAGATCGCGGCGAGCACCACGGCGACCTGGTCCCAGTAGAGCAGGTTCAGGGCGGTATCGAGCGCGACGCCGATGCCGCCCGCGCCGACCAGCCCGAGCACGGCGGATTCGCGGATATTGATGTCCCAGCGGAACAGCGCGATCGACCAGAAGGCCGGCTTCACCTGCGGCCAGTAGCCGAGCAGCAGCGTCGACATCCGGCCGGCGCCCGCGGCCTGCAGGGCCTCGATCGAGCCGCGATCGGCCTCCTCCAGCGCCTCGGCGAACAGCTTGCCGGTGAAGCCGACGGAGCGGAGCGCGATCGCGAGGGTCCCGGCCAGCGGCCCCGGGCCGAACACCGCCACGAACAGCAGCGCCCAGACCAGGGAGTTCACCGAGCGCGAGGTCACGAACACGAACTTGGCGAACAGGTTCAGCGCGCGGTTGGGCGCGACGTTGCGGGCCGCCATCAGCCCGATCGGCACCGCGATCGCGATGGCGATCAGGGTGCCGAGCGTCGCGATGTGGAGCGTCTCCACCAGCGCCCGCAGCGTCGGGCCGACATAGCCGGCATCCATCGGCCACATCCGGCCGAACAGGTCGGCCAGCTGGTCGGGGGCGTCGTAGAGGAATTCAGGGATCACCTCGATGGTGCGCAGGCTCGCCACGAAGGCCGCCACCGCGCAGAGCGTGAAGGCGAGCCGCGCCAGCCGCTTCCACAGGGGGAAGCGCTGCCAGCGGCGCGGGCCGGCGGAAGCGGGCGCGAGGGCGACGCTCACTGGAACACCTTGCGGGCCCAGCCGGAGACGATCTCGGCCACCATGATCAGGGCGACGATGACGATCAGGATCGCCAGCACCACGTCGAAGTCGAAGCGCTGGTAGGCGGTGAACAGCGTCGCGCCGATGCCGCCGCCGCCGACGATGCCGACCATGGTCGAGTTTCGCAGGTTGGAATCGAGCTGGTAGGTGGCGAAGCCGATGAAGCGCGGCAGCACCTGCGGCTGCACGCCCATGATCAGGGTCGACAGGAAGCCGGCGCCGGTCGCCCGCACGGCCTCGACCTGCTTCAGGGAGATCTCCTCGATCGCCTCGGCGAACAGCTTGGCGATGAAGCCCACCGAGGCGACGATCAGCGCCATGACGCCGGCGAGCGCCCCGAAGCCGATCGCCTTCACGAACAGGATCGCCACGATGATCGGGTGGAACGACCGGCAGAGCGCGATCAGGACGCGGGTCGGCCACGTCACCCAGGGCGGCATCAGGTTGCGGGCCGCCAGGAAGCCGATCGGCAGGGCGACCGCGATGCCGGCCACCGTGGCGATCACGGCGATCTGCAGGCTCTCGACGATCCCCGACTGGATCAGCTCCCAGCGGGAGAAGTTCGGCGGGAACATCCGCGCCAGGAATTGCCGCCCGTGGGCGAGGCCGCCGGCGAAGCGCTCGGGGGAGAAGCCGAGCTGGGTCGCCGCGTAGACCGCGTAGACGGCGAGGAGCGCCCAGCCGGCGCGGGCGGTCCAGTTGGGCCGGAACGCGACGCGGTCGGGGGAAGCGTCCGGGGAGGCCGGGCGGGCGGGCGTGCTCATTCGAGCCAGTTCTCGCCGCCGTAGATGCCGCGCAGGTCGGCCTCGCTCAGCCGGTCCGGCGGCCCGTCATAGACCACGTGCCCGCCCGACATGCCGACGATCCGCGCGGCGAAGCGCTGGGCGAGCGCCACGTTGTGGATGTTGACCACCACCGGCACGCCGCGCTCGGCCGCGAGCCGGGACAGGATCTCCATGATCTCCACGGAGCTCTTCGGGTCGAGGGACGAGGTCGGCTCGTCGGCGAGCACGATCTCGGGCTCCTGCATGATCGCCCGGGCGATGCCGACGCGCTGGCGCTGCCCGCCCGACAGGGCGTCGGCCCGGCGGGTGGCGAAACCCGACAGGCCGACCGCGTCGAGGAGGTCGAAGGCGCGGGCGATGTCCGCCTCGGGGAAGCGCCGCAGCCACGCGCGCCACGCCGGCACGTAGCCGAGGCGGCCGCAGAGCAGGTTCTCCATCACCGAGAGGCGCTCGACCAGGTTGTACTCCTGGAACACCATCCCGATCCGGCGCCGCGCCCGGCGCAGGGCGGGGCCGGAGAGCCGGGCGAGGTCCTCGCCGCGGAACAGGATCTCCCCCGAGGTCGGCTGGACCAGGCGGTTGATGCAGCGGATCAGGGTGCTCTTGCCGGTGCCGGACGGCCCGATGATCGCCGTGAGCCCGGTGCCGGGCACCACGAGGTCGATGCCCTTCAGGACCGGCTGCCCGGCCCGGTACGCCTTGGTCAGCCCGCGGATCACCAGCGCGCGCGGATCCTCCGCCCGGGGATCGCCCTCAGGTCCGGCCGCCACCGCGCGCGCGGCGCGTCCCGCCGTCACCGCTCGCGTCACGGCTTGGGCGCGCCCGCGGCCTTCTTGCGGGCGGCCTCGGCCTCGCGGGCGGCCTCGCGCTCGTAGGCGGCCTTGTTGTACGGCGTGCCCGATTCCTCCGCGACCTTGCGGACGATCGCCCAGTCCTTGAGGTAGGTGATCGGCGCGAACCGGTCGTCGCCCTCGAAATCCTTCACCATGTCGGGCGGGAAGCGGAAATCGTAGAAGCACTGCTTCAGCTTCTCGGCGAGTTCCGGCTTGAGATCGTGGGCGTAGGCGAAGCCCGAGGTCGGGAACTTCTCGCTCGTGTAGATCACCCGGTAATCGTCGCCCTTGATCGTGCCGCGGGCGACCATCCGGTAGAACACGTCCGAGGCCACCGGGGCGGCGTCGTAGTCGCCGGTGCCGACGCCCAGCGCCGACTTGTCGTGGCCGCCCGAGTAGATGAGCTTGTAGTCCTCGCCGGGCTTCAGCCCCTGCTCGGGAAACAGCGCCTTGGGCGCGAGGTTGCCGGAATTCGACGACGGCGCCGTGTGGGCCACGCGCTTGCCCTTGAGGTCGGCCAGCGTCTTGTACGGGCTGCTCGCCTTCACCACCACGATCAGGTTGTAGCCCTCGGCGCCCTTCTCGGTGCCCTTGGCGGCGAACGGCACCGCGCCGGCCATGTTCACCGCGAAGCCGAGCGGGCCGGTCGAGAAGCCCGCCACCGTGAGCCGGCCCGAGCGCATCGCCTCGATCTCGGCCGAGTTCGACTGGACCGGGTAGTAGACGACGCGCTTGCCCGTGCACTGGCTCAGGTAGGTCGTGAACGGCTTGAACGAGTTCTCGTAGACCGCGGGATCCTCCACCGGCGTGTAGGCGAAGACGATCACGCTCGGGTCGCGGGTCTTGGCCGGGACGTCGGCGACGAGGTCCTTGTTGGCGTCGCAGTAGGCGTCGTCGAGCTGGCCGCGGTTGGGGCACTCGTCGGCCCTGAGGGGCGACAGGAAACCGAAGCCGCAGAGCAGCGCCAGGGCTGCGCCGTATCGGGCGATCGTCACGCGCTATCCTCCCTGCGGGGCCGTGCCTAGGGCCGGCGCCGTCATGTCCCGCCCGGTCCGGGCCGAGCTTGAGCCGGCAAAGGTGTAGGCGCCGGCTGACGGGAGACGCAAGGCGCGGCATCGAGCGGAAGTTGAGGGAAGCGGCGCGCTGACAGGGCGCCGCGGCCGTCCGGGCGGCCCGCGTCAGGGCGCGAGCCGCGTGAACACGTAGTCGTGGTCCCGGACATTCGCGCTGTGGCAGGCGAAGCAGGTCTCGTGCTGGGCCGCGTCCGCGGGCTTGCCGTCGACGAAGCGCCCGAACCCCCAGCCGCCCGTCGCCGCGTAGCGCCGCGAATCCTTCACCATGACCTGGATCGTCGTGGCACCGCCGGGCACGAAGGCCGGGGCGAACTCCGCCGACGGCACCCGTGTCCAGGCGCGCTTCACCAGCACCGTCCCGTCCGGGAACGGCAGGGTGCCGGACCGGTAGGCGTCGAGCGCCCGCGCGTTGCCGACGACCGCGCGCAGCTCGTCGAGGGCCCCGGTCTCCTGCGCGACGCCGACGAGCTGCCAGTCGCGGTACCCGTCCGGGACGGTGACGCCGTAGATCGGCGAGGCCGCCGGGGCGGTCGCCGCCTCCACGGCGCGCACCGCGGAGCCGGCGAAGAATGGGCCTGCAGAGAGCAGGCCGGCAGCGAGCAGGGCCGGCAGCGCGACAGCCAGGAACCGCATGGCAACCTCCGTCATCGTCTCGGGATGGTCGTGTGTCCGGGGATGACCCGGCCGCGCCGGCGCGGTCAGGCCGCGGCCGCGTCGATCACCGCCTGCGCGAAGGCGCGCGGGGCCTCCTGCGGCAGGTTGTGGCCGATCCCGCCGGTGATCAGCCGGTGCGCGTAGCGCCCGGTGAACTTGGCCGCGTAGCTGGCGGGTTCGGGATGCGGGGCGCCGTTCGCGTCGCCCTCCAGGGTGATGGCCGGCACGCCGATCGTGGGCGCCTCAGCGAGGCGGCGCTCCAGCGCGTCGTACCGGCGCTCGCCCTCGGCGAGGCCCATCCGCCAGCGGTAATTGTGGATGACGATGCTGACGTGATCCGGGTTGTCGAGGGCCGGGGCGCTCCGCGCGAAGGTGGCGTCGTCGAAGCGCCAGCGCGGCGAGGCGGTCTGCCAGATCAACCTGGCGAAGTCGGCGCGGTAGGCCTCGTAGCCGGCCCGCCCCCGGCTGGTGGCGAAGTAGAACTGGTACCACCAGGACAGCTCGGCCCGCGGCGGGAGCGGCTTCTTGCCGGCCTCCTGGTTGCCGATCAGGTAGCCGCTGACCGCCACCAGCGCCCGGCACCGCTCCGGCCACAGCGCCGCGACGATGTCGGCCGTCCGCGCGCCCCAGTCGAAGCCGCCCAGGACGGCCTGGGGGATCTTCAGGGCGTCCATCAGGGCGATGACGTCCACGGCGAGTGCCGCCTGCTCGCCGTTCCGGACCGTGTCCGATGCCAGGAAGCGGGTGGTGCCGTAGCCACGCAGGTACGGCACGATCACCCGGTGCCCGGCCGCCGCGAGGATCGGCACGACCTCCGCGAAGGCGTGGATGTCGTAGGGCCAGCCGTGAAGCAGGATGACCGCCGGTCCGTCGGCGGGACCGGCCTCGACGTAGCCGACGTCGAGCACGCCGGCCTCGACCTGCTTCAGGACGCCCGGCATGACGCCGGGGACCGGGGCGCCGGGGGCCGGGGCACCCTGCGCCCGCGCGGTCCCGCCGAGGCCGAGTTCGGCGAGGGCGGCGGTGGCCACCGCGCTCTTCAGGAGGCGGCGGCGGCTCCAGGCGGATGTGTCGGGATCGGTCTCGCGGGCCATGGACGGCTCCCCCGTCGGAAAGTCTTCGATGGAGCGAAACCTATCCCGATGTTCGACACCGCGCTTTGAGAGGGCCTTGAGGACACCTTCAGAGGCCCATGATTTATGCCCGCCCGGGCCCGTGCTAGAGCGCCCTCCGCCGCGGAGACCGGTTCGGTGAGCAGGGCGCGGAACGCGGACATGGCCCCGCCCAGGAACGCCCCGTGATCTACCGGTTCGGACCCTTCACCCTCGATTCCGCCCGGCGCGAGCTGAGCCGGGACGGCGCGGAGATCGCCGTCGAGCCGCAGGTCTTCGACCTCCTGCGCGTGCTCATCGAGCGGCGCGACCGGGTGGTCAGCCGCGACGACCTGCTGGAGGCGGTCTGGAACGGGCGCATCGTCTCCGAGGCGACCCTCGGCAGCCGGATCAACGCGGCCCGGACGGCGATCGGCGACACGGGAACCGGGCAGCGCTGGATCCGGACCCTCCCGCGCAAGGGCGTGCGCTTCGTCGGCGCCGTGCGGGAGGCCGCATCGGAGGTCTCGCCCGGGATCGCTCCGGAAGACGCGGCGGAGCCGGGCGTCACGTGGCGCGCCGGGCCGCGCTTGCCCGCGGTGGCGGTCCTGCCCTTCACCAACATGAGCGCGGATCCGGAGCAGGACTACTTCGCCGACGGGATGACCGAGGAGATCATCACGGCGCTGTCCCGCGTCAGCGGCCTGTTCGTGATCGCGCGCAACTCGACCTTCACCTACCGGGGCGCGGCGATCGACGTGCGCCGGGTCGGGCAGGAGCTCGGCGTCGGCTACGTGGTCGCGGGCAGCGTGCGCCGCGGCGGCTCGCGCCTGCGCATCACCGGCCAGCTGGTCGATGCCGGGACCGGCGCCCATCTCTGGGCCGACAGCTTCGACGGCGGTCTCGACGACGTCTTCGCCCTGCAGGAGCGGGTCGCCGCGCGCGCCGCCGCCGCGATCGAGCCGACCCTCCAACTGGCGGAGATCCGCCGGCTCGGCCGCGACGCGCCCGCCCATCCGGACGCCTACGACCGGCTGCTCCGGGCCAACGCCCGGCTCGCCGACTTCACCGCCGCCGGCATGGCGGCCGCGCTCGATCACCTGGACGAGGCCCTGGCGCTCGACCCGGGCTACGCACCGGCGATGGCCGCGGCGGCCTATTGCCGGGCGCAGTGCCACTTCCAGGGCTGGATCGCGCAGGGCGAGGCTGAGCGCGCGGCGGCCGTGCGGCTGGCCTGGGGCGCGGTCGAGCGCGCGCCCGGGGACGCGCAGGTGCTGTGGATGGCGGCCTTCGCGGTCTGGAACATGTCGGAGACCGGGCGGGAGCGGGCGCGCGACCTGTTCGGCCGCGCGCTGCTCGTCAACCCGAACTCCGCCCTGGCGCTCACCCTCGCGGGCTGGATCGAGACCATGTGCGGCCGCGCCGAGGCGGGACGCGCCATGGTCGAGCGGGCGCTGCAGCTCAACCCGCGGGATCCGCGCGGCTGGCTGATGTCGGGCGTGATGGCGGTCGCGGCGGTGAGCGAGGCCGACTATCCCGAGGCGATCCGGTGGGCCGAGCGGGCGCTGGCGCAGAACCGGCGCTTCGCCGTCGCCCTGCGGGCGCTCGCCGTGGCCCATGTCGGGCTCGGCCAGCCGGAGCGCGCCCGGCAGGCGGTCGCCGAGCTCCTGGAGATCGAGCCCGAACTGACGGTCTCGGGCTTCCTGGCGCGGATCCCCTTCCCGGTCGCCGCGCTGGGGCAGCGATACGCCGAGGCGCTGGCCCTTGCCGGCCTGCCCGCCTGAGCGGGGCGACGGTCAGGCCCCTTCCCGTTCAGGTCCCTTCCCGGTTGAGCCGGACGACGAGCTGGTCGGCGAACTTGGCGGCGGCCACCGAGAGCGAGCGCCCGCGCAGCTGCGCCAGGACCAGCGTCATCGGGGTGAGATCGCGGGTGTCGATCGGCCGGCTGTGGAGGCGCGGGTCCTCCGGGATGCCGCTGGGTACCTGCAGGCTGACCACGTCCTCCCGCAGGGTGAGGTTGCGCAGGAACTCAAGCGAGCCCGACTCCACCACGGGCCGCAGCTCGACGCCCCGCCGGGCCAGCGCGTGCTCGATGTGGTGGCGGATGGCGAGCGACCGGTCGGGCAGCGCGAGGGCGTGCGCGAGGCAGTCGCGCAGGCGCACGGGCCCGCGTTCCGCCGCCAGCGCGTGGCCCCGGCGCATCAGCGCGCACAGGGTCTGGTGGCCGGCATAGAGCGGGTGCAGCTCCGCCGAGGGCGGCGGCTGCAGGATCAGGGCGAGGTCGGCCTCGAAAGCCGCCAGGGCGGTGACCGCCTGGGCGTGGTCGCGGACCTGCACGGTGAAGCCGACCTGCGGAAATCGGGCGCGGTAGGCCTCGACCTCCTCGGGCACCACCTGGGTGACGAAGGCCTGGCTGCAGGCGAGCGCCACATGCCCCCGCCGCACGCCCGACAGGTCGGCGATCTGCGAGCGGACCCGGTCGAGATCGGCCGCCTGGTCGCGGATGTGCCGGGCGAAGAGCTCGCCGGCCGCGTTGAGCCGCATCCCCTGCGGCAGGCGCTCGAAGATCGGCGTGCCGAGCTCGTACTCGAGATCCTGGATCTGCCGGGTCAGGGCCGAGGGCGTGAGGTTCAAGCGCTCCGCGGCGCGCCGGATCGAGCCGGCGCGGGCGACCTCGGCGACGTAAGTGACGGTGCGCAGGTGCTTCACGCCCGCACCCTGCCCGGCCGTTGCCCGCGAGGCAACGGTACGCTCAGAAAATAGCACTTCCTCGCAACAGGTGGTGCCCGTAGCGTCGGCACATCGGGACCCTGCAGGAGCCGTTCGATGATCCGCCGCCGCACCCTCCTGGCCGGTCTCGGGGCCGGCCTCGCCCTCGGCCCCCTGGCCCGGGCCCGCGCCCAGGGCGCCCCCATCACGATCCGGATGGGCTCGCTCAAGCTGATCCACTCGATCGCGCCGAGCTTCTACGAGCGCTTCACCCCCGCGGGCGTGAAGGTCGAGGTCGTGCCCTTCGAGAGTCCCACCGAATGCAAGAATGCGGTGGTCACCAAGTCGGTGGATTTCGGCACGTTCGGCATCGCCGCCGCGACGCTGGGCGCGGCCGCCGGCGAGCCGCTCGTGGTCATCGCCTCCACCTGCAACCGCGGGATGGCGGTGATCGCCAAGAAGGGCTCCGATATCCGCGCCATCAAGGACCTGCGCGGCAAGCGCGTCGCGATCTGGCCCGGCAGCACCCAGGAGGTCTTCGTCCTAGAGCGGATGCGCATGGAGGGGCTCTCGGTGAAGGACATCACCCCCGTGCGCGTCTCCTTCTCGGAGATGCACATCGCGCTCGCCCGCGGCGACGTCGACGCCTATGTCGGCGCCGAGCCGGGCCCCGGCGTCAGCCTCGCCTCGGGCGTCGGCCAGCTCGTCGAGTACCCCTACGGCACCGAGATGGGCGCGCTGAACATGGTGTTCGGCGCCCACCGCGACACGGTCGCCGAGCGCCCCGACCTCGTCCGGACCATGCTGGAGATCCACCGCAAGGCGACGGACTTCGCGGCCGGCGACCGCGACGCGATGATCGCCATGGCAGTGGCGAAGCTCGGGCAGAAGCGCGAGGCGCTCGAGCTCTCGGCCCCGAACGTCGAGCTGACCTGGCGCCTCGGGCCGAACGAGGTCCGACAGGCCGACGCCTACGCGCAGCACATGCTCGCCCTCAAGCAGATCAAGCGGCTGCCCGAGCCGGGGTTCATCGACACCCGCTTCGTCGACGCGCTGGGGCGGGCGTGAGCACCGGGATCGAGGCCGGCGCCCTGCCGGCGGCGGTGACGCCGGGCCCCGCCCGCCGGGCTGGACCTGGGCTCGGGCTCGCCCACCTGCGCCGGCTGGCTCTGGCCTGCGTGGTGCCGGCCGCACTCGTCGCTGTCTGGCAGGTCACCACCGCGGGCCGGCCCTACAGCCTGATCCCGCCGCCCGCGGAGGTCTGGGCGGAGATGCGGGACCTCGCCGTCGGCGGCGTCAACGACGACGCGTTCAGCGGCACGCTCTGGACCCATCTCGCGGCGTCGCTGAGCCGGGTCTACGGCGGCTTCGCGCTGGCGGCGGCCGCCGCCCTGCCGCTCGGCCTGCTGATCGGCCGCGTTCCGCTGATCCGGGCGCTCCTCGACCCCGCGCTTCAGGTCCTGCGCCCCGTTCCGGTCACCGCGTGGCTGCCGCTGGCCATGATCCTATTCGGCCTCGGGCCGCGCTCGGCCTTCTTCCTCGTGTTCCTCGGGGCGTTCTACCCGATCCTGGTCAACACCGTGTTCGGGGTCCGCTCGGTGGAGCCGCGCCTGTTCGAGGCTGCCGCGATGCTGGGCTGTACCGGCCCGGCGCAGTTCGTCCGGGTCGTGTTGCCGGCGGCGCTGCCGTCGATCTTCACCGGCCTGCGGCTCGGCCTCGGCTTCGCCTGGGTGGTGATCGTGGTCGGCGAGATGACCGGGGTCCAGACCGGCCTCGGCGCGATCATCATGGAGGCGCGCCAGCTCTCGCGCACCGAGATCGTGATCTGCGGCATGGCGGTGATCGGGGTCGCGGGCTTCGTCTCCGACTGGCTGGTCATGCAGCTGGGCCGCCGGCTGCTCGCCTGGAGCCCCAACCATGGCTGACCCCACGATCCCGATCCTCGACATGCGCGCGGTCTCCAAGACCTACGCGGCGGGCGGCCGCCGGACCGAGGCCCTGCGCGAGGCGAACCTCACGGTGTCCCGCGGCGAGTTCGTCTGCCTGCTCGGCGCCTCGGGCTGCGGGAAGTCGACGCTGCTGCGGGTCGCCGCCGGCTTCGAGGCCCCGAGTTCCGGGCAAGCCCTGATGTGGGGCAAGCCGATCGCGGGGCCGGGGCCGAGCCGCGGGATGGTCTTCCAGGATTACGGCCTGTTCCCGTGGCTCACCGTGCGCGACAACATCGGCTTCGGCCCGAAGGCGCGCGGGCGGCCCGCCGCCGAGGTGCGCGACACCGCCGAGCGCTACATCGCCCTGGTCGGCCTCCAGGCCTTCGCCGACGCCTACCCGCACCAGCTCTCGGGCGGCATGAAGCAGCGCGTCGCCATCGCGCGGGTGCTCGCCAACGAGGCCGAGGTCGTGCTGATGGACGAGCCCTTCGGGGCCCTCGACGCCATGACTCGCGAGCGGCTGCAGGACGAGCTGCTCGACCTGTGGTCGCGGACGGGGCTGACGATCCTGTTCGTCACCCACGCCATCGAGGAGGCGATCTTCCTGGCCGACCGCATCGTGATGATGTCGCCCGGCCCCGGCCGGATCGAGGCGATCCATCCGGTCGAGCTGCCGCGGCGGCGCGACGTGTCGAGCCCGGCCTTCAACGACCTGCGCCGGATGCTCGCGGCCCAGCTCCACAGCCACCACGCCCCGCGGGCCGCTGCCTGATGGACACCGCCCCCGACGATCCCCGCCGGCCCGAGAACCGCCTCGCCTACCGCGCCGCCGTGGACCGGCCGCGCCTGACGCTGCCCGGGGGCCGGCACGTCGCCGTCTGGCCGGTGGTCAACGTCGAGCACTGGCTGATCGACCACCCGATGCCGCGCCAGATCCTGGTGCCGCCGACCGGGGCCAGCCTGCTGCCGGACATCCCGAACTGGGCGTGGCACGAGTACGGCATGCGGGTCGGCTTCTGGCGGTTCCTCGAGGCGTTCGAGAGCCGGGGCATCCGCCCGACCCTGTCGATCAACGGCTCGGTCTGCACGGCCTATCCGCGCATCGCCGAGGCCGCCCACGCGGCCGGCTGGGAGTTCATGGCCCACGGCTTCCACCAGGTCCCGACCCACAGGGTCGCGGACCAGCCGGAGATGATCGCCCGCACCGTCGCGGCGATCACCGGAACCACGGGGCGCCCGCCGCGCGGCTGGCTGGGGCCGGGCCTCACCGAGACCCTCGACACGCCCGACCACCTGCGCGCGGCCGGGCTCGAGTACGTCGGCGACTTCGTGGTCGACGATCGCCCCTGCCGGGTGGCGACGCGCACGGGCGACCTCGTCGCCCTCCCCTACTCGGTCGAGCTCAACGACATCCCGCTGCTGGCCATCCAGCACCACCGGGCCGACGAGTTCGTGGAGCGGGCGCTCGCCCATCTCGACCGGCTCGCCGCCGAGGCTGCCGGCTCCGGCCCCCTCGGCGGCGCCAAGGTGATGGGCTTCGCGATCCACCCCTACATCACCGGCGTCCCGCACCGGATCCACCTGCTGGAGCGGCTGCTCGACGCCATCCTGGCCCGCGACGACGCGGTGTTCATGCAGGGGGTCGAGATCCTCGACTGGTACCGCGCCACCGGCGACGCATCCTGAGCCGTCCGGGCGCATCGGGCCGCGGGGGAGGACGACCGTGCGATCCACCGCTGCACCTCGAGATGCGGGCGCGGGCAGGGCCTGGCCCCCCGCGCGCCGAATCCCCTCGCGCGCGAACTTGTCTGCCGACCTGAGAACGAGGAGCCGCCGTGCCCCCCTTCCCGACGATCCCGCTCCTGCACGCGGCCTACGCCGACGGCCTCGACCCGCGCGCCGTCGTGGCCGAGGCCTACCGGCGGCTCGCCGCGGTGGACGATCCCGGCATCTTCCTCGCGCTCGTCCCGGAGGCGGACGCCCGGGACGCCGCGGCGGCGCTCCCGCCCTTCGACCCCGCTACGATGCCGCTCTGGGGCGTGCCCTTCGCCGTGAAGGACAACATCGACGTCGCCGGCCTGCCGACCACCGCCGCCTGCCCGGACTTCGCCCACACCCCCGCCGAGACCGCACCCGCGGTGGCACGGCTCCGCGCGGCGGGCGCGATCCTGATCGGCAAGACCAACCTCGACCAGTTCGCCACCGGGCTGGTCGGCCTGCGCACCCCCTACCCGGCCCCGCGCAACGCGATCGATCCGGCCTACGTGCCCGGCGGGTCCAGCAGCGGCTCCGCCGTGGCGGTGGCCCACGGGATCGTCGCCTTCGCGCTCGGCACCGATACGGCGGGGTCGGGCCGGGTGCCGGCGGCGCTCAACAACGTCGTCGGGCTGAAGCCCTCCCTCGGGGCGATCTCCAGCCGCGGGATGCTGCCGGCCTGCCGGACCCTCGACACGCTCTCGGTCTTCGCCGGCACCGTCGCGGACGCCGACGCGGCCTTCCGGGTCATGCTGGGTCCGGACGGGGCCGATCCCTGGTCGCGGGCCCTGCCGGTGCCGGCCGCCCCCGCCGGCCTGCCGCCGGGCCTGCGCCTCGGGCTCCCGGACGCGGCGAGCCTCCGCTTCGGCGGCGACGGGCTCTCGGAGGCGGCCTTCGCGGCGACGGTCGCCGATCTCGAAACCCTCGCCGGGGCGGCGGCGCCGGTGGATCTCGCGCCGATGTTCGCCGTCGCGGCCCTGCTCTACGACGGCCCGTGGGTCGCCGAGCGCTACGCGGCGATCCGTGCGGTGATGGAGACGCGCCCCGAGATCCTGCACCCGACGACGCGGACGGTCATCGCCGCCGCCGAGCGCCACAGCGCCGCGGACGCCTTCGCGGGCCTCTACCGCCTCGCGGCGCTGCGCCGGGAGGCGGACGCGGTCTGGGACCGGATCGACGTCCTCGCCGTGCCGACCTACCCGCGCCCGCAGACCTGCGCGGCCCTGGCGGCCGACCCGATCGGGCCGAACAGCGAGCTCGGCACCTACACCAACTTCGTCAACCTGCTGGACTGGTGCGCCCTGGCGGTGCCGGGGCGGCCCCGCGCCGACGGCTTCCCCGCCGGGATCACCCTGCTGGCGCCGCGCGGCTCGGACGGGCTGCTCGCCGCCCTGGGCGCGCGCCTGCACGCGGCGTCCGCGCCGCGGATCGGCGCGGGCACGATCCCGGTGCCGACGGCGGAGCCGGGACCGGCCGCGGCCGGACCGGACGCGATCGAGCTGGCGGTCGTCGGGGCGCATCTCTCGGGGCTGCCGCTGAACCGCGAGCTCGCCGGGTGCGGCGCGCGCTTCCTGCGGGCGGTGCCGACCGCGCGGGACTATCGCCTCTACGCCCTGCCCGGCGGTCCCCCGCAGCGCCCGGGCCTGCTTCGGGTGGCGGCCGGCGAAGGCGCCGCCATCGAGACCGAGGTGTGGGCCCTGCCGCCCGCCGCGTTCGGACGCTTCGTCGCCGCCATCCCGGCGCCGCTCGGGATCGGCACCCTGCGGCTCGCCGACGGTACGGCGCCCAAGGGCTTCCTGGTCGAGCCGGCCGGCCTCGACGGGGCGGCCGAGATCACGCGCTTCGGCGGCTGGCGCGCCTACCTGGCCGACCGCGCGGCCGCGTAGCCTCCCGGGCCCGGGACTGACATCGGCCGCCGAAGGGAAACCGGCTCCGGCCCGTCACGCGGGGACAGGGCGCCCGCGCCGCTGCTAGGCTGCCGCCCGGTGGCGGAGGGCTCCGATGCAACGACCGATCCTGTTCCTGGCGGCCTGCCTGCTGGCCGGCATCCCGCGGGCGGTCTCCGCCGGGCCCGCGCCGGACGGCGTCGCCGATCTCGGCAGCTACGCCACCCGCGTGGAGATTCACCCGTTCGACAGCCTGACGCTGACCGACCGGCAGTTCCTCACCGGCACGTCCGAGGGGGCGAAGCCGGTCACGGTCGCGGGGCTCCTGCGCGTCGCCAAGGCGGGGACGGAGCGCCTGCCGACCGTGATCCTGATGCACGGCTCCGGGGGCCTGGGCGGGAACATCGAGTTCTGGCAGCGGGCGCTGGCGGCGCGCGGGATCTCGACCTTCGCCATCGACGGGTTCACCGGGCGCGGCCTGACCAGCGTCAACACCGACCAGAGCCTCCTGGCGCGCACGAACCTCATCCTCGACATCTACCGGGCGCTGGGCGTGCTGGCCCGGCATCCGCGGGTCGACCCGGCGCGGATCGCCGTGATGGGCTTCTCGCGCGGCGGGCAGGCCGCGCTCTACGCGAGCCTCAAGCGCTTCGACGCGGCCTGGAACCGCTCCGGCGTCACCCCCGCCCTCTACCTACCGGTCTATCCGGACTGCTCGATCCGGTTCCGGGACGACACCGCCGTCGTGGACCGGCCGATCCGGATGTTCGGGGGCAGCGGCGACGACTACAATCCCGCCGCGACCTGCGCGGCCTACGCGGAGCGTCTGAAGGCGGCCGGTGCCGATGTCGACCTGACCGTCTATCCCGGGGCGCAGCACGTCTTCGACAACCCGACCGGGCCGAGCCAGCCCGTGGTCGCCAGGGGCGCGCAGACCGTCCGCGCCTGCGCGATCCGCGAGGCGGCGGACGGCGCCCTCGTCGAGGGCGCGAACGCCGCGCCGTTCACCTATGCCGACCCGTGTGTGCAGCGCGACCCGCATATCGGCTCCGACGCCGCCGCCCGCGCCGCGGCCCTGTCGCGCGTCTCGGAGGCGCTCGACACGGCTTTCCGGGCGCGGTGAAGGACGCAGCGCAGCGCCGCGTCCTTGCCTGATCCTGCGGGCAGAGCCGCCGCGGGATCCGCCGCGTTGTCGCTGCCGCGGGCAACAGGACGATCAAACTGGGCGGCTCGCTCACGCTGCAGGTTTGAAGGCCCGAGACCGACGCCCAGCCGCTCTGCAGAGCCGTCCGACTCTCCCGGTGCAGCGACAGGACTCCCTGCCTGAACCTCGGCGATGCCGGTCGATCCGGGGCTTCAGCCTGCTTCAGTGCCAACCCGCTCAAGGTCCAGCGGATCGAGCCGGACGCGTCGGCGACACGAGACGGCCGCAAAGCCCAAACATAATGCAAATTGTGGCCCTATAGGCGCGGAAACGCCCAAAAAGGTGACTGTTCGCGGCAGGGAATCCGGCGAACGTCCCTGCTGCCCGAATTCGCCGAGACGATCGGATCGTTCCCTGTGCCGCGTGACACGATCGAACACCGGCGGACCGAAGTGTGGACTCCCTCTCTCATGAGTACCCTTGCCCCGCGTGTTGAGAGAGGCGCCCGCA
This sequence comes from Methylobacterium sp. 22177, assembly GCF_052045615.1. Taxonomy (NCBI): domain Bacteria; kingdom Pseudomonadati; phylum Pseudomonadota; class Alphaproteobacteria; order Hyphomicrobiales; family Methylobacteriaceae; genus Methylobacterium; species Methylobacterium sp. 22177. The sequence goes on along the minus strand of NZ_JBQEPK010000010.1, from coordinate 117,536 downwards.
GGAATAATTTCGGATCTCTTCGGATCGCACTCGCTCTGTTGGTCATTATCGGACACGCGCCGGAACTGATCGACGGCGATCGCGCGCGCGACTTCCTGGTACGGATCACCGGCAGCTTCTTCTCGGGAGATTTGGCCGTTGACGGCTTCTTCCTGATCAGCGGCTACCTCATCACGAAGAGCCTCCAGTCCTCACGATCGTTGAAGAGTTATCTGTCCCGGCGCATCGCGCGCATCTATCCCGGATTCATTGCCGCGTTCATTGTATCGATACTGCTCTTTGGAAGCCTGTCGGGCGGATCACTGAGCGACATTCCGGTCGTCAAAAGTGTCACGAAGCTCTTCATTCTCGGTCTGCCTGTCGTCCCAGGCGCGTTTGCCGGCCTGCCGCATCCGGACCTCAACGGGTCGATGTGGACCATCTCGTACGAGTTCCGCTGTTACGTGCTCGCGATCGGTATCGGCGCCCTCTCGACGCTCGCCGGACGGCGTTACTGCCTCGCGATCATCGTCGGGCTCGGCATCCTCTACGGCTTCCGTCACGCGGTGCCAGACATACCGCACGGAAGCCCCATCTTCGGCAGCTCGAGCGCAACGATCCGGTTGACCTTCATCTTCCTCATCGGATCTGCGTTCTACCTCTGGCGGGACGTCATCCCTCTGACGGGGCGCGGAGCTCTACTGGCGCTGATTTCCTGTACGGGCCTCCTGTTTGTCCCTCCTCTGGCAGAGCCGGCCTTCGCGATCTTCGGCGGCTACCTGATCTTCTGGTTTGCGCTGGCAACGCCTGCCAATCGCCTGAGCCAGTGGGTCGACCGCACGGATCCGAGCTATGGTCTGTACCTCTACGCGTGGCCGACGCAGAATCTCCTCATTCAGAAGATTCCAGGGATCACGCCACTTCTGTTGATCGTTTTGACGATACCGATCGCGTTCTGCTTCGGGATCCTGAGCTGGCACTGGATCGAGCGGCACTTCGTGCGGCGGCGCAACGCGGGTAACCCGAACTTCATCTGCGCTGACCCGGACGCTCTGCTCCCCAGGCTCCGCTAGGAACCGGCCTTTCCAGGCTCCGGCCCTTCGTCACCGACGATGCGCGAATCCGAACGGGGTGTTCCCGCACGGGGCAGCGGCGCTCCGCACAGGGCCGTTCTGATCGCGGCGCTTTCGCGTGAAGGCCGGCCCGCAAGAGGGGCCGCCCGGGCGATCGCTCGCGCCTGGCGGGCAGCCAGCCAATGCGCCCGCGCGAGGAACCTTCGGGGTCCTCGGTCGAGACGGCTCGGCTCGCTCCGAGATCTCGACAGGACGAACAACGCCCGATGATGCGCTCGCCGACCGGGTCCTCCCGCTGTGTGCGGCGCGTCGTCCGTTTCAACAGACCGCATCTCGTATCCTAGCCCATGTCCTGTGCACCGTCGGACTGTCCTGATCCCGTGTCCGGCGAGGCCAGTGGGCGGATGTGTTTCGATGGCGAGCCGCCCGATCCGGCCAGAACTGGACCGGCCCACCATCTGAGAGCCCGTTCTGGCAGGGCATGACATCGTCCGCGCGGAGCCTCCCAGGCGTGCCTGCTCGGTACAACGAAGTCACTCGATATTACTTCCACACGATCTCGCAATTTCAGAATTCAAGCGAGAGAAATTTCCATAGCATTACTTTACAACGACTTTAACGATGACAATCGCAGCGGGAAATTACGCCAGAATCCGTCGCCGCGAACCGACCCACCTCAAGACTGGTTCCGCCAAGAACGGTTGCCGAAATTCGTACTACTTTCGGCTATTTCAGACCATGGGTACTGCCATGAGCAGTTTATAAGGGTTGGACTCGGGCGTGCCAACACTGGTATGCCGGGTCTGAGCTTGGCTAGAATGGCCGGGCGCAGCGCGAGGGCGGCCATGGCTTTCAGACGTATCGGAACGCTCGTGGTGGTGCTGACATCGAGCGCGTGCTCGCATGCGCCGCCGATGCCGACCGCCTACAGCGCCTTGCCGCCCCTCACAGCGACACCCGCCGCAGCCGCGTCGACGGGACCGCTCGTGGACGCCGCCGCGCCGCGTGCTGATGCCGATATCGGTCCACCGCCCGTCATCATTCCCGGCACGCTGAAGCTCAGGGATGCGGAGATCGGCCAGCGCGGCGTGAATCCTCTGGCGGTGCTCGATTCCTCGATGCGCAACCGCATGAGCTGGAAGAGTCTCCATCCGGAGAATCTGACGAAGCCGCCGATCTATTCCGGCCTGTCCCGGATGGCGAACGGTGTCGACGTCGGAGAGACCTCAGCCACACGGAAAGACAACATCCCCGGTTTCGACCGAGAGCTCGCCACGAAGCGGATCATGTCGGAGTACAATCGCGAAGCGGCTATGGCAGCGCTCCTGAAGGGCGGCCGGGACGCTTCGAAGAGCGTATGCTCTGGATGCTAGCGTCGCCCTCCGACGCGGCCGGGGCGGTGGACGGCGAAGTCTCGATCACGATCAGGAAGCGTCTGGCGCGCTCTCACCCGTCGCCTTGTCCTGCCGTCAATGCCCCCATCACGCGAAGCGGCGATCCCTCTCGCAGAGAACTCCCTCAGCCGACGCCACCCAGAAACCGGTCCGCGATCGTCACCGACGATCGCGCCTTCACCGGCGACGAGGGCGCCTGCGCTGCAGCCATCGCCCCGGCCCTCTGCGCCTCTCTCCGACCTGCGGCGAGGCGTCAGTAGCGCGGCGAGAAGTCCATCCCTGTCACGACGGTGAACACCGGCGGCGTACGGTCAGCGAGCTCGATCCGCGTGGGATCTTGCGATCGCTCGGTCTGAACCGAGGGGCAGAACAGAGTGGAGGGCAACTCGGCCTTCGGCGAGAGGACCCGGTCCAGAGGAGCCGGCCTCGTCATGGCGGGCTTCGGATCCAGCCAGGTGCCGGGCATCACCTGCTGTCCACAATTGCCGACGACCGCCTCGTGTATCGTCCCATCGATCGCGGCGGAAACCACGCAACTGGCGGGGTGGTACACCAACTCGTACTGGAACCTCCTGCTCGCGTCGGACTCGGTTCGGAACCGGTCATCCAAGACCACCGCCGTGTGGGGGCGGTCGGTTGTACCGACGACATAGAGCCGGCCAGTGGCGATGGCAGCGACCGTGATATCGGAGGCGGCCGAGGCGGACATGCTGAAGACAAGCGCCAGCGCTCCTGAAAGCGCCGCAGTCGAAATCAAGCCGAGCATCCTGCCCTCACCCTCAACCCGTCACCTGACCAGACCCGACGCGATCGTATCGCAGATATCGCGAGCCTCGGCAGCACTCTGAACAACGAAGCCCACGGCCATTTTACCTAGCGATGATCAGTACCAATCACTCGATAGAGGTACATCGCCATCCCATCCACCGGAATATCGGGCCGGATGGTCCGTAGATCCAACGCACGGGCGCCGGCCCGTACCTAATCGCGTGCCAACACGCTCCAATCTCGACGAGAGCCTATACGGGACGGGCCCCGGAGCATCAACGAACGCACTTGCCCGTACTGGAAGTCGGGCCCCGTCTCGATCACTGATCGATAAATTCCAGATCTCGGACCGAGACGCGAGTTCCAGCCGCCAAGTTCGTCGCCGCAAGCACTTGCCTGGACCTGCGGCGCTCGCGGACTTCGCCGCGACGGTGCTTTACCCCCACTCCTTCCGGCTGCGGCGCCGTGATCCGCGCGCGTTCGGACGGATGGCGTCGCCGACGTCCCGCGTCGATCGGTGCGCGCTTCACGCCCGCTGAGAGCCGACCGGGCCGATGAAGCGAAGGCTGGGCAGGAGCGGACAGTGATGCATCGCTAAAATCCCACATTGAAAAATCTCAATACATAATAAACAGCACCAGACAGAACTACACCCGCAGCGATCCAGATAAATATCAACACCCAGCGGTCGAAATACGCCACATCGTCGTCGGCATAGTTTATTGCACAAGGAACACAATAAATTCCAGAATGCTCCACCTTTGCACCACACGTTTGGCAAACGCTGATCGAAGAAGATCGCTCTCTGGCGGTCATTCTGCGCGTGCGCAGAGGCAGGCCAAAGTGCCAGCGTCGAACGCCAACTCCCGTCTCCCAAAGCCTCATACCAGCACTCGCCATCCCATACAGGAGAATACATTAGACCCGACCGATGAGTCCCCACGCTTCGCCGACTTTACATACCAACAAAACATATATCAAAATGTGAATATTGTCAATTTCAGCACGATGACGCACCAGACCCGAAGTCTCAGTCCGGACATTTCAGAGATCTTCCGTCCGCAGGAAGCTTAGTCGTTCTGGCGACCAAGGTCGAACGAACACTCAGATCAAATCCGCCGAAAATCGCGCAGCCACCGCGGGTCATCGCGCGCTCCGATTCGTGCGATCCACGACTCATCGCTGCGCCCGAACGCCCGCAGGGCACCGCCTGCACAGCAGAGGCGCCGGAGAGATCGAACGTCGGCGACTCCGATGCGATCGCGCCTCCGGCTGAGGTTTGGCTCGTCAACGGCGATCATCGACGCAGTGCCGATCTGTCCCCGCCGCGATCCGATGCTTCGACGGTGGGCAGCCGCGGCGACGGGCCCGAGTTTGTGGAATCCCGGGATGGGCCGCTTGAGCCCGGCGAAGGCTCGGCCGGGACGATGTTGCGCTCGCCTCAGAAACGCTTCGCCGCGGCGGCCCGACGGTGCAGGACCCAGCGCGAAGCCCGACACCACAGCTGCGTTGGCAGCCAGTACAGCGTTCTTGCCGCACCGATCCCGGCCATGATCGCCACGAACACGTGCGCCAACAGATCGAGGATCAAGCCGGGCGGCTCGTCCACCTCGATCCGATCATACCAGATCGGATCCTCGTGCCGGCACGGTTCATGGTTGACCATCGCTGGATTCTCCGCGGCTCGATCCGACGAACGAGCAAGCTGTCGACCGGTCTCGTCGAGGCCAAGACCCGAGTCTCAGGCTCCGCGCGCCGCGTGGCCGTCTCCGGCGCTGCCGCGTGATGGTCTCGCGCACCCCGAGGTCCGTGATATCGTCCACGTCGCGACGCGGCGCGAATAGCCGCCCGGCGACGTTCGTCCCGTCGATCCGCACCTCGGAAAGTGGTTCGGGTCACGCCGTCGCACCGCGCCGGAGCCGAGGCCAGGGCCAGCGGCGTCGGAGCCGTCCCAACCCCGATTGCGCCGGGGCGCGCCGCAATCCGGCGCGGTGCGGCGCCGCGGGCCGCCCGTGTCTCATCGGCTCCCGCGCTGCGCCAGAACCGCGGGAACGGTGCGCAGCATGATGGCGAGATCCCGGTGCAAGGTCCACCGGGTGGCGTAGTCCAGATCCAGCGCCACGCGCTCGGCATAGGTCGTGTCGGAGCGGCCCGAGACCTGCCACAGCCCGGTCACCCCCGGCGGCACGGCGAAACATGTGGGGAAGGCCCGCCCGTAGCGGGCGACTTCGGCCGGCACGATCGGGCGCGGACCGACCAAGCTCATCTCACCGCGCAGCACGTTCCAGAGCTGCGGCAGCTCGTCCAGCGACGTCTTGCGCAGCACGTACCCGATGGCGGTGACGCGCGGATCGTCGCTGAGCTTGTGTGTGGCCGCCCATTCGGCCCGGGCTTGCGGATTTGCGGCCAAGTGCGCCGTCAGAACGGCGTCGCCGTTCGTCACCATGGAGCGGAACTTGAGACAGCCGAAACGGCGCCCGTCCCGTCCCACTCGCATATGGCGGAAGATCGGTGCCTTGCGATCACCGGCATAGACCAGCGCGGCGATCAGGAGCAGCAGCGGCAGGAGCAGAAACAAGGCCGAGGCCGCCACGGTGATGTCCAGACCGCGCTTGGCGGCCCAGCCCAGCCGCAGACCCCGCGCCACGAACGGCGCCGCTGGCAGAACGGCCTCTGCGACCGCCTCTGCCGCCTCGCCCACTTGGTCCGCCAGCTCAACACTGTACTGCGGTGCACGCAAGGTAGGCTGAAGCGGTGGGCCGACGTCGCGCAGCATGGTTTTGGCTCCTCGTGACGGCAGGGGGCCGCCGGGTGCAGCAACGGTTAATCAATTGTTAACGATCCGATATCAAATCATTGCGCCTGTATCAAGCTTAGCCGCGCCCTATATGTCAGTACATTTTTCACTGTAAATTGTAAGAATAGATTTCGATCTTGCAGGCTGAAGAGAAGTGGCACCGTGACTCTGTCCCGCGACGCCGCAACGAATCGGGTTCAGCGTCGCCATCCCCGCAATGTCGCGAGACACCTACCTCGGCCGGATGCTCACCCATCATTGTGCACTGCGTGCGTCCGGGCCGAGGAATGCCGCGCATTCCAACGGTTGATGATCGAGAGCTGAGCCACGCCCGGCTCTGTGCTTTTTCCGCGCGAGCGGCCCTCATCCGGATCGGGGCGTCCTCGCGTGGGGAACGCTGTGCAATGTCCGGAATCCCCGGCGCAGGTATTCCGGAAGGTGGCCGCGGCGGCGATCGCCAGGATGCCGCGGAATGGCTCCGCCAGATCAATTTCGCCTCGAACACGGCCATGACAACGGAGAGGGCGCTCTCTATGGGTGGGCTGACGATACAGTACGTCGAGCGCCGTCGACGGGCGGGATGCGCACCGGATCGTGGAAATCGGTTGCCGCGCCGCAGCAGGACGCGCGTGCGCGGCCGTGGTCCGACGCCGCCGGACTAATCACTATGGCGGCGGCAGCCTCGGCGTGACCCGGATGGACGAACTCAGTATCCTGCGGATGGCTAAGCGGCATCCGACGTGCAGGAGCGGCGACAATGCCGAAGTCAGTGCGGGTTGGGGCGGCTTATGACGCATGCGCCGAGAGAGAGAGCAGGGTGCCGAGGTGCGCGGCGCGCAGAGCGGTCTCCGCCCGTTCGGGCGAATGCCGGGAGACCCGAGCCTGATGCGGATCCAGAGAATACCCGCCCGGTCGGCACGCCCTGTCCGGACCACCGCCGCACAGCGGATGTCGTGAGACTCATCGCGACCTTCTGAATTCCGCCACCGCCGGCAGCACCCGAGGCTCGGCTCAATCTGGTCCAGCTGATGGCGCCCGTATTCGATCAAGCTGAGAACATCGCAATCATGGTCCCTTGCCTATGGAGCAGCTGCCTGACAGCGGCAGATCGGACATCCGCCGGCCCGACCTGCGCGATGACCGTGGAAGCAGGGTCCGATCGATGAGGGTCGCGATCGTCCATTACTGGCTCGTCGGGATGCGAGGCGGCGAGAAGGTCATCGAGGCGCTCTGCGATCTCTATCCGGAAGCCGACATCTTCACGCACGCCTACGCGCCGCAATCCATGTCGCCGACCATCAGGGCACACCGGGTCAGAACCTCGTTCATCGGCAGATTGCCGTTCGCGACCAGCCGCTACAAATCCTATCTGCCCCTGATGCCGATGGCCCTCGAGCAGCTCGACCTGCGGGGATACGATCTGATCATCAGCAGCGAATCGGGTCCGGCGAAGGGGATCATCCCGCCCTCGGACGCGCTGCATATCTGTTACTGTCACTCGCCGATGCGGTACGTCTGGAACATGTACCATGACTATCGCGAACGGACTGGGCTGCTCACGCGCATGCTGATGCCGCCGGTGGCCCACTACGTGCGCAACTGGGACGCGGTCTCGGCCGGCCGGGTCCACGAGTTCATTGCCAACTCGGACACGGTCGCGCGGCGCATCGAGACCTACTATCGGCGCCAAGCCAAAGTCATTCATCCGCCGGTGGATACCGCCGCTTTCGAGACTGTTCCGGACAGCGAGCGCGGTGACTACCATCTGATGGTCGGCGAAATGGTCCGCTACAAGCGGCCGGAACTGGCGATCCAGGCCTTCAACCGGTTGGAGCAGCCGCTCGTGGTGATCGGCGGCGGCGAGATGCTGCGCGAGCTGCGCAGCATGGCCGGCCCGCACATCAAGATCCTCGGTCCGCAGCCCTTCGAGGTGTTGAAGCACCACTACGCACGGTGCCAGGCCCTGATCTTCCCCGGGGAGGAGGATTTCGGCATCGTTCCCGTCGAGGCCATGGCGAGCGGCCGGCCGGTGGTCGCGTTTGGCAAGGGCGGCGTCACCGAGACGGTCATCGACGGCGTGACCGGGACCTTCTTCCACGAGCAATCCGTCGACGCGCTGATCGATGCCGTCCGACGCTGCCGGTTGATCGGCGTGGAACCCGAGCGCCTCGTCCGCCGCGCCGCCGACTTCGGCGTCGGCCGCTTCGCGGACGAGATCAGCCAATTCGTCGACGGGGTGCTGGCGCGCGAGCGCCTCGCGGCGCCGCGCCCGCCGCGCGAGTCCAGCCGCGCCTACCTGGTCCAGTGACACGGTCCCGCGACAGCGGCGGGCGGATCCGGGGGCTGCGCTGAACCGCCGAGGCGACGACCGACGAGCGGGTGGCACTGGTCTCAGAGGGCGAGGCGACGCGTCCTCTGGTCGGATCGCCTCGACTAAGCGTCGGCCGTGCCGGCCGGCATCAGATGGGCCGCCGCGTTGAGGGTCGAAACACGGGCCGTCGGCTGGTAGTCGAAGCCACCCTGCCGACCGAACGACTCGATCCCGAAATCGCTGAGCTGCGAGAGCGCGCGCGACACCCGCTGATGGGCCTTCCCCGTGTAGACGGGATAGGCACAGGGCACCATCTGACTGCCCTCGCAAACCAGATCACCGGCGAAGAGCCCGTTCTTGGCGACGTGCGCCCGAAAATCCTGCTCGGCGATCGTCGCGGAGTCGCCGGCATGTCCGGCAATGACCTCGACTCCGAAATACTCCCGCCCTTCCACCCGACCGTAGAAATCCGAATACATCGTGAGCCGCTTCCACGCCCCGTCGTGCGCGAAGTTGTAGAGCACCGAACAATCGAAGCCGCGGGTCCCGCTGAAGCTGAAATACAAGCTGATCAGCGTCACCGACGCGAGACCGGGATCCTCCCGGATACCGCAGAGCGCAAGCGCCCGAGCAATGGGAATCGTCGAGATGAGTCGATTGGCGGTGAAGCGGCCGCTCTCGGTGCGGACATCGAATTGTGTCCCGCGCCGCGTGATCGATACGATCCGCTGACCCATGTGAAAGGCCGAGCCGCGCTGCCGGAGGGTCCGCGCGGCCACCTCGTAGAGGGCGTTGAAGCCTTCGCGGGGCCGCGCCAGCTGCCGGTTGGTCGGACCCGGCGAGCGATGCCGGCGGACATAGCGCAACAAGACGCGCGGCGTGGCGTGCTCCTTGATCCAGAGCATCCGCTTCTCGGCGAATTCCAGATCGACCCAGTCGGCCGGCACGCCGAAGAACCGCTTCATGTAGCTCTCGAGGCCGGACCGTCTGAGCAGATAGTCACCGATCCAGTAGCGGGCGAACTCCCGCGCATTCCCGATCTTGCGCCGCGCCACGCGCGAGAACGCGGCCGACAGCGCGATCCTCACGATTCCCCACGGGCCCGCCCGGACAACATCGTCCCGGATCGACAGCGGGTATGAGGTCACGAAAGCCTGAGGTGTCAGCTTTCCCCACGTCGGCTTGATCGGAACGTAATGCTCCAGCAGCTCGGGAAAATACTTCAGCAAAGGCGAATCGTCTTGAAAGATCAGGCTTCCGACATCGAAGGTATACCCCTTGATAGCCCGGTCGATATGGTTTCCCCCAAGATTGGGAAATTCATCGATGACGGCAATTCTGCGACACCCGAGATCGTGCAATATAGAGGCTGAGACGATGCCGGTAATCCCGGCCCCTAAGATGATCGCATCGAACATCTCATCTTCGGATCGCCCGTCGCCGTCGAGATTCGAAGAGTCGGTCATGCTTCTCTTTGCACCGGCAATGGCGTCAGACGAGATAGGACGATGGCGGAGCATGGTGATCGCCCGGGCAGAACGTGATTACCACCGCCGAGAGCTCGAATCATACCGAAGTTTTCGCATCGACACCATAAGAACCGACCGGAACCCAGTCGTCACCAGCATTAACGATCCGGAATATGTAAACATGCCATGGCGCGGGCCGAAACACCGCCTATGGTCCAACGACAACCCTCGCCACCCGTTTCGAACGGGCCGAGCGGCGCCCGCCGCCGTGCGGCCGGCAGCGGCAGCAACGACCGCTCGGCAGCAGAGTAAAATGGATGATAAGCCCGATGCATACCCTGGAGCCACCGGATCAAGAGAGTCGAATCTGCCCAGCAGCCCCAGGTGTTTCCTCAGAACCGCGAGCCATGTCGGTGTCGGCCATCGCGGCGCGACGGCGCGGACCTCAGTGTTTCTCCCGGAGCGGCACGCGGACAGGCGGCTTCCGGTGCCCGTCATCGGCTCGCCGAATCGGCGTTCAGGCCCGCTCCGACGTGCCGAGTGATCCACTCCGAGCCAGCTGCCGAGCTGGCTCAACGAGCCGGGCCTGTATCGCGGCTGCGGCCGGCGCGATCGAGGCCGCGGAAACACTGCGCCCCCCGACCGGACCGCGTACGGGATAGGCGCACGCGGTCGCGGCAAAGATATAGAACATCAGGCCCTGATCGACCGTCGGACCCGCGATGATGCTGCCGGAGAGCAGGCACAGGCAGGCGACGCGGCCAGCGGCGCGGATATCGCTCGCGTAGGTGCGCGGCGCTCCGCGCCGAAATCCGAACACAGAAGCCAGGAACAGCACGTAGAACACGGCTCCGGGTATCCCGACATTCGACAGCACCGCGAGAGGAAAGCTCGACGTGCGGTTGGTTCCGAGGCCGACGCCCAGGCCGTTCGAGTCGACGAAGTTCCGCCACGCGTAGGCGTTCCAGGCCGAGCGCTGAACACCCGAGCTTGTCTCGGCTTTGCTCAGAACAAGCGTATCGACGTAATCGTAGACGCGCTCGGCCACACCGTTGACGGAGAGGGCCAGGAGCACGAGGACGCAGAGGACCAGCGGACCGGCCACCACCAGTCCGGCACTGAAACGGTCCTGCCGATGCGTGCTGCAACGCATCAGCGCGATCGTGTAGAGGATCGCTATCAGGACCGCGGCGCCGACCAGGCCGGTCGAGGATGTCGATAGGATCACGAACAGCAGCGAGATCAAGGCGAGCGGTCCCGTCACCGAGGGCTTGCGGCCACAGAGCCAGAGCATGCCGGTGAAACCGCAACCGCCCAGCGTCATCCCCGCGAAGGCCGACGCCTCCGGCCAAGCCCCGATGATCCGCCGCATACTGCCGACACTCTCCTCGTCGTGGAACGTGTACTGAGCGTTGCGAATGAACTGCAGGACCTCCTGAGTGCCCGTCGCGGCGGTCAGCACATCGATGATGCCGAAGCAGATATTAGCGGCCACATAGATGATGAGCGCTCTCGCGAGCGTCTCGATCCCGTTCTTGGTGGATCCGAAAGCGGTGATGACACTGAAACAGACCAGATCGCCGATGAGATAGATCGGCTGCGTGAAATTGCTGGAGACCGGGCCCAGGGGAACGACGCCGTCGCTCGTGATCAGATGTGACGAGGTTCCCAGCGGCACGATATAGGTCTGGCCGGCGAAGAGCCGGGGCAGGATGTAGCTGCTCGCCACCCCGTAGAGCGTGAGGCAGAGAAGCCAGAAGCCCGCTTCCGGCAGGCGGAAGGAGCTCAGGACCAGTGTCGAGATGTTGCGATAGAACAGTGTCGCAATCATCAGAAACACGAGGAAGAGATGCGCCGGCTGCACGTTGGCGCCGCCCAGAAGAAGAGCCGCGGCCGATCCGAGATTACAGAAGACCACGAAGGCGATCACGACCGATTCCCGGCCGAGCAGGAGACAGAACAGGCCGACGACGACCGTGATGGCACCTATCGGTTCGAAGCTCATGTCAGGCCGGTCCAGGCATGATCGACGACGGGTCGGCAGCGGCGCTCGGGCGACGCATCACCGGTCGGACGGTCGAGGCCGGGCCTGTATCGGACGATCGCGTCGCCTGATCGCCCCGCCGATCGATGCGACGCGCACGCACCGGCCAGCTCAGCGATTGGCGCTGTCGGTCGGCCGGTGTGGCGCGTCCGAAGCGGCCGGACCGCGACTCACCGGCGCGCCCGCCGATCCGTGCCGCGGCGTCGGGGATGACCGCGTCTCCCCGGGTTTATCGGCCGGCTGACGCACGAGCGTCACGCGCACGACGTCGCCGGGTTCGACGACGGCCTCCTCCGAGGCGAGCCATGTGCCCGCCTTCACCCCCTGCTTTCGAGTGATCTCGTAGCGCGCGCTCAAGGTTTCGGACGCGTCATCGGTGTTGCCGACCATCTGCGACTCGGCGTCGGCCGTGAGCCGCTCGGCCGTGCGCGTCTTCTCGTCGATCGAGGCGAGTTTCTGACGGACATCTGCGGCCTCCGACAGAGCTTCGCGGCGGAACCGGGCTTTGAGGTCGATGATATCGCGCTCGGCGCGCGTGAGGCTCTGCTGAGCGCGCAGCATGGCAACCTGCACGTCGAGCCGGCTGCTCTCGAACGACGCCTGACTCTGCTCTGCGGCGAGCTTTCGCGGGGCGATCGTGAGCCCCTTCGAGACCAGATCGTTGATCAGACCGAGTTCACCGCGGCTGAGCTCGATCTGGCGGTCGAGGGTTTTGGATTTATTATCAAGGGTGCTCATCTCATTCTGGAAGCTGGCGATCGACTGCTCAATCGCCTTGATCTCGGCCTTCAGCGCGTTCCGACGCGTGTCGAACAGGAGCTGTTCACCGCGAACGGCCTGCTCCGCATACGTCTTGTCCACTGTGCCTCTCAGATCGCCTCCGAACGCGATCGTCTCCGCGCCCCCGATCTCCGCCTCGAGACGGGCCAGCTTGGCGGCCAAGCCGACGCGCTCCGCGGCCAAGTTTCGCAGCTCGCCGCGCGACGTGACCGCGTCGCGCTGGATGCTGCGCGGATCGGTGCCTCGCATCAGGCCCTGAGCCGTGCTCACGGCCTGCAGTACGGTCAAGCCAGGTTGGTACTCGTACTTGCCGGGCTGCTGGACGGCGCCGATGATGTAGAATGGACGGTAGGTCGCGACCTCGACGGAGGCCGCAGGCTTCTCCGCGAGATCGGCCACCTGCTTCAGCGCGACACCGATGGCGTTCGCGAGATCGATCGGCGTCCCGCCCGCCGCCTTGATCTGTCCGATCAGCGGCATCGACACTGTTCCATCCGCCGCGACGACGAATTGACCGTTCAGTGCCGTCCACGAGTACGCTTCGCCGGTGTTGCGACGCAGATCATAGACGCGGATCGTCAGATGATCCTGAGGGCCGAGCACGTATCGACCCGCCTCGTCGGCGGCCGCATTCGCGAGCGGGCCGCCGAACAGCAAAATGCAAGCCGCCGCACCTACACGCAGACGCATCAAATTCTCCTCGACCGGACCCAGATCTTGAGTATGAATCTGTGCGCCGCGCCGGCCCTACGGTATCCGAAGCACAGAGTCCCGAGAGCCATATTGAATCGTAGCAGACGCGGCCAGATTAGCCAAGATTTATCGATCCCAGGTCTGTCTTGCGGCCGGCGCCTTTCCGAGTGGTCGGCGCAGATTCCACTAAGATTTCATGGCGCGCGGCCCTGTGTGTCAGACCGATGACCCCGATGAGTCCAGCGATATTCGCCCCCGGCCCGCTCGAGATTGACCTCAGGGACGCAAGGTCCGCAGGCGAAATCCGAGCAGAAGCATGGTCAGGCTGTAAGCCGCCACGCCGCTGAAGATCATGGCTGTCAGAAGACCGGTGAGCCCGATATCGACGCGGCTCAAGACGACCCGCAGCGCGAGAACCGCCGCCGTCATCACCAAGCACGAGAGGCCGATCTGCCACAGATTGCGGATCTGTCTCGCCACACCCGCGCCGACGAGACGCCGCGCATAGAAGGCGCTGATCAAGAAGTGAAACAAGGCGGTGGCAAGACGCGCGTAGATCATCACCATCACGCCGCCGAGGTAGAAACCTATTGTCATGCTCAAAACTTTCACGATCGACTCGTAGAGCGTGATCTTGAGCATCACATTCGGCTCGTCCATGGCCAGACAGAGAGATGAAACCGGCTGATAATAGGCGGTGAACATGATGGCCAGCGACAGCCAGCGCAGATAGGGTGCTGCGGAACTCCACTGCGAGCCGAGGACGACGCTCACGATCTGGTCGGCGGTCAATGCAATTCCCACTCCAGCCGGGAGCGCGATGATCATCGTGAGTCGGGCCGCCTTCAGGAAAGCAGATTGCAAGCGGAGGCGGTCATCGGCGATCGTCGCGAACGCGGCCATGACGGGCCGCATGGCAGGGCCGATGACGCTCTGGGTCGGAAGGACGGAGAAGTCGCTCGCGACCCCGTAGCGACCGAGCACGGCCTTGTCGACGTGGTAGCCGAGGAACATGCGATCATACTGCCAACTGAAGGCAGCGAGGATCTGAGAGGATGTGAACCAGCCCGTGAACGCCGAGAAGGCGCTCAATCGCTCCAGGGAGAGCCCGGGGCGGTAAGGCGCCAGCACGTAGGACAGGATGGTCGGCAGGATTGCGGATGCGGCCGGATTGATGACCAGGGCCCAATAACCGGCGCCCAAATAGAGGGCTCCGATGGAGATCAGGGCCGCGACCGCCTTGCCGGAAAAATCCGCCAGAAACGACGCCCGGAAGTCGATGTTGCGGAACAGGTGCACCATGGCCGGGCTGTAGAGGCTTCGCGCGATCGGGGCCGACGAGAGCGCGAGCGTGATGGCGATGAGGCGGGCATCGCCGTAGATGTGGGCGACGGGCCATGCGGCAGCCACCATCAGGACGGCGATCACCCCGCCCCGGAGAAGACCCAGCGTGAATGCCGTATCCAGATGCGACTTCTCGATCTTCGGCAGGCGCAACAGGGCTTGAACGAGCGGGATCTCGAGGATCATCTCGACGATGGAGACCAGGGACGCGGCGATGGCCGTCAGGCCGAAATCGGCCGGTGACAGGACCCGCGCGAGAATGAGCAGCGTGCCGAGGTCGATCGCGCGCGCTGAGATCCGTGCGGCGACACTCCATCCGGCGCCGCGCAGCGTCTTAAAGGCGAGCATGAACGTGTCCCACGGAGCGATGACCGTCGTCACACCCGCCCGAAACGGCGCCGCGCCTCGTCCTCACGACATCGATCCGGATCTGGGCAACATGGCGTCTCCGATCCTGACCCGCTCTGCAAGGCAGTCCTGGACCAGCATCCGGCAGCGGCATCAATCTAGTCACTTCGGTCAGCTTGCAATCGAGCCGCGGTGCGTCGCGGACGCGGCCCGGTGCCCGGGTCCCGCGCACTGGAATGCGCATCACCCCGCGAGGCCGGCAGCGCGCCGATAGACCGTCAAGGTCTCATCAGCCACCCGGGCGATGCGCAGGTTATCCAGGTTGATCTGACTCCTCGCCCTCCACGCGCTCAGCTGCGCCGGGTCGGTCGTGAGTGCGATCAGCGCTTGCGCAAGCTTGTCCGGATCGCCGGCCGGGACAAGAACGCCCGCCTCCCCCCCGCCGAGCAGCTCGGGAATCCCGTCGACGTCGGTGCCGACGATCGCGCAACCCGCCTCCCGGGCTTCTGACAGCACGAGCGGAGCCGGATCGGCGTGGGACGGGAGGACGAAGATGTCGGCGCCCAGCATCCAGCGGTAAGGATCATCCCGCGGACCGGTGAAGGTGATGGCATCCGCGCAGGCGAGCGCGCGCGCGGTCCGCACGTAGGCGTCCCGGTGAGGACCACCGCCGACGACGTAGAGCCGCATGGCGCGATTGTGGGTGAACGCCGTGTCGAAGGCCTTGAGCAGATCGGGCAGTCCCTTCCGGGGATGCAGGCCTCCGACGAAGACGATGGCGGGATGATCCAGGCTCTGCGGTTCCTCCGAGCGGCCGCGCATGCGGGCCGAGCCGATCGTCCCGTTGAGCACGACGTCGATGCGGGAATCCGCGATGCCGCGCTTCCGCATCGACGCGGCGACCGCGCCGCTCACCGCGATGACCCTGTTTCCAAGGCCCATGAGGATCGCGCCCTTCTCGAACTCATTGTGGACGGTCGTCACGAGGGGAACGCGCAACAGCTTGCAGGTTGGCCAAGCCAGGACGGCGCTGGTCATCATATGGGCATGGACGACATCGGGACGCCAACGCCGGAGCACGCCGCCACATCCGAGGAATGACTTCAGGATCTGGGCCGGCGCGCGCGCGTGGCTCGCGAAGATCGACTCGACGCCATTGGACTGGAGCAGAGCATCGAAATCCCCCCCCTGACTGGCGATCGCGACCTGGTGTCCGGACTGCGCCTGCTGACACGCGAGATCGACGGCCGCGTGGACATGGCCGTTCAACCGGCGCGTATGGTTCAGCAGATGGAGAACACGCATGATTCACTAGCGCTCGTGTCAGATCCGAGCCTCGGCCTGCGCTGGGGCCCATGCAAGCTGCGGCGCTGATTAAGGCGCGCGATACGACTCCAGCCGAACAGGAGAGCCGCTACATATTTCAGGCATTTAGGTGTAAAAACGCGACCCGACGCAAGAGAAAAATCCGTCGATTTACTGATTTTCAACAAAGCCCCGCGCCTATCCTGGCGCGCAGGATCTGGCGGACCGGCCGGCGCTTGATCGAGAAGCGGAAGGCGAGCAGCGCCTGTGCGCAGCGAACGGGCGCGAGAAACGTCGCGGCAACGAAGAGCGCGTTCGCGACCTTCCACTTCAGCGAACGCGGCTCGGTCAGGACAGATCTGAGCAGGCACAGGAACGGCCGACCACCGTACCGGACACCCCGGAGGATCGCCATGCAGAACTCGAGGAACTGAAAATAGTACGTCTTCTCCGGCTCGATGAGCGAGACCCCGGGCCGCCAATTCCGGAGCAGATCTCGCAGATGTTTCAAACGCGACTGGAAGCGCTGCAGGTCCCGCTCGAAGGTCGCCGCCTGCGGGACGCGCCCCAGACCCGAGTCATTCCGGCCGTGGACGCGGTAGAGCCCGAGACTGTCGGAGAGACTGACGATCTCGCCCATGAACGGGGCGGCCAGCAGGATCACGCCGTCGACAGCTTGGTCGTAGTCACATTGATGGAGCAGGTCGCAAACGTCGCGACGGAACACATTCCCGGACGTGGGCGGCGTCTGGTAGACTCCGGATCTAAGGATGTCGTTGACAGTCCTGTCCTGCCCGCGGAACGCGTCGAGAGCGGGATAACGATCCGCCAGCACTGCTCCCGCGGAATCGACGCACGTCAGACAAAACTGAAGTTTGGCGACATTCGCGTCCAGCGCCGGCAGGATGCGGTCGAGCGCGCCAGGCAGGAGCTCGTCGTCCGCGTCGAGAAAGAGCAGAAACGGGGCCCGAGTCTTGGCCAATCCATAGAGGCAGGCCGCCCTCTGACCGCCGTTCGGGATCCGGAACGCGGTGATGCCGGACCGCTGGATAATTGACCACGAGTCATCCGTCGACCCATCGTCAATCACGACGATCTCACAAGCGTCATTACCCTGAGCGATGACGCTCTGGATTGCTTGGCCGACATAACTCGCGTAGTTGAAGCAGGTGATGATGACTGCGAGTTTAGGATCCGTGGCCACGACAGATGTCTTTCTCGCTCGTCGCTTCGCGCTCCCGTATCTCACCGCCCCGAGCGCCCGACACAGGGTGGCTACCACGGCACCTCACTGAAATCCACAGTCAAAACCCTGAAAGAGCGGCAAAAACTCAGTTCTGATTGCTGAATTTGGCACTGCCCATCTCGGCACTTGACGATGATCCGGGGCAAAGATCAACTCTCCGTGATCGCGAATTGATCGATAATCATCCCCGGCCGAGCCGGGACGCTGAAGATCGAAGCGCCGTCCGAGGACGCGAAGAACGTCGGTCGTCGCGGCCGGCGGTGTCAGCCCGTCCGCCTTCACGATGGTGGTTGTACCTTTGATCCCCGCGCCTCCACCAAACGGCGGTCTTGTTGGCCGTTTCCAGGCCTCGTATGGGCCCTCGATCCCGGGAGGCGAACTCCGCGGCCGGGCCGATCAACCCGCCTTTCCGGGGGAGCGTTGCCGTCTCGTCAATGCTTATGGATGTAGCAGCACGTCTTCATTCATGTCGGACGGGACAAATTCTTGTTATACTGCTCAGAGTACGGTTGTCGTGCGCGGCTTCGCGCCGACACGGCACCGTCATTGCAGGAGGCTGCCGGACACCGTCCGGCAGCCGGAAATCGGGTTCGGTCGCAACCGATCGGGAGAGATCAAGCCACCATGCACCTACCCGAGACGGCGGCCCGAATCGTATCCTGCGACGTCTTCGACACGCTGCTCCATCGCGACCACCGATCCGAGCGCTGCCGCTTCCACGACATCGCGACGGTCGCGTCGCGGGCGCTCGCGGCGGAGCACGGCACGGCGCCCCGTCCCGGCGCGATCTACGCCGCGCGCCTGCAGGTGCAGCGCGCGGCCTACCGCGCGCTCGACTTGGCCAATCCCTCGGGCGACGTGCGCTTCGCCGACATGCTCGCGGCCATGACGCGCGTCCTCAGCCTCGACGATCGTGCCGCGGACATTCTGTACCGGGCCGAGATCACGGTCGAGCTTGCCCAGTTGCGCGCGAATACCCCGCTGATGACCTGGCTGAAGCGGCGGGCGCAGGCCGGGGACAGGATCATCGCGGTGAGCGATACCTACCACCGCGGCGCGACGATCGCGCATCTGCTGGACACGCTTGCTCCAGGCCATCCCGTCGCGCACATCTACACCAGCGCCGATCACGACGCGACCAAGCGGACCCGGGCGCTCTTCGACGTCGTTCTCCGGAACGAGAAGGTGGCGCCCGCCGAGATCCTCCACCTCGGCGATGACACGCTGGCGGACGTGACCATGGCCGCCGCCGCGGGCCTGCGGACGGCACAGCTGCTCCGGCCGCGCCACGTGGTACTGCGTCGCCGCCTCGATGCCGTCCGCGCCCGCGCGATGCACCGGCACTGGATCGGTGCCGCCCGGAACGGGACCAGGAGGACCGGGCCGTGACCGCCGCCGACGCCGCACGCCGCGCCGCCGGCGACGACGCGGTCGCGTTCGGGCAGCGCGTGCTGGGTCCGATCCTCGCCGAGTTCTGCCTACGCCTCTGGCTCGTGGAACGCTTCCTCGCGCCGGACAGGACCGTCCTCCTGTTCTGCGCCCGGGGCGGCCTGCGCCTGCAGCTCGTCTACGCGCGATTCCTCCGACAGACCGGTCTGCCGCAGAATCTCCCGCACGCGTCCCTGATGGTGTCGCGCCTCGTGGCCGCCCGCACCGCCTTCGATCCGCCGAGCCCGGGCGTTCTCTCCGAGCTCGGCCGGGAGTTCAGCGGCCGGTCGATGTCGGAGATCGCGGCGGCGCTGGCGCAACGCGACGATCTGGCCCTGCCGGCGTCCTGGGACGCGCCCTTTCAGGACGCGACATTCGCCGCGCTCCTGGCCGGCAACGAGCCCGGCGTGGCCCGACTGCACGCCGCGGTCGCCCAGCAGGATGCCTGTTTCCGCGCGCATCTCGATGCCTGCGCGGGCCCGGCGCGCCATTGCGTTCTGGTCGATACCGGGCTCTACGGCAGCACGGTCCGCATGCTTCAGGAGGGCCTGCCGGAGCGGACTTGGTCCGGGCTCCAGTTCGCCCGCTGCAACTACAAGCGTCTCGCCACACCGCATTTCCGCCGCACGCTCGGCCTGAGCGTCGAGAGCGATTGGTACAAGCCCTGGGACGCGCGCACATCGGTGCTGCGCTTCTGGCACCTGATCGAGGCCTGCCTGGAACCGGACCTGCCGAGCGTCCGCACCTTCGCGCAGCCCGTCCCGGGATCGCCGCCGCGGGCCAATCTCCAGGAAGACGGCTGGGAGGCGCGGATCGCATCGACGCGGCCGGACCTCTTCACGGGCGTCCTGGCCCACATCGACCGCCTAGGCTCCGAGAGCGTCGCGGCGATCCCGGACGACGCGGCGCGGGCGTGGACGGCCCTGAAGAAGGCAATCATCTGGCCGGATGACCGGGCCGTCTCGACCTTGAGCCTCGGCGGCAGATCCCGCGATTTCGGACGCGTCGAGTTGAGCGCGCAGTACGCCGCGCCACGACCGACCCGGCCCGTGCAGCAGATCCGCGACAGTCTCTGGCGCGAAGGCGCGCTTCTCCGCTGCTTCCCGCGGGCCGGTCGGCTCCTGCTTCCCGTCATCGAGGCGGTCTACGCGGGACGCGCCGTCCACAGAGAGGCCACGTCCCGTCTCCGGCGAAGCCGCGAGCCCGCGCTCGAGGCGCGCGCGGACCCGCCCCTGTGGCGTCGGCAGGCCTCCGGCGCGAACTGAGGATTTCCAGGTGCCGTTGAATGCAGCGCTCAGGCCGCCGCTTCTGCATTCGGATTTTCTTGTAGAAAGTCGAAGCGCTGGCTATAAAATAATTAGCGCCGCGATTTTTTGCCTATATTAAATATAGAATTTCTGCGTGCGATCGGGGTCGTGCGCGATCCCGGCTTCCGAGATCGCGGGCCCGACCGCGCCGCTCTCGCGAAAGGTGAAACACTCTTGTTCTCGCATTCGATCCAAGAAGCGGGCCTCCGACGGGAGTAGAGCGACAGCATGACGGCAGTCGGATCGTTTGGAATCAACGGTCGGTTCCTCACCCAGCCGATGACCGGGGTTCAGCGCTACGCGATGAACGTCACCCGGGCGATGAGCGCGGCCCTGGCCGCGCGGGGCGAGAGCGCCCCCTTGCTGTCCGTGCCGGACGCGGAGGATCCCCGGCTCGCGGGCACGCCGCTCCGCACCGTCGGACCCGCGGCTGGGCATGCCTGGGAGCAATTCGTCCTGCCGCGCGCGTGGCCCGGCCGGTTGCTCAACCTCTGCAACACCGCACCCGCGCTGAAGACGGATCAGGTCGTCTGCATCCACGATGCGAACGTGTTCAATGCGCCGGAGAGCTACAGCGCGTCGTTCCGGACGTTCTACAGGACACTCCAGCCGCTTCTGGCCCGCCGTGCCGCGCGGATCGCCACCGTCTCGACCTTCTCCGCCGGGCAGATCGCGAACCATCTCTCTGTGAGGGCCTCCGACATCGCCGTCCTCCCGAACGGGCACGAGCACGTGCACGCCTGGGATCCGCGACAGGCCGTCCGAGCCCCGGCGGGCCTGGACCGGGACTCCGACGGCCTGGAACGCCCCTTCGTGCTGGCCCTCGGGTCCCGCGCCCGTCACAAGAACCTCGATCTGCTCTTCAAGCTGGCGCCGGCCTTGGGCGAACTCGGGCTCGACCTCGTGGTGGCGGGCGGCCAAGCGACCATCTACGCCGCCGAGGACTTGAAGCGCGGCGAGAATGTCCGCCACCTCGGCTTCGTCACCGACCACGATCTCGCCTACCTGATGGAACGCGCCCTGTGCCTGGCCTTCCCCTCCCTCACGGAGGGGTTCGGGCTCCCGGCACTGGAGGCGATGGCGCGCGGCTGCCCCGTCGTCTCGACCGACCGCGCGAGTCTGCCGGAGATCTGCGGGTCGGCGGCCCTGCTCGCTCCGCCGGACCGGCCGGACCGTTGGATCGCCCAGATCCGCGCCCTGGCCGCCAGCCCGGACCTGCGATCGGACCTGATCGGCCGCGGTCGCGATCAGGCCGCCCTCTTCTCGTGGGAGGCTTCGGCGCAGGGCTACCTCGATCTCATGCGCGGGCCGAAGGTGCGGCCGGCCGCGCAGACGGCGGCGCGCGACGCGGCACCGGCGCCGCCGCCGAGCATCGCCGTCGCCATCGCGACGCTGGGCCGCCCCGAGGTGGTGACCGGCACCCTCGGGCGGATCCTGGATCGGCAGACCCTGAAGCCCGCCGCCATCCTGATCTCCTGCGTCACCCCGGACGATGCCGGCGAGGCGGCCACGTGGCCCGGCGTGACGGTGGTCACGGGGCGTCCCGGCCTCGCCACTCAGAGAAATGCCGCCCTCGCCGCGCTGCCCGAGGCGATCGATATCGTGGTCTTCTTCGACGATGACTTCGTCCCCGAGGCCGGCTGGCTCGAAGCGGCCGCGCAGCGCTTCGAAGACGAGCCGGACATCGTCGGCCTGACGGGCGACGTCGTCGCGGACGGCATCAAGGGGCCCGGACTGCGCTTCACCGAGGTCGACCGGATGCTCGCCGCGCTGGGTCCGGTCGAGCCGGCGGCGCCCATCGAGGCCTTCAGCCCGTACGGCTGCAACATGGCGTTCCGTCGCTCGGCCATCGGCACGCTGCGATTCGACGAGCGGCTCGTCCTGTACGGCTGGCTCGAGGACCGCGATTTCGGCGCCGCTCTGGCGGCCAAGGGCGGCCGGCTCGTCAAATGCCTGGAGGCCCGCGGCGTCCATATGGGCGTGAAAGGCGGCCGTATCTCGGGCGATCGGCTCGGCTATTCGCAGATTGTCAACCCGTTATACATGCTGCGGAAGGGCACGATGACCCTGTCTCAAGTCTTCGGCCAGATCACCCGCAACGTTCTCAGCAACGTGACGCGCTTCGCGGCCCCCGAGCCGTTCATCGACCGGCGCGGCCGGCTGCGCGGCAACCTGCGCGGCGCCGCGGACGTGCTCCTGGGACGGCTGGAACCCGAGCGCGCCCTGCAGATCCGGCGGAAAGCGTGAGATGAACATCTACAACACCACCCGGATCGCGCCGGACCCCTCCCAATCCGTTACCCATTTCCCGGAGGCGGCGTCCGTCGGCGTGCAGGACGGCCCGCTGGCCGTCGTCTCGGCGGCCCTCAAGGCGGCTCGCCGGCACAAGTTGGCGGTGGCCGTCTGGGTGGTCTTCTGCATCGGCTGCGCGGCGCTCTACACCGTGACGGCGACCCCCTCCTACACGGCGACCGCGGTGCTGCTGCTCGAGCCGCGGCGCCCGGTGGGCGCGGGCTCCTCCGAGGGCGCCCTGATGCCGAGCCTCGATGTGGGCCGAGCCGAGAGCGAGCTCCAGGTTCTCCGCTCGGAACGGCTGCTGGCGAACGTGTTCAACAGTCTCCAGCTCGCGAACAATCCGGAATTCGGCCCTCCGGAAGCCGAGAGCCCGAGAGAGCCGGCTCCGAGCGCCTCGGAATTGTCGGGGCTGCGGACCGCCCCGCCGTCGACGGCGGCCATCCTGCAGCAGAGGAAGTTCGAGAACTTCGCCGAGCGCTTCACCGTCCGGCGCGTCGGCCAATCGTACGTCGTCGAAGTCTCGTACACGTCCAGAGATCCGAACCTGGCGCGGCGCGTCGCGAACGCGGCCGTCTCGGCCTATCTCCTCCAATCCATCGCTGCCAAAGCCGATGCGGCGAAGAACGGCGCCGAGTTCCTCCAGGGACGCGTCAACGCCCTCGCCTCACAGGCCCGGTCCGCCGCGGCGGCCGTCACCGAGGGCACGCTGCCGGACGCGCCGACCCCCGATGCCGATGCGCGGGTGATCGGCGCGGCACTGCAGCCCCTCAAGCCCTCGGCCCCGCGCAAGACCCTGATCCTCGGCCTCGGCGCGATGATCGGCCTCGTGGGCGGGTTGCTGGCCGTGGCGCTGCTGCAGGCGTTCGACCGCAGGATCCGGACGCCGCAGGATCTCGTCCAGCGGGCCGGCATTCCCTGCCTCGCCGTGATGCCCGAGGTCCTGCGCAAGACCGCCGACGGGCGCCGCGAGACGGTGGATCTGCGCAACGTCAACGCGCCGTGGTTCCTCAACGTCAAATTCTCCACGGGTGTCCGCGATCTGCGGACGTCGATCCAGCTGGCCCTCTCGGCGCGCGGTCACGATACCGACTGCGTCATCGCCCTCATCGGCTGCACCCCGCGCACGGGCACGACCCTGATCGGCCTGAGCTTGGCGCGCCTGCTGCAGGAGGGGGGCCGGACCGCTCGGCTGATCGACACCAACATCCACGGCGCCGGAACCTTCTTCCTGACCCCGGACTCCAAGGCCGGCGTCGGCGCGAGTCTGGCCGACCTGATCATCAATCCCAGCCATCTGGCCTTGGCCAAGTTCGTGGATTTCGGCGGTGTCTCCGTGCTGCCGTCGCGGTCGCCGTACACGGCGGTCGGCACCGGCGTGTCCCTCAGTTCCTCGATCTTCCAGAGCGTCATCGACCAGATGCGCCGGGGCGGCTACGTCATCCTGGACCTGCCGCCGCTCTCCGTCTCAGCCGAGTCCCGGGTCGCGGCCCGTCGGGCGGATGTCGTGGTGATCGTCGCCGAGGCCGGGCGGACCACCGTCGACGAGCTGTCGGACGCGGTGAACGGCCTGATCGGTGCCGGCGCGAACGTGATCGGCGCCGTTCTCAATCGCGCGTGAGTCGGGCCCCGGCACCGTCGACGGGTCCGCGCCCGGATCGTCGGAGCTCTGAACGGAAGGAGTTGGTTGGGATGCCCGCCGGAAATCGTGAGAAGTTCCAGATCCTCTATCTTCAACCTGGGACCTCCGTCTTTGCCGGCATTGAGCGGGTGGTCGACACGATCGGCGCGGAGCTCGCGGCGACGTGCGGCACCGAGTTCGCCATCGACGTGCTGCGGGTCACCCAACACGAGAACTATCCGGCGGAGCCGCGACATTACAGAAGCATCTTCAGGCCGGTCACGTCGCGCCTGCACCTGATGCGGATCTTTCGGGATGTCAGCAAAGGAGGTCGCTACGATCTGATCATTGTTCCGCAGATCGAGCCGACAGTCGTCTTCTGGCTGGCCCGGGTGGGCATCCCGCAGCGGATCACGATGCACCTGCACGGCAACCCGCGGCGCGAATCCGGCAGCCTGAAATCGAAGATCAAATTCTTTTTCCTGAAATACTACGTTCTACCGCGGATCACTTCCGTTTTCGGGACGTCGCCGCGGCAGCTGAGAGCGTTCGAAGCCGATTTCAAATGCAGGCGTCCGATGTATTGGGTTCCCAATCCGGTCAGGCACTTCGAGGCTCCGGGCGAGGACATCAGGCCCGACCCCGCCGTCATCACCTTCGTGAACGTCGGACGTTACGCCTTCCAGAAAGGCCAGGACCTTCTCATTCGCGCGTTCGCGAGAGTGTACGAGCGGCGCAGGAACGTGCGCCTCAACCTGGTCGGCCACGGATCCGGCAAAGCGGCGCTGGCGGAACAGATTCGGGCGCTCGACCTGTCCGACGCCGTCCGGCTGATCCACTACCCGGACGACCCGCAACGAGCGCTCTTCGTCAGCGACGTCTTCGTCGCGACGTCCCGATGGGAGGGCTGGTCGCTGGCCATCTGTGAAGCCTTGCGGTGCGGACTGCCCGTCATATCCACCGATTGCGAGTTCGGTCCCAGCGACATCTTGGTCGATCAACGCCTCGGGCGCCTGGTCGCGCCCGACGACGAGGACGGACTCGTCAGAGCCATGGAATATTATTGCGACAATATCGAGCCAGAACGGTCGTTTTCCGATTTCAGGAAGGACTACATTGACCAGTACAGCGCCGAAAAGGTCGTGCACATTCACGCCGACGCGATCCGGCAATCGGCATGCTGAACCTCGGTCAGCCCTCGGTCGAGCAGCGGCCCCGTGCTCCCTCGGCCCCTGCCGTTGGACGGCCGTCGCATCTGCGAACCGCATCAGCGACGTTCAACACCCGGACCGCGCCGCGGCGCGTCGTGGACCACGGTCCGCACGATCGCGCGCATCCATCGCGTCGGGATGGGGGCGGATCTATCCATGGCACACATCCGCTTCGCACCGCGAACTCCGAATATTTCTCCCTATCTTGGCAGAAAACGGCTGATAAAGTCGGCCACTCGCCGATCGTTTGAACGATTATCGCCGCGCATCAACCGTGCGTCCGCGCCGATAGTCTCGATGGAATGAGCCCGGGAGCCGCTCACCGTGATCCAGCTGCGTGCCGCAAGTGAAATCGAGGGTCTTCTGGATGCGGCTTGCGATGTCTGCATTGTTGGAACGGGGCCGGCCGGGAGCACCCTGGCCCGCGAGCTGTCCGGCAGCGGCCTGAGGGTCGTGCTGCTGGAGAGCGGCGGCCTCGACCGGATGGAGAGCGCGGACGCGCTGGATGCCATCGTGAATGTCGGGCGGCCGCGCGCCACGCAGTGGGCCGTCCGGAACCGGATCGTGGGCGGCAGCTCTCACACGTGGGGGGGCCGGTGCGCGCCCTTCGACACCATCGACTTCGAGCAGCGTGCCTGGGTCCCGGAGAGCGGGTGGCCGTTCCAGCGCGACGCGCTCGATCCCTATCTCGAGCGGACGGCCAAGTATCTCGGGCTCGCCTACGGCAACCATTTCAGCGACGCGCGCTTCTGGGAGCTGTTCGGTTCGCGGCCGGCCTGGTCCGAGCCGGATCCGCGGCTGCTCCTGCCCTTCTTCTGGCAGTTCAGCCGCGACGATGCGGAGTCCTATCCGTTCGAGTACACGCGCTTCGGGCGGAAGCTGGACGAGCAGCTGGGCGCCAACGTCACGTTGATCAGCGGCGCGACCGTCGTCGCGATCGACGTGGATGAGGCGGGTGACAGGGTACAGGGCGTTCAGGTCGCGGCGCCCGACGGCGCGATCGTCAAGCTGCCGGCCCGCCGCGTCGTCCTGTGTGCCGGCGGGATCGAGAACGCGCGGCTTCTCCTCGCCTCCGACCATCAGATCCCGGGCGGCCTCGGGAACGCGTCTGACCTCGTGGGTCGCTACCTGATGGATCATCTGCGCGGGCCGGTCGCGCATTTCGACGTTCGCCGGTCGCGCGCCCTGCAGCGACGGTTCGGCCGCTACACCATCGCGGATCGGCTGTTCCGGGGCGGGCTCCGCCTGAGCCCGGACGTCCAGCGAAGCCGCCAGCTCCTGAACTGCGCGGTGTGGCTCGGAGAGACGCTGGCTCCGGACGACCCGGGCGACGCGATCCGGAGGATGCTGGTCGGCAAGCCGCGGGCGAAGGACGTCCTGACCCTGGCGTCGAACCTGCCGCTGCTCCTGCGCGGCTGCCGGGATCATTTCATCGCCCGCAACGGCTTCCCGCGGAAGCTCTCCGAGCTGAGCCTCGAATGCATGGTCGAGCAGCGGCCGGATCCCGAGAGCCGGGTCATGCTCTCCGATCAGCGGGATCACCTGGGCAGCCGGCTGCCCCTGATCGACTGGCGCAGTCACGAAGATGAAGGCCGCACCATGCGCGAGACGGCGCGGCTCGTCGTCTCCGAGTTCGCCCGCCTGGGCCTGCCCGCGCCCGTGCTGGCAGACTGGGTGCGCGACGAGGCGCCGATCCCAGTGAGCTTCGTCGATGTCGCCCACCCGACCGGCACCACCCGCATGTCCGACGACGCCACCAAGGGCGTGGTCGATGCCCAGGGCCAAGTTCACGGGATCGACGGCCTGTTCGTCACGGGAAGCTCCGTGTTCCCGACGGCAGGCCACTGCAATCCCACGCAGATGATCGTCGCCCTGGCGATACGTCTCGCCGACGCGCTGAAGGTCCGGGGGCAGCGCGACACCGCGGTATCCGGCCTCCGAGCGTCCCCGCCCGTCCCGACCGGTCTCCGCGTCCTCGTGACGGGGGCGACGGGGCGGATCGGCCGCATCCTGGTGGAGGACCTGCTGGAACGCGGCTACGCGGTCAGGGCCGTCACGTCCCAGCCCCTGACCGAGGCGCAGCCGCGCACGGGTCCGATCGAATGGCGGACCTTCGACTTCACGGCGGATCAGGATTACGCCGCCCTCGTCCGCGGCTGCGAGGCCGTCATGCATCTCGCCGCCGAGCTCGGGAAGCAGGACCGGATGCCGGCCATCAATGTTGAGGCGACGCGGCGCCTGGCCGAAGCCGCGGAGCGGCACGGCATCAAGGCCTTCTGCTACATGAGCACCGTCTCCGTGTATGGCAGCGGCCGCACGCGCACCATGACGGAGACGGCACCGGTTCTCACCAGCAGCGTCGACGTCAAGTCCGAATACTGGGCCCTGGACTACGTTCGCGCCTACGGTCGAACGAAGCTCGCCGGCGAGGAAGCCATCCTGCGGGTCGCCGCGACCCTTCCCTACGTGATCTTGCGCCCCACGGTCGTCGTCGACCTCCATAATCTCATCGGCTTGCGCGACTGGGGTCTCTCGAAGCGCCTCTTCGCCGCGCACCGGCCCTCCCATCACGTCTACGTCCGGGACGTCACGGACGCGGCGATCTGGACGATGACCCAGTCCCTGAGCGGGGCTTGGCCGGCCGGGCAGGTGCAGATTTTCAATCTCTCCGACCACGAGACGCGCGATGCGCGGATCGGCGACTTCATGCGACGGGCGTACGCGATCAGCCGCGATCGCCGCTTCCGGGTCATCCCGATGCCCGCCGCCGTCGACTGGCTCCACGATTTCCTACGCAACCGGACGCTGCCCTTGCGCAATCCTCTCTGGCGCATGCGCTTCCCCAACGATCGCCTGCGGCAGGCGGGGTATCGACACCGCTACGGCATGGCCGAAGCCCGCACCAGGGCGCTGGAGGTCCTGCGAGCGGAAACACGGGAGCGAACAGGGGCCTGAAGGCCGTCAGCACCGTTTCCATCGGCGTGCCCTCGGGCACCGGCACACCCCAGATCATGGTGTCACGGTGAGAGGGATGTCGCTGCCGCGAAGCTCTTACGCCCTTGCCACGCCGCAACTCGGAGCCTGAGCCATGACGAAACTTCGCTGGGTCCGCCGCGATCTGCTGAAATCGTGCTTCCGGGATCTACCGATCTGCGCGGCGGCGTCCCTGTTGCCGACCAGCCGCTCGAGCGCGGCGATGGACGCCTCCTCGGATCCGACGCAGGGCCGCACGCTCGTCTTCGACGAGCCCTTCGCGGAGATCAACGGGCGGATCTGGAATGGCGGACCGAAGGCCACGACGGGCCCCTCCGGATTCTACGGCCGTTCCGCCTTCGCTCCCCTTGCCGGGGCGGAAGGCTTCAAACCCTACGCGATCGTCGCGGACGCGGACGCCACGGGCGGCACGGCCCTTCAGATCTCCGCAAAGTATATCGGGCGCAATATGGGCGTCGTGAATTACTATGGAAACAATATACCTGACTTTCAGTGGATTTCCGGGAACCTACAGACCGGCAGCCGGAGCGGCGTCGTATCGGTCGGCTGGCGCCAAGGCTATTTCGAAGCGCGGATGCGATTCCCGCAGCATCCGCTCACGTGGCCGGCGTTCTGGCTTCTCAACCGGGACGGCATCACCAATGCCAAGCGGAGCATAGAGGTCGACATCGTCGAGCACAAAGGTTTCGAGCCGAAGCTCTACGGGGCCTATTTGCATGAATGGGGACAACCGGGTGAGCACAACGAAGGAACGGGCGTCCCCACCCCCGTCGACATGACCGAGCAGTACTGCCGCTACGGCGTACTGATACAGGACGGAAAATGCATCCCCTACTTCGAGCGTGCGCCAATTATCAATCCAAAAACGGGTCAGCTAAATATCTGGACACTCACACGCGCCTCGGAGATGGAGCAGACCGGCGACGTCTTCTGGCCGCTCCTCACGCTGGCGCTGCGGACGGACGTCCCGGCGCCTCAACTGACCGAGGCCCAGAAGCTCGTCCACATGCGCGTCGACTACTTTCGCGTGTACGCGTAGTCGAGCACGCCGTGTAGACGAAGCCGTGAGGGCGCCGCGGCTCGCGCTCGCAACCGGATTTCCTCGCGATCGACACGCGGAGCGCATCGCTCCGAGATCGCTGACGCCTGTCGATCGGGCTCGGTGCCGCCGATCCGCCCGCTCGATCCAGACCTCTCGAACCGTAGCGCGGCCGCAGATGCTCCGCCGCGCACGCGTCGGGAGGGGTGTGCGGCCGCGAGCGGACGCGACGATACTGTTCCTGTTTCCGGCCCGGCCGCGGAATAAATGGCTTCGCGAAACGTTCGAGCTCTAATCAGATTTTCGTCGCGCCGCCGGCCTATAACGTCCTTGAAATCCGATCTGAAATGCGCGAAATATAGTTTATTGCCGGGGAAGCCCTGCGCCTGATGAGTCAATCGTGATGATGAGCTGCAGCTCTCGTTCTGCGAAGCATACATGAGCACTGATGCGGTCGCAGCCGAGGTCCTGACAGGCACGAGGCCTCCAGCCCTGGCAGTCATCATCAATTGCTTCAATTACGAGCGCTATATTGAATGCGCGATCCAGAGCGTCGTCTCTCAGAACAACCCCGACTGTGAAATCGTCGTCATAGACGACGGCTCAACAGACGGATCTTGGACAATAATACAGAACAGCGGCGTTCGCGCCTTTCGCAAGACGAATGGAGGGCAGGTCAGCGCGTGCCTTCTAGGGATTGAGAAAACGACAGCGCCCTTTGTTTTATTTCTCGATGCCGACGATCAACTTCTACCCGGCTCTCTGGATGCGATCATAGACGCGCTCGATGCGGACATTTCTAAGCTCCAGTTTCAATTGGTGCGGATCAATGAGACCGGCGCGGTGATCGCACCCGCTTTTCCCGCACTCCCGATGGGACGGGATCGGGATAAATTTCAGGCGCATGTGAAAAAATCCGGCACGTACATCTCTCCACCAACGTCCGGCAATGTGTTCCGGAGAGATGTCTGCGAGTTACTGCGGAACGCGTCCTACGACACAGCCGTCGACGGTGTTATCCTCACGGCGGCGCCGTTTTTTGGCGATATTGTCAGCCTGAACCGGCCGCTCGGATGCTATAGAATACACGGTCAAAACAAGTCGGGAGTCCAGAACGGGGTATCCCAAGCGCTTCTCGAGAAGCACAAGCGCCGTTTCAACGACCGGGTCATCCATCTCAAATCGATATTGCGGCAAAACAACTGGAGCGACACGATTAGAGACCCGAAGTCAATGTATTTCTACAATATTTATGAGATCCATCAGGACATGATCTCGGGACGTCGCGTCTCGGCCAGGAAGGCGCTGGGCGCCGTGAGGCAACTGCCATCTTGGTACAGCCCTCTCAGGCGAGCCGTCACGGCTGCTGCACTTATGACCGCCCCCGTCCTACCGAACGCCATCAATGTACGCTTCATCAATTCTTGGCGCCTTGTTCTTGTACGCCTCGTCTCGTCCTTTGCGCGTGTGCAGGCGCTGACGGTCGCGCCGCGTTCCTATCCCCGCTGCCCACTTCCCGGCGGCCCGCGCTGACGGCCTTGCGCCCAAGCGCCCGCGTCGTCGGCGGAGCGCGGCGCATGAATGGCGTGCGTGCGGTCGCGGTATCGCCTTCGACAATCATCGAAGCGGATGCTCCGCGGAGACGGCCGGCTTCCGCGCGGTCAGAGCGCCGCTGTGACCTGCACCGCGCGAACGGGGCAACGGTCAGGGCGTGTTCCGAAGATAACGGTCAATCGGATCCGAGGACGGAGGTCGGGCGACCTGAATGCGCTCGAGCGAGCACCGTGGGTCTTCGACTCTGGTGCTGATGCACCCGTCTACGTGGGCTTTCCTGCCCGACCACGGGAAAATGCAGGGAATGGCGCGCCCGAAAGGATTCGAACCTCTGACCCCCAGATTCGTAGTCTGGTGCTCTATCCAGCTGAGCTACGGGCGCCTGACACGGCGGCGGGCTCTCGGCCCGCCGGTGTGAAGGGGCTTCTAGAGGCTCAAATCCGGCTTGGCAAGACACTTCGGGCAACGACTTGTGCGGGCCGTGCGCGCGCCTCGGATTTCGCGGGGCCTACGGCGTCCGGGCGCTCGCGCGCACGCGCTCCTCCGCGGCGCGGATCGCCTCCGGCGTGCCGACATGCAGCCACTGGCCGTCGAGCCGCATTCCGAACAGCCGTCCCGCCGCGATCGCCCGGTCGAACAGCAGGTTGAGCGAGAAGGCGCCCTCCGGCGTGTCGGCGAAGAGGCCCGGCGTGAGGATCGCCACGCCCGCGTAGATGAACGGGGCCACCGCGCGCTCGCCGCGGCGCTCCAGGCGGCCGTCCGGATCCATCACGAAATCCCCGGCCCCCTCGTAGCCGAGACTGGTGGCGGTCGG
The DNA here is from genome assembly GCF_052045615.1 of Methylobacterium sp. 22177. NCBI lineage: Bacteria > Pseudomonadati > Pseudomonadota > Alphaproteobacteria > Hyphomicrobiales > Methylobacteriaceae > Methylobacterium > Methylobacterium sp. 22177. The sequence continues at coordinate 85,725 of NZ_JBQEPK010000010.1, read as the reverse complement.
CGCCACCAGCAGCAGGCCGTCCATGCGGTCGCCGTCCCAGGTCTCGATCAGTCGCCGCAGGTTGGAGGCCGGCCCCTCGAGCCAGAACGAATCCGAGTTCAGCACCGCGAACGGCGCGTCCCCCAGGAGCGGCAGCGCCTTGCGGATGCCGCCGCCCGTCTCCAGCAGCGCCGCGCGCTCGTCGGAGACGGTCGTGGCCGGTCCCGGGGCCGCCCCCTCGGCCCGGCGCGCGAGGTGCCCCTCGATCAGGTCGGCGAGATAGTGGACGTTGACGACCGCGGTCCCGATCCCGGCCTCGGCGACCCGGTCGAGGGCGTGGTCGAGCAGGGCCTTGCCGGCCACCTCCACCAGGGGCTTCGGCACGGTGGCGGTCACCGGCCGCATGCGCTTGCCGAGGCCCGCGGCCAGGACGAAGGCGCGGCTGACGGCGGGGCTGGGATCGCTCATGCGGTCGGGAATCCGGAGGTCAGGGGTCGGGCGCCGGGGCGACGAGGCCCGGCAGGTGGTCCGCGTGCCAGGCCCGCAGCCCGGCGAGCGCCGGATGGGCGAGGTTGCGGGCGAGGTAGCCCTCGATCCGCGGCAGGTGCGCGAGGTAGCCGGGCTTGCCGTCGCGCCGGTCGAGGCGCGCGAAGATGCCGAGGATCTTGGTGGCGCGCTGGGCCGCCAGCAGCGCGTAGGCGGTGGCGAAGGCGCCGACGTCGAAGGCCGGGTCCCGGCCGCGGCGCTCGCGGGCGTAGAGGCCGAGCAGCCGCAGCTCGAACTCCGCGCTGGAATCGACCCGGGCATCCTGCAGCAGCGAGGCGACGTCGTAGGCCGGGTGGCCCATGACGGCGTCCTGGAAGTCGATCAGCCCGACCCGCTCCAGACCGTCGCGCTCGGGCAGCCAGATCAGGTTCGGGGAATGGTAGTCGCGCAGGGTCCAGGTCGGCCGGTCCGGGATCGCGCCCTGGAGCGCCGCCCGCCACAGGTCGACGAAGGCCGCCCGCGCCTCCGCCGACAGGCTGACGTTCCGGATCGCCGGGGCGTACCATTCGGGCATCAGCTCCGCCTCGAACAGCAGCGCCTCCATGTCGTAGGGCGGCAGCCTGTGCTCGGTCCCCTCGGCCACGGGCAGGACCGGGGGAAGCGGGTTGGCGTGGAGCTTGGCCAGCACGCGCACGGCCTCGGCGTAGCGCTCGGGCCGCGGAGCGCCCCCCTCGACCACCGGCTCGCTGCCGAGATCCTCCAGGATCAGCAGGCCCTCGGTCAGGTCCTCGCCGTAGATCTTCGGGGCCGAGAAGCCGAGCGCCCGCAGACCCCGGTCGAGGGCCACGAAGGCGTGGACGCTCTCGGCGAGGTGCACGATCGCGCTGTAGGGCTTGCCGTCCCGCACCGGCGGCCCGTCGGGCCGCGGCGGCGCGATCATCAGCACGGCGCTGGTGCCGTCGGGCTTGGTCAGGCGCTCGTAAGCGCGAGAGGAGGCGTCCCCCTGCATCAGGGTCCGCTCGGCGATGTCCCAGCCGCTGCGGTCGAGGAGGCGGCGCACCGCGCGGGCCCGGTCGAGGCGGGCGCGCATGCCGCCGGCGCCGTCGATCCGGGCGAGACGCGCCTCGGGACCGAACTCCGCCCGCAGGGACAGGTCCACGGTCAGCACCGGGCCGTCGCGGGGCGGCATCCGGTCGGGCCACTCGACCAGGGTGATCGCGCCCTCGGCCATCTCGTCGAAGCCGAGTTCCACCAGCTCGTCGGGATCGCGCAGCCGGTACAGGTCGGCGTGGACGATCGGCCGGCCGTCGCGGGCCGCGTAGGGCTGGATCAGCGTGAAGGTCGGGCTCGGCACCTCCAGGCGCGCGTCGCCGGCGAGCTCGCGGATGATGGCGCGGGCGAGCGTGGTCTTGCCGCCGCCCAGCCCTCCGGACAAAGCCACCACGTCCCCGGGCATCAGGAACTCGGAGAGAAACAGGCCGAGATCCTCGGTGGCCGTCTCCTCCGGCAGCACGAATTCCCAGGGCGCCGGCCGCGCGGATGCCCCCGCCGCCTCTTCGGTCATCTGCCCGTCCCGCTCGTCTCCGCCCAAAGCCCGCCTCCGAGACCCGAAGACGCATGGTCCGAAAACACGCACCGGATGCAAGCGTTTCCGCCCGGAACCGCGCGCTTCCCGCCCGCCCGGTGCATCGAAAGCACGCTCGCGGAGACGGCGAAAGACCGCGCCGGGCCCCCCAAATCCCTCAGCCCTGGGCGCGGACCCTCGGCCGGCCCTGGCCGGTCCCTCGGGGCAGCCCGACGCGCCACGCCTCGGCGTTCCAGGCCGCCGCCGCCGCGAGGGCGTCGGCCACCGGCATCGGGCGGCCGAAATGGTAGCCCTGGCCCAGGGCGCAGCCCAGGGCGGCGAGGGCCTCCGCCTCGGCGCGGCCCTCGATGCCCTCCGCGACCGCCACCACGCCGATCTCCTCGGCGAGCCGCAGGATGGTCTGGACGATCCGGCGATCGCGCGGCTCCGCCAGCATCGCCCGGACGAAGGCCCGGTCCACCTTCAGCGTGGTGATCGGCAGGGTGCTGAGATGGCTGAGCGAGGAGTAGCCGGTGCCGAAATCGTCCACCGCGATGCCGAGGCCGGCGGCGCGGCAGCGCGCGAGGGCGGCCGCTGCCCCGGCCGGATCCTGCATGAGCGCGCTCTCGGTGATCTCGAGCTTGAGGGCGTCGGGCGCGATGCCGGTCCGGCGCAGCATCGCGTCGATCAGGGTGGGGATGTCCGACCGGGCGAGGTCCTGGGCCGTGACGTTGAAGCTCACGAACAGGGACGGCTCGACGGCGGCGGGGGCTTGGAGGCCGGCCTGCAGGATCCGGGGCACGATCCGGCCGATCGCGTCGATCACCCAGGCGGTGATCGCGAGGATCAGGCCGTTCGCCTCGGCGGCCGGGATGAAGGACGCGGGCGCCACGAGCCCGCGCTCGGGATCGTGCCAGCGGATCAGGGCCTCGAAGCCGGCGAGCCGCCCGGTGGCGAGCCGCACGATCGGCTGCAGGAACAGCGCGAACTCGTCCCGGGCCAGGGCCCGCCGCAGGGCGCGCTCCTGCGCGAGGGACGCGACCGTCGCGTCGAAATCGGCGCGGGCGGAGGGCGACAGCGGCGCCGGAGGCCCCTCCACCACGGCCGGCCCGAGGCGCGGCAGGGTCTCGCGGAATCGGGCGATGAGCCCCTCGAGGCAGAGGCGCAGGATCGGGTCGGCGCCGGCGAGCCGCTGTTGAATCTGCGCCGCGCTCACGGGGACGAGCACGCAATCCGCCTCGGCACGCGCGCCCGCGGAGCGCGGGAGGGCGTCGAGGATCGCCATCTCGCCGAAGATCTCGCCGGCCCCGCGCCGGGCGAGCACGGTCTCTCCGCCGTCGCGCCGCCGGAAGATCGCGATGCGGCCGCTCAGGATCAGGTAGGCGCAGTGCCCGATCGACCCCTCGTCGAACAGGACGGCGCCGGCCGGGAGGGTGACGGGATCGGAGAGGTCCTGCATCGGCCGGAGACGCTGCGCCTCCGCGGGGAAGGCCCGGCGCGATCGTTGGCACAGCGACCTTAAGATCGGATCAAGGGGTGGCCGGATCAGCCGCGCGGGATCCCGTGGGCCTTGATCCGCGAGGCCAGCGTCGTCGGCCGCAGGCCGAGGAGCGCGGCCGCGCCGCCCGGCCCGGAGATCCGTCCGCCCGCCAGCGCCAGGGCCGCGACGATCTCGGCGCGGTCGCGCGCCCGGCGCTCGGCCTCGGTGGCGGGCCGGCCATCCGGCGGGGCGGCCGGGGCGGCCGCGTCGGCGGGCCCGGCCGCCTCCCCGTCGGGCAGGTCGAGGCGGAGGCGGCCCCGGGCGGAGAGGATCACCGCCCGCTCGATCACGTTCTCCAGTTCCCGGACATTGCCGGGCCAGGGATAGCGGCAGAGACGGCGGACATCCCCCTCCGTCAGGCGCGGCTCCGGGACGGTGAGGCGGCGCGCGGCGACCCGGAGCAGGTGCTGGGCGATGGGCGGGATGTCCTCGGGCCGCTCGCGCAGGGGCCGCGCCTGGATCGGGAAGACGTTGAGGCGGAAGTAGAGGTCCTCCCGGAAGCGGCCCGCCCGGATCTCGGCGCGCAGGTCCCGGTTGGTGGCCGCGACCACGCGCACGTCCACCGCCCGGGTGCGCGCCTCGCCGACCCGCTCGAACGAGCGCTCCTGCAGGACGCGCAGCAGCTTGCCCTGGAGATCGAGGGGGATCTCGCCGACCTCGTCGAGGAACAGCGTGCCGCCGTCGGCGAGTTCGAACCGGCCGACACGGTCGCGCAGCGCCCCGGTGAAGCTGCCCTTGGCGTGGCCGAAGAACTCGCTCTCGAACAGCTCGCGGGGGATGGCCGCGCAGTTGACGCGGATCATCGGGCGGGCGCTGCGGCGGCTGGCCTCGTGGATCGCCCGGGCGATCAGCTCCTTGCCGGTGCCGGATTCGCCGGTGATCAGCACGGTGGCGTCGGTGGCGGCGACGCGGTCGACCTGCCGGAGCGTCGCCGCGATGGCGGGCGAGCGGCCGATGATGCCCTGGTGCTGGCGCTCGGCCCGGATCTCCTCCTTCAGGTACGCGTTCTCCAGCTCGAGGCGCTCCCGGAGCGAGTCGACCTCCGCGAGCGCGCTCGTCAGGCGGGCCTCGGCCTCCCGGCGCTGGCTGATGTCGCGGAACACGATGACGGCGCCGAGCAGGCGCCCCCGGTCGCGGATCGGCGTCGAGGTGTACTCGACCGGGAAGGAGGTCCCGTCGGCGCGCCAGAAGACCTCGTGATCGACTTGGTGGACGATCCCGTCCCGGAAGGCCGCGTAGATTGGGCAGTCGCGGTGGGGGTAGTGGCTGCCGTCCGGGCGGGTGTGGTGCACGGCGGCGTGCATGTCCCGGCCGACGAGGTCGCCGGCCTCGCAGCCGAGCATGCGCGCGGCGGCCGGGTTGACGAAGGTGGTCACGCCCTCCGCGTTGACGCCGTAGATCCCCTCCCCGGCCGCGCGCAGGATCAGCTGGTTGCCGCGCTCGATGTCGCGGAAGATGCGCTCCACGCGCTGCCACTCGGAGAGGCCGGCGCGCATGTGGGCCTCGGCCTCGCCGTCGACCTGGCGGCGGTGGAGCGTGTCCGGGTCCGCCAGGGTCACGAGGAGGCGCATCGCGTCGCCGGGGAGCGGGTAGGCCGCCGTCTCGACCCGCAGGTCGCGGCCGGCCGCGTCGCGCGGCGCCAGCGTCCGGGTCCACCAGTGCCCCTTGGCCAGGACGGCCTCGGTGAAGACCGTGAGGGCCGGGCGCTGGCCCGGGAACAGGGCGCTGGCCCGCGCGCCGCGCAGCGCCGGCCGGCCGTAGCCGAGGAGGCGCGCCGCCGCCGGGTTGGCGTCCGCGACCCGGTCCTCCTCGGGCGCGAGGACCAGCATGGGATCGGGACTCGCCTCGAAGACCGGCCCGAAGGTTCCCGCGGCGCCGGGCTCACGAAATGTCGTCATCCGCTCACGATATCTCGTTTTCGACGAGATGTCGTGAGCGACGTCTGCCGCGCCAACGCGTTGTCATCTCGCGCGATTTCCCCGGGAAACAGACTGGCATACCGTTTGCCGAGAGAGCCTGTCCGCCCGTCGGCCGGCGCGGCTCCCGAAGCCACGCCGCGACGATGCCCGGCGGATGTCCGCGTCCGGACGCGACCGTTCCCCCTCACCGGTCGCGATCCGGACGTGCACCCGCATCGGGTGGGTGGGGCCGCGGAGCGCGCGGCCTCACCGGACCCATCGCAGATCGAACTCCGGGAGCCGACGATGAAGCGCGAAGACCTCACCGAGAAGCTGCTCGACATCAAGCGCGAGAAGGGGTGGAGCTGGAAGCACATCCACGAGGAGATCGGCGGCCTGTCGCCGTTCCTGATCACCGCGGCCTGCATGGGCCAGATGAAGCTGCCGAAAGCCCAGGCCAAGCGGGCGGCCGAGCTCTTCGGCCTCACAGCCGCGGAGGAGCGGATGCTGAACGAGCCGCCCTATCGCGGCTCGATCCCGTCCATGCCGCCCACCGACCCGCTGATCTACCGGTTCTACGAACTGGTGATGGTGTACGGCACGACCTTCAAGGAGCTGATCCAGGAGGAGTTCGGCGACGGCATCATGTCGGCGATCGACTTCAACATGGACATGGCCCGCGAGGCCAACAACAAGGGCGACCGCGTGAAGCTCACCATGTCGGGCAAGTTCCTGCCGTACAAGTACTACGGCAACGACGACGACACCCCGGAATACGGGTTCAAGGAGGGGTAAGGGATCCGGAGTGCGCCCCTCCCCCCGGGGAGGGAGCCGCAGCGGACGCCGCGGTCCCCTATGCGGTCGCCGGCCGCCCCTCCGGCTCCAGGTAATCCTGCACCGGCTGCGCCGGGCCGCCGCGCATCAGCACGTAGAGGAACGGCACCAGCAGCAACGTCGCGGGCGTCGCGAAGGCGATGCCGCCCATGACCGCGCGGGCGAGCGCGGCGTTCTGCTCGCCGCCCTCGCCGGTGCCCAAGGCCATCGGGATGAGGCCCAGAAACATCGCCGAGGCGGTCATCAGCACCGGCCGCAACCGGGTCTCGCCCGCGGTGATCGCCGCCTCCAGGGCGCCGCAGCCCGTCGCCTCCCGGTGCTCCTTGGCGAAGGTCACGAGCAGGATCGAGTTCGCCGAGGCGATGCCCACCGACATGATCGCCCCGAAGATCGACGGGATCGAGAACGGCGTCCCGGTCACGAACAGCGCGAAGGTGATGCCGCAGAACGCCATCGGCAGGGCGGCGATCACCACGAACGGGTCGCCCCAGCTCTGGTAGTTCACCGCCATCAGCAGGTAGACGGCGATCAGCGCGATGCCGAGGCCGATCTCCAGGCGGAGGAAGGCCGAGCGCATGTTCTCGATCTGGCCGCGGACGACGATCTTGTCGGGTGCCTCGAGGTTCTTCTGCTCGTCCTCGACGATCGCGTCGATCTCGCGGGCGACCGAGCCGAGGTCCCGGTCCTGCACCGAGGCGAAGATGTCGAAGGTCGGCTGGATGTTGACGTGGCTGATCATGGTCTGCGTCGGCGTCCGGCGGATGTCGGCGAGGCTCGACAGCAGGGTCAGCACCCCGGGGCCGGAGCCGGCGGTCGCGGCGGCGCGCACGAACATCGGCGTGTTGCGCAGGTCGGTCAGCGAGCTGTTGCGGTACTCGGGCGTCTGCACCCAGAGCTGGTAGGGGATGCCGGTCTTCGGGTCCGGCCAGAAGTTCGGCGTGACCTGGTAGCTGCCGGACAGCGAGATGTTCATGTTCTGCGCCACCTGCTGCTCGGTCAGCCCGAGTTCGGAGGCGAGGCGCCGGTCGACGTCGACGTAGAATTGCGGCTCGTTGACGATCTGCTGCAGGTGGACGTCGACGAGGCCCTTCGTGTGCTTCAGCCGCTGCACGATGCGCTGGGCGACCTCCAGGTCCCTCTCCTTGTGCCGGCCGGAGACCTGCACGTCGATCGGCGTGAGGACGCCGAAGTTCAGGATCTGGGTGATCATGTCGGCGGGCTGGAAATACACGATCACGTCGGGGAAGCGCTTCATCAGCACGTCGCGCAGGCGCTTCGTGTAGCCCGCCACCGAGCCGTGCCCCTCCTTCAGGCTGATGAGCATCTGCCCGTCATTGTAGGAGACGAACGAGCCGTCCGAGAACGCGAAGTTGTAGTTGTTCGACGGCAGGCCGATGTTCTGGAGGATCTGGTCGACCTCACCCGCCGGGATCACCTCGCGGACGGTGTCCTCGATCTCGGCGAAGACCTGCCGGGCGGTCTCGATGCGCATGCCGACGCGGGTGCGCAGATGCATGGTCATCTGGCTCGCCTCGATCTGCGGGAAGTAGTCCTGGCCGACGAAGACGAACAGCACGCCGGTCATGCCGAGGACGCCACCGACGGCGCCCAGGGTGGCGACGCGGTGGCGCAGCACCGCGTGGAGCAGGCCGACATAGCCGCGGTGGAACCGCGCGAAGCCGCGCTCGAAGGCGGCGTGGATCCGGCCGGCGAGCCGCATCAGCGGGGCGCCGACGAGGCCGGCGGCGCGGGCGATCCGGCCCCGCCGGGGCGGCTCACGCGTGTCCCGATCCTTGGCGTGCTTCTGCCGGTATTCCGGCGCCACGATCACGTCGATCAGCAGCGGCACCAGGGTGCGCGACAGCAGGTAGGAGGTCAGCATCGCGAACACGACCGCGAGCGCCTGCGGGGTGAACAGGTACTTCGGCGTGTCGGTGAGCGCGAACACCGCCGTGAAGGCCGCGCAGATCGCCAGCGTCGAGATCAGCGCCGGCTTGGCGATGCCGGCGGCGCCGTGGACCACGCTCTCGCGGAACTCCTCGCCCTCCTCGAACAGCCGGTAGGTGTTCTCGATCGCCACCGTGGCGTCGTCCACGAGGATGCCGACCGCGAGCGCGAGGCCGCCCAGCGTCATCACGTTGATGGTCTCGCCGAGCGCCGCCAGCACGGCGAGCGAGGTCATGACGCAGAGCGGGATCGAGATCAGCACGATGATCGTCGAGCGCCAGGAGCCGAGGAACAGCAGGATCGCGAGCCCCGTCAGGGCCGCCGCGGTCAGCGCCTCGTGCAGTACGCCCTCGATGGCGTTCGAGACGAAGACCGACTGGTCGAAGAGCTGCTTGATCGACAGCCCCTCGGGCGCCGCCGCGCGGATCGTCGGCATCGCCTTCTTGACGTTGTTGACCACGCCGAGGGTCGAGGCGTTGCCGTTCTTGATGATCTGCATCAGCACGGCCTGCTGGCCGTCGGCGCTGACCACGTTGACCTGCGGCGGGCCGCCGTCGCGGACATAGGCGACGTCGCGCACCAGCACGGGCTGGCCGGCCACCACCTTGATCGGCGCGAGGTTCAGGGTCTCGATCGACGGCGGGGTGCCGTTGAGCTGGACCGGGTACTGCTGCTCGCCGATCTTGGCGAGGCCGGACGGCACGGTCAGGTTCTGGGCCGTCATGGCGTTGGTGACGTCGAGCGGCGTCAGGCCGAGCGCCTGGAGGGCGTTGAGGTCGAGGTCGACCATGATCTGCCGGGGCGCGCCGCCGAAGGGCGACGGCAGGGTCGAGCCCGGGACCTGCGCCAGGGTCTGGCGGATCCGGTACTGGGCGTAGTCGTAGACCTGGTTGAGGCTGTCCTTGGCCGAGGTCAGGGCCAGCTGGATCACCGGCACCGAGGAGGCGGAGTAGCGCACGATCACCGGCGGCTGCGTGCCGGGGGGCATCACGGCGCGGATCGAGTTGGTCGATGAGACCACCTGGGCGATGGCGAGATCGAGGCTGACGGTGGGCTCGAAGTAGATCCGCTGCACGGCCGTGCCCTGGAGCGTCGTCGACTCCATGCGGCGGATGCTGTTGACGTTGTTGGAGATGCCGTACTCGGCGTAGGTCGTGATGCGCTGTTCCATCTCCGGCGCCGAGAGGCCGGTATAGGTCCAGACCACCACGACGACCGGGATGTCGACGACCGGGAGAACGTCCTTCGGCGCGACGACGATCGCCCCGACGCCGCCGAGCATCATCAGGACCGCGAGCACGTAGGTCGTGATCCGGAACTTGAGCGCGTAGAGGACGAGGCCCATGCGGTCTCCGCCGTCCGGCCCCGGGCCGGCCGCTCCGCGTTGCGTACCGGCTCACCGGCTAGAACCGGAATGTTTCGCTATCACGTCCGGATAGGCAAAGGACGGGCCGCGTCGCCGCAGGGTTGTGATCGCGGCCCGTCATACCTCGTCGCCCCCGCACCCAGGGGCGCACGCGTCAGCGGTCCTCGCAGGCGGGTCCCGTCGCGGCCTCCGCCGCGCTCCGGCACCTCGGAATGAGGGCGCGGGGCCGGAGAGGGATCCGCGCGCACCGTCCCCGAGGCGGCGGGATCAGCGCAGCAGGGCGGACTTGTCGACCTGCAGCGCCCCGGCGATCTCGTCGAGCGCCCTGTGCTCGACCTCGCTGATGCCGTCGATATCGGCCACGTCCGCGCCGATCAGGAACACGTCCTGGCGCTGCTCGATCGGCCGCTCCGCGATGGCGCCGATATGGCGCAGGTTCTCCAGCCGGCCGGCCCGGGTCTTGGCACGGGCGATCGCCTCGTAGAGCTCCTGCTCGACGCGCAGCGTGTCGTAGGACTTCTCGAGGATCGGGTTGGCGCGGATGCCGCTGATCGCCGACTCGATCTCCTCCTCGCCCACGTCCCCGTCCGCCACGATGACGTTGGCGGCGGACGAGACCGCGGCCTGCAGGAAGACCGCGTCGCCCGCGTACGACATGATCGTGCGGCCGAACCGAAGGATGGCGTCCTGGAAAATGCTCATGCCGACCTCCCGTCGGGCCTGAGATGGCGGATATTGTGGCGGCCGAGTCAAGATGCGGCCGAGCTTATGCCCGGGATCGCGGAGGACTAGTCCTCGCGCGGGGGCCGGGGTCCAGCTTCAGGTGGCGGGCTCGTGGCCCGGCCAGTCCCGTCCGAGATGGGCGGCCACGCGGGCCGGATCGTCGCCGACCGCCGCCACGGCGGCCTCGACCTGCTCCACCGGGACCATGAACCGGCGCGCCCAGTAGGCCCGCTCCCAGGCATGGGTGGTGTTGACGGCCCGGGGTTCCTTCGCGTCCTGCGCGCTGTCGTCGGTCATCGGCCCTCCGCATCCGGCGAGGGCCCGCGGCCCCCCGGCGTGGAGAACGCCGGCCGGGCCGGATCGGGTCCGCGCGGCGAGCGGGACTCGGTCCGCCGCGAAGACGCGCCGCCGTCCCTGCGGGCGGAGACGACCAGGCTCACCGGCCGCCGCTCAGCAGCAGCGGAACCCCGCGGTGTTGCCGACCCCGAAGCGGGCGTTCTCCCGGTTGCGGAAGAACTCCACCTCGGTCATCGGCGCCCGATCGGGATGGGTGCGGCGGACATGCTCGGCATAGGCCGCGTAGTCCCCCTGCCCCACCATCAGCCGGGCGCCGTCGCAGACGCACTTGGACAGCGTCCGGATCCGGTCCCGCAGGTTCGACGACGGCAGCATGGGACCTCCTACTCCGCCGCGACCATGTGCGGCTCGGTCTCCAGCGCGGTCCAGCGATCCGCGCGCCACGCCTTCAGGCAGGCGGCGATGCCGAAGCCCGCGATGGCGACGACGAGGCCGATGAACAGGGCCGCCAGCACCGCGTCGATGCGGTCGTTGAGGATGATCTGGCTCATCTGGTCGGCGTTCTTGGCCGGGGCCAGGACCTTGCCCTCCGCGGCGGCGGCCGCGTAGCGCTGGGCGTGGGCCAGGAAGCCGATCTTCGGGTCGGCCGAGAAGATCTTCTGCCAGCCGGCCGTGAGGGTGCAGATGCACAGCCACGCGGTCGGGATGATGGTCACGAACGCGTAGCGCTCGCGCTTCATCTTGAAGATCACCACCGTGCAGAGGGTCAGCGCCACCGCGGCCAGCATCTGGTTCGAGATGCCGAAGAGCGGCCACAGGGTGTTGATGCCGCCGAGCGGGTCGGTCACGCCCTGGTAGAGGAAGTAGCCCCAGGCGCCGACCGAGATGGCGGTCGCCGCGATGCTCGGCCCCCACGACGTGGTGTTCTTGAACGACGGGATCGCGAGCGCGACGAGATCCTGCACCATGAACCGGCAGGCGCGGGTGCCCGCGTCCACGGCCGTGAGGATGAACAGGGCCTCGAACAGGATCGCGAAGTGGTACCAGAAGGCCATCATCGCCTTGCCGCCGATGGCCGACGAGATGATGTGGGCCATGCCGACCGCGAGGGTCGGCGCGCCGCCGGCCCGCGAGATGATCGTGTGCTCGCCGACGTCGGCGGCGGTCTGGGTGATCACCTCCGGCGTCGTGGCGAAGCCGAGCTTGGTCACGGCGGCGGCCGCGGTCTCGGGCGTCGTGCCGATCAGGGCCGCGGGCGAGTTCATGGTGAAGTAGACGCCCGGGTCGATCACGCAGGCCGAGACCAGCGCCATGATCGCCACGAACGATTCCATCAGCATGCCGCCGTAGCCGATGAAGCGGGCATCGGCCTCGCTGGCGATCAGCTTCGGGGTGGTGCCCGACGAGATCAGGGCGTGGAAGCCCGAGACCGCGCCGCACGCGATGGTGATGAACAGGAACGGGAACAGGCTGCCCGCCCAGACCGGGCCGGTGCCGTCCACGAACTTGGTGACCGCCGGCATCTGCATGTGCGGCGCCACGAAGGCGATGCCGAGCGCGAGGCCCACGATGGTGCCGATCTTGAGGAAGGTCGACAGGTAGTCGCGCGGGGCCAGCAGCAGCCAGACCGGCAGGATCGACGCCACGAAGCCGTAGCCGATCAGCATCCAGCAGAGCTGCGGCCCCGTGAAGGTGAAGGCCGGGCCCCAGACCGGGCTCGACGCCACGGAGCCGCCGGCGACGATCGCCAGCATCAGCAGGACGAAGCCGAGGATCGAGACCTCGCCGATCTTGCCCGGCCGGATGTAGCGGGAATAGACGCCCATCAGCATGGCGATCGGGATCGTCGACATCACCGTGAAGGTGCCCCAGGGGCTCTCGGCGAGCGCCTTGACGACGATCAGCGCCAGCACGGCGAGCAGGATCACCATGATCAGGAAGGTGCCGAACAGGGCGATGATGCCCGGCACGGTGCCGAGCTCGGCCCGGATCAGCTCGCCGAGCGAGCGGCCGTCCCGGCGCATCGACACGAACAGGACCATGAAGTCCTGCACGGCGCCGGCGAGGACCACGCCGGCCAGGATCCACAGCATGCCGGGCAGGTAGCCCATCTGGGCGGCGAGCACCGGGCCGACCAGCGGGCCCGCGCCCGCGATCGCCGCGAAGTGGTGGCCGAACAGCACGCCGCGGTTGGTGGGCACGTAGTCGAGCCCGTCGTTGTGGCGCACCGCGGGGGTCGCGCGCTTCGGGTCGAGCCGCATCACCTTGTCGGCGATGAACTGGGAATAGTAGCGGTAGGCGATGAGGTAGACGCAGACCGCCGCGACCACGATCCAGAGGGCGTTGATCGTCTCGCCGCGCTCGCTCGCCACGATCGCCAGCGCCGCGGCGCCGAGCGCCCCCACGAGGGCCCAGGGCCCGTGCCTGCCGATCGCCGAACCCATGTCCCACTCCCTGACCGACCGCCTCGCGCGCGGGGCCACGCGGGGGGCTCCGGCTGGGACTTCGTGGTCCCGGGCTACACGGGCGGGTTATCCTATTGGTCCGCCGTTGACGCAAGCGATCCGAGCTGTGATGCAGCGTCGGCGGCGGCACGACGCCCAATCTGTCACATCGGGTCCCCGGCACGGCCCCGCCCCCTTCACGGCCCGGCCGCCGCGCTCCGGGGCCGCCCGCCGTCGGAGAAGGAAGGGCGCCGGCGCGGTCCGGGCCCGCGAGGAGCGCACGACAATGGCGAAGGTCGCATTCCTGGGTCTCGGCGTGATGGGCGGCCCGATGGCCGGACACCTCGCCAAGAAGGGTGGCCACGACGTCACCGTCTACAACCGCACCACCCCGAAGGCCGAGGCCTGGGTGAAGACCTACGGCGGCGCCTTCGCGCCCACGCCCCGGCAGGCCGCCGAGGGCGCCGAGATCGTGTTCGCCTGCGTGGGCAACGACGACGATCTGCGCAGCGTCGTGCTGGGCGACGACGGGGCGCTCGCCGGCATGAAGCCCGGCGCGGTGTTCGTCGACCACACCACCGCCTCGGCCGAGGTCGCCCGGGAGCTCGCCGCGGCGGCCGAGGCCAAGGGGCTCGGCTTCATCGACGCCCCGGTCTCCGGCGGTCAGGCGGGCGCCGAGAACGGCGTGCTCACCGTGATGTGCGGCGGCGACGCGGCGACCTACGCCAAGGTCGAGGGCGCGATCGGGTCCTTCGCGCGGGCCTGCCGGCTGATGGGCCCGGCCGGGGCCGGCCAGCTCACCAAGATGGTCAACCAGATCTGCATCGCCGGCCTCGTCCAGGGCCTGTCGGAGGGCGTCCACTTCGCCAAGCGGGCCGGCCTCGACGTCGAGGCGGTGCTCGACGTGATCTCCAAGGGGGCCGCCGGCTCCTGGCAGATGGAGAACCGCGGCAAGACGATGAACCAGGGCAAGTTCGACTTCGGCTTCGCGGTCGACTGGATGCGCAAGGACCTGGGCATCCTGCTGGACGAGGCCCGCCGCAACGGCGCCAAGCTGCCGGTCTCGGCCCTCGTCGACCAGTTCTACGCCGAGGTGCAGGCGATGGGCGGCAACCGCTGGGACACGTCGAGCCTCGTGGCGCGGCTGGAGCGCTGACACCTCCGGCCGTTCTCCTGGACCTCGAGGCCAGGGTGAGACGCGACGGGCTCCCGCCCCCGTGCGGGAGAGCGGCGCGGGCCGATCGCGGCGCCGGGCGAGCCTCCTTCGCCCGGCGGAGGGGACGATCGCGTCAGAGCAGGTCTTCGACCGTCGCCCCCTCCGGATCCACCCAGCGCCAGGCCTCCCCCATCTGGTGGCGGAACCACGTGAACTGGCGCTTGGCGTAGGCGCGCGTATCCGCCTGCCCGCGCGCGATCGCCTCGTCGAGGCTGAGCGCCCCGTCGAGATGGGCGATCAGGCCCGGCACGCCGTGGGCGCGCATCACCGGCAGCATCGGGTCGAGCCGTCGCGCACGCAGGCGGGCGACCTCGTCCAGGGCCCCCTCGGCGATCATGGTCCGGAAGCGGGCGTCGATCCGCTCCCGCAGCGCCGCGCGGTCGGGCGCCAGGAAGATTCTTCGGAGGTCCCGCCCGGCCAGCGGGCCGGGAACGGGATCGCCGTAGAAGCTGGCGATCGGTCGGCCCGTCGCGAGAAAGATCTCCAGGGCGCGCATCACCCGCATCCGGTCGCTCGGCCGCAGCCGGGCGGCCCCCTCGGGATCGTGCCGGGCGAGGTCGGCGTGCAGCGCCTCGGTCGGGCGGCCCTCGGCCGCGTCCCGCACCCGCGCGCGCACGGTGTCGGGCACCGGCGGCAGCTCCGAGAAGCCCTGCTCCAGCGCCCGGAAGTACAGGCCGGTGCCGCCGACGAAGACCGGCAGGCGCCCGCCGAGCGTCGCCAGCAGCGCCGCCGCGTCGCGGGAGAAGTGCCCCGCGGAGTAGTTCACCGCGCCGTCGACGTGGCCGTAGAGCCGGTGGGGCACCCGCGCCTCCTCGTCCGGGTCGGGCCGGGCGGTCAGGCGGCGCAGGTCCGCGTAGACCTGCATGGAATCGGTGTTGATCACCACGCCGCCGTGACGCTCCGCCAGCCGGGCGGCCAGCGCCGACTTGCCCGAGGCGGTGGGCCCTGCGATGAGGATCGCGGCCGGGCGCCGCCCGGCTTCCTCCCGGTCTGGCGGCAAGGCGAAACTCCACGATGCTGGTCGCGGTCCTGATAGCAAACCCGGATCGGCCGTCCATCACCGACGCGGTGCTGGCCGAGACGCGCGCCGTGCTGCGGACGGAGCACCAGCCGCGGATCCTGCACGGGGAGGTGGCGGCCGAGCTGCTGGTGCCGGGCGAGCCCGCGGCCGCGGCGTCCCTCACCGACAGGCTGCGGACGGCGCTCGCCGGCGAGCCGATCGACCTCGCGGTGCTGCCCGCCGACGCGCACCGGCGCAAGCGCCTGTTCCTGGCCGACATGGACTCCACCATGATCGAGCAGGAATGCATCGACGAGCTCGCCGGGACGCTCGGCCTCAAGGACCGCGTGGCGGCGATCACCGAGCGGGCGATGCGGGGCGAGATCGCCTTCGAGCCGGCCCTGCGCGAGCGCGTCGCGCTGCTGAAGGACATCCCGGTCGGCGCCGTCGACGGGCTGATCGCCGAGCACCTGACCCTGACCCCGGGCGGCCGCACGCTGGTGCGGACGATGCGGGCGCACGGCGCCCATACCTGCCTGGTCTCCGGGGGCTTCACGCTGTTCACCGGCCCGATCGCCGCGATGATCGGCTTCGACGAGCACCGGTCCAACGTGCTGGGCGTGGCGGACGGGCGGCTCACCGGCCGCGTCGAGGACCCGATCGTCGGGAAGGCCGAGAAGCGCGCGACGCTGCTCGCGCTGCGCGGGCAGCTGGGCCTCGGCGCCGCCGAGACCCTCGCGGTCGGCGACGGCGCCAACGACCTCGACATGCTGGGCGAGGCCGGCCTCGGGGTGGCGTTCCGGGCGAAGCCCGCGGTCGCGGCCGCGGCGCGGGTCCGGGTCGAGCACGGCGACCTCACCGCGCTCCTGTACCTGCAGGGCTACGCGGCGGCGGAGTTCGTGGGGTGAGGCTCAGTGCAGGGTGCGGGTCAGGGCGATGACCGCGCCGAGCACCGCCAGGGTCTGAAAGCCGAGCGCGCCGACGAGCCAGCGCACCGTCTCGACCTTCGCGGAGGCGATCGCGCCCTTCACGGCCTCGATGTCGGCCTTCGTTTCGAGGCGCAGACCGTCCAGCCCTGCTTTGATCTCCATACGTAGGCCTTCGAGGCCAGCCGTCGTGGAGAGGCGAAGATTGTCGCTGTCGGCCTCGGTCGTCACGCGAAGGCTTTCGATATCCCCCTGGGTGGCGAGCCGAAGCGCTTCGGTGTCGGCACGGCTCTGGATTTTCAGGGCCTCGATGTCACCACGGACTCTCTGAACATCGGCTCGCAGCTCGTAGATATCGGCCTTCGTCGCCAGATTCCCGTCGAAGACGTCCACCGGCCCGTCGGCCACGCCCTCCGCCTGCTCGGGCGACAGCTTCGCCTTCTCCCGCAGGGCGCGGGCGAACTTCAGGGTGTCGAACGCGACGGCCGTCATGGGTCCGAACTCGCCCGAGCCGCACCGACTCGCTGCCCCAGTGTGCCGTGCCGCGGCGCAGCGTCAATGTGGGGCCCCCTGAACGCGCGAGGGCCGCCGCTCCCCGCGGAGCGACGGCCCTCGGCAACGCGGATGAGGCGGCTCAGTCGAGGCCGACGGCCACGAAGCGCACGTCGCCGGTGGCGCCCGCCACCAGCAGCAGCACCGACTTGCGCCCGTCCTTCTTCAGGGCGTCGATCCGCTTGGTCACCTCCGCGGGGGTGCTCACCGCCTCCTGGCCGACCTCGACGATCACCTCGCCGGGCTGGATCCGCTTGTCGGCGGCGGTCGAGTTCGGGTCGACGCGGGTGACGACCACGCCCTTCACGGTGTCCTTGATGGAGTACTTCTTGCGCAGCTCGTCGGTCATGCCGGAGAGGTTGAGGCCGAGCGCCTGCCGGGTCGCGCTCTCGGGCTCCGGCTGGCGCAGGTTGGCGAGCTGCGGCTTGTCGCTGTCCTCCAGGCGGCCGAGGGTGACGGGCTTCGTCACCTCCTCGCCCTTGCGCATGACGACCACGTCGACCTTCTGGCCGACCGGGGTCGAGGCGACGATGCGCGGCAGGTCGCCCGAGGCCTTCACCGGCGCGCCGTTGAACTTCAGGATCACGTCGCCGACCTCGATCCCGGCGGTCTTGGCCGGTCCCTTCTCGTCGACGCCGGCCACCAGGGCGCCCCGCGCGCCGCCCTTGAGGTTGAGCGCCTCGGCGGTGGTGTCGTCGACGTTCTGGATGCGCACGCCGAGCCAGCCGCGGCGGACCTCGCCGAAGTCGCGCAGCTGGTCGATCACGGGCTTGGCCGTGCCCGAGGGAACCGCGAAGCCGATGCCCACGGAGCCGCCGGTCGGCGACAGGATCGCCGTGTTGATGCCGATCACCTCGCCGTCCATGTTGAACAGCGGGCCGCCGGAATTGCCCTTGTTGATGGCCGCGTCCGTCTGGATGTAGTTGTCGTAGGGGCCTGACTCGATGTTCCGGCCCCGCGCCGAGACGATGCCGGCCGACACCGAGCCGCCGAGCCCGAACGGGTTGCCGATGGCGATGACCCAGTCGCCCGGCCGCATCTTGTCGGAATCGCCGAACGGCACCGCCTTCAGCGTGCGGTCGGCCGGGGGCTTCACCCGCAGGACCGCGAGGTCGATCTTCGAATCCTTGCCGACGATCTCGGCCTTCAGCTTGGTGCCGTCGTGCAGGATGACCTGGATGTCGTTGGCGTCGCCGATGACGTGGTTGTTCGTCACCACGAGGCCGGCGGAATCGATGATGAAGCCGGAGCCCAGCGAGTTCGACTTGCGCTGCTGGCGCGGCCCGTCGCTGTCGCCGCCACCGCCGCCGCGGCCGCCGCGCCGGTTGAAGAACTCCTCGAACAGGTCCTCGAACGGGGTGCCCGGGGGCACCTGCGGCCCGGCGCGGCCGGCCCGGGCCTCGACCGTGGTGGACGCGGAGATGTTCACCACCGCGTCGGTGACCTGCTCGGCGAGGTCGGCGAGGGAGGCCGGCCCCTTGGCGAAGGCCGGGACCGGCAGGGCGGCCGCGGCCACGGAGACGCTGACGGAGGCGCCGATCAGGATCGAGGCCATCAGCGCGCGGGCGCGGGAGCGGGGCTGCGCCGGGGCGCGGCCGAACAGCGCCTCGGGGGCGCTCGCGACGGGGTGCATGGTCGACCTCTTCAAGAACGCGTTTCCGGTCCCGCGGGCCTCGACCGACGGTCGATCGCCCGCGGGTTGTCCTGCACGGTAATCCCCGGGCGCCGGGGCGCCAACGGGCTCCCTCAGCGCGCCGTCCCGGCCGTGGAGCCGGTCGTCGACCCGGTGGTGGCGCTCGGATCGGCCGGTCCGCGCGGTCCGCGGGCTGCCGGGGCGGGTGCCCGGCCCTGCGGATCGCTGAAGAAGCGGAAGAAGTCCGTGTTCGGGCTGATCACCAGGCGGGTGTCGGATCCCTTCAGCCCGCTCTCGTAGGCCTGCATCGAGCGGTAGAAGCTGAAGAAGTCCGCGTCCTTGCCGAACGCGTCGGCGAGGATGCGGTTCTTGTCCGCGTCACCCTGTCCGCGCAGCTGCTCGGACTTCTGCGTCGCCTCGGCGAGGATCACCGTGACCTCGCGGTCGGCCTTGGCGCGGATCGTGGCGGCGATCTGGTCGCCGTTGGCGCGGATGTCGGCGGCCTCGCGCTCGCGCTCGGTCTTCATCCGCCGGTAGACGGCGGCCGAGTTCTGCGCGGGCAGGTCGACGCGGGTCATGCGCAGGTCGACGATCTCGATGCCGAGCGCCTTGGCCTGCCGGTTCACGTCCTCCTGGATCTGGTGCATCAGCTGCCCGCGATCGGTCTTCACGATCGCGTCGCGGGTCGAGCGGGCGAGCACGTTGCGCAGGCCGGAATTGGTGAAGCTCGCGAGTCGCTGGTTGGCCAGCGCGATATTGCCCACCGCCTGGTAGAAGCGCAGCGGATCGACGATCCGGTAGCGGGCGAAGGCGTCCACCTCCAGGTTCTGGCGGTCGGCGGTGAGCACCGTCTGCACCGGCAGGTCGAGGTCGAGGACGCGCTTGTCGAAGATGACCACGTTCTCCATGAACGGGATCTTGAAGTAGAGGCCGGGCTTGTCCTCGCCGGTGGCGTTGAGGACGGCGCGGACGCGGCCGAACTGCAGGACGAGCGCCTGCTGCATCTGGCCGACGGTGAAGATCGAGGCGTAGAGGCCGATCGCGACGATCGCCGCGACCACGATCAGGCCGGTGCGGAGAGCCTGCTTCATCGGGCGGCTCCCGTCTGGGTCTGGGCGCGGGCGCCGAACTCGGAGAGCGGCAGCACCGGCAGCACGCCGGCCGCGGTCGCGCCGCCGGGCTGCGTCCCGTTCTGGTCGATGATCACCTTGTTCACGGAGCCCAGGACCTTCTCCATCGTCTCCAGGAAGATCCGCTCGCGGCTGATCGCCGGGGCGGCCTTGTAGGAGGCATAGACCTCGCTGAAGCGCGCGGCCTGACCGGTGGCGTCGGCGGTCGCCTTCGTCCGGTAGGCCTCGGCCTGCTGGACGATCTGGGACGCCTTACCGCGGGCCTGCGGCACTTCGCGGCTGGCGTAGGTCTTGGCCTCGTTCTGCGCCGTGTCGGCGTCCTGCTGGGCCGCGTTCACGTCGATGAAGGCGGGGCGCACCTCCGGCGGCGGGTTGACCGAGACGAGCTGCACCACCTCGATGCGCACGCCGGCGCCGTACTCGTCGAGCGCCTTCTGGACCATCTCCTTCACCTCCTGGGCGATGCTCGACTGCTCGTTGGTGAGGATCGCCTGGATGTTGCGGCGGCCGATCACCTCGCGCATCGCGCTCTCGGAGATCGCCTTGATGGTGCCCTCCGGGTTCTGGAGGTTGAACACGAAGTCGGAAGCCTTCAGCGGGTTGACGCGCCACTGCACCTCGAAGTCGAGATCGACGATGTTCTCGTCACCGGTGAGCATCAGGCTCTCGTCCGGCACGTCGCGGGTGCGGCCCTGGCCGTTCGGGCCGGCGCGGAAGCCGATCTGGATCGAGTTCTGGGAGCCGACATCCGGCTTCACCACGCCGCCGATCGGATAGGGGAAGTTGTAGCGCAGGCCCTCGCCCTTGGTGCCGACATAGCGGCCGAAGATCGTCTCGATGCCGACCTGGCGCGGGTAGACGGTGTAGAAGCCGGTGGCGAGCCAGATGGCGATGGCCAGGACGGCGATGACCGCCGCGCTGCGGCCGCCGCCGACGCCGGTCGAGCCGCCGCCGCCGTAGCCGCCGCCCGAGCCGCCGCCGCCCGGGATCAGGCCGCGCAGGCGGTCCTGCCCGCGCCGGAGCAGGTCCTCGAGGTTCGGCGGCGTCTTGCCGCCGCCACCGCCACCGCCCCAGGGACCGCCGCCGTTGCCGCCGGGCCGGCCCCACGGGCCCCCGCCGCCGCTCTGATTGCTCCAAGGCATCCTAGCCGTCGTCTCCTGCCTGTCCGCGCCCGGCCCATATCCCGGCCGGCGCCCCCTGCCTGAACGGCCACGCTCGCCCGCCTAGTCCCGACCCTCCGGACCGATCGCACCGCGACCGCGCCCGGTTGGAGGCCACGAGAGCCCGCACGCGCATCTTCCCGCAGGATGTGCAGGCCCGGCGTGAGCGCGCGCACCCGACAGGCACCTGCGGGCGCACGCCCCGTGCTGTCAAGGCTGGCAGGTGGGCATGCGCGGCGCGGAACGCAAATGCGGCGGCGCGCCTCAGCGTGCGCGCTCCCAGTCGACGAAGGCGAAGGCGTGCTCGTCCCGCGGGCCCGCGGGGTGCGCCTCGCGGAACGTCTCCCGGAAGCGGGCGCGGTCGAAGGCGGGGAATCGCACGTCGCCGGCGGGCTCGGCCTCGACCTCGGTGAGATGGAGCCGGTCGGCGTGCGGGAGCGCGAGCGCGTAGATCTCGGCACCGCCGACCACCATCAGCTCCGCCCCGGCCGCGGCCAGCGCGGAGTCCCAGTCGTGGACGGTCTCGACGCCCTCGGCGCGGAAGCCCGTATCCCGGGTGAGCACCAGGGTGCGGCGCCCCGGCAGGGGCCGGCCGATCGAATCCCAGGTGCGCCGGCCCATCAGCATCGGCTTGCCCATGGTCAGGGCCTTGAAGCGCTTGAGGTCGCTGGAGAGATGCCAGGCGAGCCCGTTGTCGCGGCCGATCACGCCGTTGCGGGCGACGGCGGCGACCAGGGAGACGAGCGGGGCGACGGTCGCGCTCATACCGCCACCGGGGCCGCGATGGCGGGGTGCGGGTCGTAGTTCTCGATGGCGATGTCCTCGAACCGGAAGGCGAAGAGGTCGCGGACCTCCGGGTTGAGCCGCAGCTGCGGCAGCGGGCGCGGGGACCGGCCCAGCAGGGTGCGGGTCTGCTCCAGGTGGTTCCGGTAGAGGTGGGCGTCGCCGAAGGTGTGGACGAAGGCGCCGACCCCGAGGCCGGTCACCTGGGCGATCATGTGGGTCAGGAGGGCGTAGCTCGCGATGTTGAAGGGCACGCCCAGGAAGGCGTCCGCCGAGCGCTGGTAGAGCTGGCAGGAGAGCCGCCCCTCGCTGACGTAGAACTGGAACAGGCAGTGGCAGGGGGCGAGCGCCATCCGGTCGAGGTCGGCCGGGTTCCAGGCCGAGACGATCAGGCGGCGGGAATCGGGGTTGCGCCGGATCTCGTCGAGCACCCAGGCGATCTGGTCGACCGTGCCGCCCCCGGGCCTCTCCCAGGAGCGCCACTGCCGGCCGTAGACCGGGCCGAGGTCGCCGTTCGCGTCGGCCCACTCGTCCCAGATCGTCACGCCGTTCGCCCGCAACGCCGCGACGTTGGTGTCGCCGGCCAGGAACCAGAGCAGCTCGTGGATGATCGAGCGCAGGTGCAGCCGCTTCGTGGTGACCAGCGGGAAGCCCGCCGACAGGTCGAAGCGCATCTGGTGGCCGAACACCGAGAGCGTGCCGGTCCCGGTGCGGTCGTCCTTGGCGACGCCCGCGTCGAGGATGCGCCGGAGCAGGTCGTGATATGCGTCCATCGCCCATTCCTGCGCGCCGGCGCGCCGGCGGGCAAGCGCGCCGCCGCGATATGTCCACCGCCGTC
The DNA here is from genome assembly GCF_052045615.1 of Methylobacterium sp. 22177. Lineage (NCBI taxonomy): Bacteria > Pseudomonadati > Pseudomonadota > Alphaproteobacteria > Hyphomicrobiales > Methylobacteriaceae > Methylobacterium > Methylobacterium sp. 22177. Next base: position 63,409 of record NZ_JBQEPK010000010.1, on the reverse strand, counting down.
GCGCCGGGAGCCTGTCCGCGGGCGGCGTCCGGCCGGCGCCCCTCGGACACGCCCTCACGCCGGCCAGAGCAGGTAGGTCACCAGGGCGAGGTTCGACCATCCGTGCAGGGCGATGCCGGGCCAGAGCCGGCCGGTGCGCCAGCGCAGCCAGCCCAGCGCCAGGGCGAGCGGCAGCAGCGAGACCGGCCGGGCGAGCCCCCAGGACGAGATGTGGGCGGCGGCGAAGATGAGCGCCGTGACCAGGATCGCGCCTGCCGGCCCCACCGCGGCGCTGGCGCGGGCGAAGGCCTCGCCGCGCAGCAGCAGCTCCTCGGCCACGGGCGCCAGGATCGCGAGATAGGCCAGCCAGGCCGCGACGGCGGCCTGGCTCATGAACGGCGACAGCCGCACGTGCTGGCCGAAGCTCGCGCCGAACAGCTCCGCCGTGCCGGTGACCCAGGCGATGTGCAGCACCGGCCAGATCAGCAGGAGGCCCAGCAGGGCGACCGGCCGCATCCCGTTCGGCCGCTCGCGGTCGAGGGCGAGGCGACGCCGCCAGCCGGCCCGGTCACGCCACCACGCGCCGCCGAGCACCAGGGCGGCGAGGAAGACCTGGCGCAGGGCGTCGACCGCGAAGGCCCGGTGGGCGAGCTCCACCGCGCCCAGGAACGGGCGCCGCTCGGGGGGCAGGAACGGGTCGATCCCGCTCCACAGGTCGAAACCGACGCGCACCGTGGCCAGCGACAGCAGGCTCGCCGCGCCCAGATAGACGACCACGAGGGCGACCAGGGCGCCGAGCCGCCACGTCGCGGCCCAGACGCGCTCGAGGGGGCCCCGCGCATCGGGGGCGGCGGCGCGCGACTGCGCACTTCCGGCAACAGCCTCGCCCTGAGGCTCCAAATGAGACAGCGGCGCGACACGATCGGGCTTCAAAACCGGACCGATCCCCTCTATATCTTGGGAGCCGGTCGCGAGGCCGGCTATGGCGATAAACGTTCTTCGCAATAAACCTATCGGACCCGGGGGCGGTACCCGGCGCCTCCACCCGAGCCCAGGACATGCTGCCGCAAGGCGCGTGCTCGGAGCCTGGGCTTCGGCGGGGGCGAAATAGGATCGACGAGGGCGTAAAGGTTGGACTTTCGCTCGGCATGGTTCCGCCGTTATCGGGCCTTTGCAATAGTTGCCAACGACAACTTTGCTCCGGTGGCGGTGGCCGCGTAAGCGGTCCTCAAAACCGACCTCAAGTCCTAGCGGGTAGCACCGCATAGGCGGGGTTCGGAGGCACCTGGCAACAGAAGCCTCCACTTCAAGTCCTCGGTCCGGCCATCCGCGGCGGGGCGCCGGGCAGACCGGGCTAGAGCGCGACCGCAGATGGCAGACGACCTGATCCGCTACGATCTCCTGGTACAGGACGCCCTGCGCGGCGTGGTGCGCAAGGTGCTGACCGACGCGGCCCGCGAGGGGCTGATGGGCGAGCACCATTTCTACGTCTCGTTCCGGACGGAAGCGCCCGGCGTGCGGATGTCGCAGGCCCTGCGCGAGAAGTACCCGCAGGACATGACGATCGTCCTGCAGCACCAGTTCTGGGACCTCAACGTCACCGAGCACGCCTTCGAGGTCGGCCTGTCCTTCTCGGGCGTGCCGGAGCGCCTGCTGGTGCCGTTCGACGCCCTGTCGGGCTTCTTCGACCCCTCGGTCCAGTTCGGCCTGAAGTTCGACCTCAGCGAGGCCGGCGAGACCCCCGAGGAGGCGAACGCCGCCCCGGCCAAGCCCGGTCCCCGCGGCGCCGGCTCGGAACCCGGCGAGGTGCGGCCCAAGAGCGCCGGGCTCGCCACGATCGGCGCGAGCGCGCCGAAGGGGCTTCCCGCGCCCGCCGCCCAGGGCGAGAAGGCCGCCGGCAAGGCCGACGACAAGGCCCCCCGCCCCGCCGCCAAGAAGGAGGGCGAGGAGGGCAGCGCCGAGGTCGTGAGCCTGGACGCGTTCCGCAAGAAGAGCTGAGACCGCCCCTGGCCGACTCGACGGCCGGGGCGTTCGGGCGGTGGACGACACGGTCGCGCAGCCGACGCTGTCGGCGCGTGCGCGGAAACCATTGCGCCGAGCGCTTCGACGCGGGCGAGACGCTCACCGCGTCGTTCTTCACCGCCACGGCGAGTCCGACACGCGGGACGGCCTTCATCGCGCCGCTGGTTCAGCACCCGAGGATGTGCTGACGAGCAGCGGATGGGCTTGCCCGCTGTCAGCCCCCCTCCTCCTCCTGACCGGCCAGATCGCGCTTCGTCTGTTCCTGCGGGCGGAGGACGCGCGACATGCCACGGCCTCCGCTCTCCAGATCCCGGCCATGGCGGTGGCCATGTCGGCGCCGGGCCTCGGAGGCTCGCTCGTCGCCGCGCGGATCTACGACCGCAGCGCGCAGGCTCGAAGCGCGCCGGGCCCTAGCCCCGCGCCGTCGCCTCCATGCGCAGGCCGTGCTCCGGCCGGAGCGTCACCCGGTGGAGCGGCGTGACCGGCGGGTGATCGGCCGGCAGCCGGAAGCGCACCGCCCGGACCACGTGCGCCAGCAGGATCACCGCCTCCTGGATCGAGAAGCTCTGGCCGATGCAGACCCGCGGCCCCGCCCCGAACGGCAGGTAGGCGAAGCGCGGGATCGCGTCCCGGTTCCCCGGCAGGAACCGCTCCGGCACGAAGGCCTCCGGGTCCTCCCAGAGCAGCCGGTGGCGGTGGAGCACCCAGGGCGCCACCATCACCAGCGAGCCCCGCGGCACCTTGATCCGGCCGAGCCGGTCGTCCCGGATCGCCTGCCGGCTGAGGAACGGGACCGGCGGGAACAGCCGCATCGCCTCCTCCATCACCGCCCGGGTGAAGGGCAGGCGCTCGACGGCGAAGTCCCCCGGGCCGGCGGCGTCGATTTCGGCCTCGACCCGCGCCTGCGCGGCGGGATCCTGCGACAGGCAGTAGAGCGCCCAGGTCAGGGAATTGGCCGTGGTCTCGTGGCCGGCGGCGATGAAGGTGACGATGTTGGCCTTCACGGCGAGGTCCGTGAGCCCGTTGCCGGTCTCGGGATCCTGCGCGGCGAGCAGCAGCGTCAGCAGGTCCCGGGGCGCCTCGCCCCGCGCCATCAGCGCCTTGCGCCGGGCGATGAGTTCGTCGACCACCTCGGCGAAGAAGCGGCCCGCCGGGCGCGCCCGCAGGCGGCCGATCCGCGGCACGAAGTCGGGCACGCCGAACACGTCGAGGGGGTCGATCGGCCCGACGGCCTCGAGGAAGCGCGTGATGGCGCGGCCCAGCGCGTCGGGATCGCTCGGCAGCCCCTGCGTGAAGATCGTCCGCTCCAGCACGTCGAGGGTGACCCGGGTCATCTCCAGGGCGACGTCGACCGGCTTGCCGTCGCGGCGGACGAGGCGGCGGCCGAGCCGCGCCCCGGCGGCGTTCATCGCGTCGGAGAAGCCCTGGACCGTGCGGGCGTTGAAGATCGGCGCGAGCGTCCGGCGCTGGAGCCGCCACTCGTCGCCCTCGGCGCTCAGCAGGCCGTTGCCGAGCCCCGGGGCCAGGACCCGGCGCTGCAGGTCGTCCTTGCGGTAGCCGTCGGCGTTCTCGATCAGCAGGTGGCGGATCAGCGCCGGGTCGCTCACCAGGGTGATCCGGCCCATCGCGCCCTCGGCCGCCACGACCGGCAGCTTGAAGTGCGCGTCCATCCAGGTGGTGATCGGATTCTTCCGCGCCGCCCGCAGGAACTCGAACAGGCCGAGCGGCTCCTTCAGCGGAGGCGGCACGGCCGGGCGGAACCGGGTGGCGGGCTCGGGCAGGTCGATCGTGGCGCTCATCGGCTCCCAGTTCGGCTTCACGTCGGGCGGGAACAGAGCCCCGCCCTTGTCGGCGCGCCGGGAAAACCGGCATCGCGATTCACCCGCACCTCATTTAAGTAGGCACCGCACTGCACCAGACGTAGAGGCCACGATGTCGCCCACCGAGACCGCCACCCGCACCGAGTCCGACACCTTCGGTCCGATCGAGGTCCCGGCGCATCGCTACTGGGGCGCGCAGACGCAGCGCTCGATCCAGAACTTCAAGATCGGCACCGACCGGATGCCGGCGCCGCTCGTCCACGCCCTCGGTGTGGTGAAGCAGGCCGCCGCCCTGGTGAACAAGGATCTCGGCGCCCTCGACCCGAAGCTCGCCGACGCCATCGCGGCCTCGGCCGCCGAGGTCGTGGAGGGCCGCTACGACGACGAGTTCCCGCTCGTCATCTATCAGACCGGCTCGGGCACCCAGTCGAACATGAACGCCAACGAGGTGATCGCGAGCCTCGCCAACGAGCGGCTCGGCGGCCAGCGCGGCGGCAAGTCGCCGGTCCACCCGAACGACCATTGCAACCGCGGCCAGTCCTCGAACGACACCTTCCCCACCGCCATGCACATCGCGGTGGCCCGCGAGATCCAGGGGCGCCTGCTGCCGGCGCTCTCCCACCTGCACGGGGCGCTCGACGCCAAGGCCAAGGAATTCGAGTCGATCGTCAAGATCGGCCGCACCCATCTGCAGGATGCGACCCCGGTCTCCCTCGGCCAGGAATTCTCCGGCTACGTCGCGCAGGTCGCGCTCGGCGGCTCGCGGGTCGCCGCGACCCTGCCGGGCGTGCTGGCCCTCGCCCAAGGCGGGACCGCGGTCGGCACCGGCCTCAACGCCCACCCGGAATTCGCCGAGCGCTTCGCCGCCAAGGTCGCCGAGCTGACCGGCCTGCCCTTCACCTCGGCCGAGAACAAGTTCGAGGCGCTCGCCACCCACGACGCCCTCGTCTTCACGCAGGGCGCCCTGTCGGCGCTCGCCGCCGGCCTGTTCAAGATCGCCCAGGACATCCGCTTCCTCGGCTCGGGGCCGCGCTCCGGCCTCGGCGAGCTGTCGCTGCCCGAGAACGAGCCCGGCTCCTCGATCATGCCCGGCAAGGTCAACCCGACCCAGTGCGAGGCCCTGACGATGGTCTGCGCCCAGGTGATCGGCAACGGCACCACGGTGAGCTTCGCCGGCTCCCAGGGCAATTTCGAGCTCAACGTGTTCAAGCCGGTGATCGCCAACGCGGTGCTGCAGTCGGTGCGGCTGCTCGCCGACGCGGCGGTGAGCTTCACCGACAATTGCGTCGTCGGCATCAAGGCCAACGAGGACAAGATCGCCGACCTGATGAGCCGCTCGCTCATGCTGGTGACCGCCCTCGCGCCCTCGATCGGCTACGACAAGGCCGCCGAGATCGCCAAGACCGCGCACAAGAACGGCACCACCCTCAAGGAGGAGGCCCTGCGCCTCGGCTACGTCACCGAGGAGGAGTTCGCGCGCGTGGTCCGGCCGGAGACCATGCTGGCGCCGAGCGCCGACTGATTCTTCCGAGACTCGCCGGCGCGGTCCGCCCGCGCCGGCCGCGGGACACCGGGAGGCGATCCATGGCCGAGATCATCAACCTGCGTCAGGTCCGCAAGGCGAAGGCCCGGGCCGAGGCCGACACGAAGGCCGAGTCCAACCGGATCGCCTTCGGGCAGCCCAAGAAGGCGAAGACGCTCCAGCAGCGCCGCAAGGCCCTGGAGATCGAGCGCCACGAGGGCCACCGCCTCGAGCGGGGCGCCTCCGAGCCCGATACCGCGGAATGATCCCGTCGCTCCCCGGCCGGCGTCGTCGCGCGCGGGGCGGAGCGATCCCGTCTCGCGGGGCTGAGAGGCGTCGCGCCGTCCTGGACCGCCTCGTTCCGCGCGCGGGGACGGGACGCGCGGCCGATCCCGCATGAGCGCCGGCATCACCAAGCGCTCCGTGATGATCGCCGGCCACCGCACCAGCGTGTCGCTGGAGGACCCGTTCTGGGCGGCCCTGCGGGCGATCGCGGAGGCGCGGGGCCAGTCGGTCCAGGCCCTCATCGGGCACATCGACGCCGGCCGCGACGGGCAGAACCTGTCCTCGGCGATCCGCGTGTTCGTGCTGGAGGCCGTCCGCGCGATGCCGGAAACGTGAGCGCCGCGCGCCCTGGCCGGTCCTCCGATCCTGGATAGGTTGTGACGAGCGCGTGGCAAATCCACGCAGGAAGGAGACCTCATGGCCAACCGAGAGCCGCTGCTCAAGCCCGTCCCGATCGCGGAGCTGCGCCCGACGCAGATGACGGTGGGCTATCGGGAAGTGGCGGAGAAGCGGCGGCGCTGGCGGGAGTACGACGGCGAGAAGAAGAAGGAATTCCTCGGCGCCCACATGATCCCGACCCTGCTGGGCCCGAAGAAGCGCCACTACATCATCGACCACCACCACCTGTCCCGCGCCCTGCACGAGGAGGGCGTCGAGAGCGTGCTCGTCACCGTGGTGGCCGACCTGCACTACCTCGACAAGGATGCGTTCTGGACGGTCTGCGACCACAAGTCCTGGACCCATCCCTACGACGCCGACGGCGTGCGCCGGCACTTCGGCGACATCCCGAAATCGGTCGACGCCCTGGTGGACGACCCCTACCGCAGCCTCGCCGGCGAGCTGCGCCGGGCCGGCGGCTTCGCGAAGGACACGACGCCGTTCAGCGAGTTCCTCTGGGCCGACTTCCTGCGGCGGAACATCAAGGAGAAGCGGATCGAGAACGACTTCTCCTCCGCCCTGGAGCGGGCGATGTCGCTCGCCAAGTCCAAGGACGCCGACTACCTGCCCGGCTGGTGCGGGCCGGTGACCCGCCACGTCCGCTGAGTTCCGCTCCGAGCAGGCGACGCCCGGCGTCGCCTAGATCCCCCAGTAGGGCGCCGCGTCGTAGTAGCGGTGGATCTGCTCCTCCCAGGCGCCGTCCGCGGCCGGATCGGTGCCCTCGGGGGTGCGGGCCGGGGCGGCGCGCAGCTGCTCCTCGCTGATGTCGACCACGTAGGCGTCCTGCTGCGGCTCGAACCGGAGCACCGACCAGGGCAGCGTGTAGAAATCCTCGCCGAGGCCCAGGAACCCGCCGAAGCTCATCACCGCGTAGGCGACCCGGCCGGAGACCTTGTCGAGCATCAGCCGCTCGATCCGGCCGACCCGGGTCCCGTCGGACCGGCGGACATCCGTCCCGATGACCCGATCGCTGGCGATCAGGCGGCGGGGTGCCCTGTCGGCGGGATTCGCCGTGCCCGTCCCCGTGCCCGTCCCCGTGACCGCCATCGTCGCCTCCCGACCGTTTCCGCGCGGCGCGCGCCGTCTGCCCGAAAAACGCCCCGCCCCTGGGCCACGTTCCGGCGGGCGCCCGCGCCCGCCCTCTCCAGCCGGACGAACAGCCCCCGCATGCCGATGCCGCGTTTCGCCCAGAGCCTCGCGCTCGCCGCCCTGCTCCTGCCCGCCGCCGCGCAGGCCCAGGATCGCGGCAGCATCAACCCGAAGCCGCTGCCGCCCCTGGAGCATCCGGACGCGCCCTCGACGCCCGCCAAGGCCCTGTTCGGGCGCGTCACCAGGCCGGCCGGAGGGCCGGCCCACATCTACGGCTTCTACGCCAAGGGCTGCTTCTCCGGCGGCGAGGCGCTGCCGATGGACGGGCCGAACTGGCAGGTCATGCGCCCGTCCCGCAACCGGATGTGGGGCACCCCCTACCTCATCGACTTCATCGAGCGGCTGTCGCAGAAGGCCGCCCGGGTCGGCTGGCCCGGCCTGCTCGTGGGCGACATGGCCCAGCCCCGGGGCGGCCCGATGATCACCGGCCACGCCTCGCACCAGATCGGCATCGACGCCGACGTCTGGCTGACGCCGATGCCCGACCACCGCATGAGCCGGGCGGAGCGCGAGGAGACCTCGGCGACCGACATGGTCCGCCGCGACCGCCTCGACATCGATCCCGAGGTCTGGACGCCGACGCACCTGCAGCTGATCAAGATCACCGCCGAGCAGCCGGAGGTGGAGCGCATCTTCGTCAACGCGGCGATCAAGAAGGCCCTCTGCCGCGACGCCGCGGGCAGCCGCTGGATGTCCAAGGTGCGCCCGATGTACGGGCACAATTACCACTACCATATCCGGCTCGCCTGCCCGGCCGGCCAGGAGGATTGCCAGCCGCAGGGCGCGCCGCCGCCGGGCGACGGCTGCGACGACCTCAGCTACTGGTTCTCGGACGCGGTGCTCCACCCGAAGCCCCCGAAGACGCCGCCGAAGCCCAAGCCCGCCATGACCATGGCGGCGCTGCCCGCCGCCTGCCGGGCGGTGCTGAAGGCGCCGTAGGCCGGCGCCCCGGGGCGGTCGCCGTCAGGGCGCGGCGGCCTCCGCGTAGGGCGTGCCGGCCAGCGCCGCCCGCAGGCCCGCCGTCCCCCGGTCGATGACTGCCAGGAAGGCGGCATTCGCCGCCTCCGTCCGCCGCGTCGCCCCGAACGTCCGGTGCGCCCGGAGGAAGGCCACGCTCCAGGTCGCCAGGAGCAGGCCGGCCGCCAGATCGGCGTCGGGATCCTCCGGCCCGCGCCCGACGGACTCGGCGAGCGCGACCCGCAGCACGGCCGCGAGTTCGTCCCGGATCGCCCGGGCCCGGGCCTTGAGCGTCTCGCTCTCCGCCGCCGTCGCCACGAAGGCGCCGCTGCGCGCGGAGAAGTCCACGACCGGGTTCCGGCCCGTCACCAGCCGGTGCGCCAGCTGGCGGAGCGTCTCGACCGGCGCGACCCGGGGATCGCGCTGCCGCAGGGTCTCGCGCAGGAGGTCGCGGCCCTCCTCGTCGCGGTCGTAGAACATGTCCTCCTTGCGGGGGAAATGGTTGAACACGGTCATCCGGCCGACATCGGCCGCCGCCGCGATCTCGTCCACCGTCACGGCGTCGAAGCCGCGCTCCAGGAACAGCCGCGTGGCGGCGTCCGAGATGGCCTGCCGCGTGGCGAGGCGCTTGCGGGACCGGCGGTCGGGGGACGTTGACATGCGCCGCCACATACCACATCGATTTATGGACTGAGTATATAAATGGATTGAGTCCATGGATCGGGCGATCGACGTCGTCGTGGCCGGAGCCGGGCCGGTCGGGCTCCTCACCGCCATCGAGCTGACCCTCGGGGGCGCGCGCGTCCGGGTGCTGGAGCGCCTCACCGCGCCGAGCACCACCCTCAAGGCGCTCGGGGTCGGCCCCCTGGGCGTCGAGGCGCTGCAGCGGCGGGGCATGGGCGCGGCGATCGAGGCCGCGGAGGCGCGGAGCCTGGCGGCGATGGACCGGGTGCCGGGGCAGGCCGGCGGCGGCCTCCGCGGCGCGAAGTTCAGCGGCCATTTCGGCTTCCTGTTCATCCGCCGCGACCCGCAGGCGGAGCCGGACCGGCGCATGCGCGCGGTCGATCAGCAGGGCCTCGAAGCCATGCTGATCGACCGCGCCGCGGCGCTCGGGGTCGACCTGCGCCGCGGCTGCACGCTCACGGGCTTCACGGAGGCGGCCGACGGTGTCGAGGTCACCTGGACCGCTCCGGCGGGCGACGGGCGGGTCCGCTGCGCCTATCTCGTCGGCTGCGACGGCGGCCGCAGCGCGGTCCGCAAGATGGCCGGCTTCGCGTTTCCCGGCACGCCGCCGACGCTCACCATGTACCAGGCGATCGCCGATCTCGACGATCCCGCCGGCGCGCTGCCGGTCGGCTGGCACCGCGGTCCGGGGGGCGTCTTCGGCCACGGGCCGTTCCCGCGCCGGCTGTTCATGCTGGATTTCAGCGGCCCGCCGGCCGACCGGCAGGCGCCCGTCACGCGCGTCGAGATCGAGACCGTGCTGCGCCGGGTCAGCGGCACGGATATCCGCGTCGCGGGAGTCGAGGCCGCGAACCGGTGGGCCGACAACACGCGCCTCGTCGACACCTACCGCCGGGGCCGCGTGCTGCTGGCCGGCGACGCGGCGCATGTCCACGCGCCCTTCGGCGGCCAGGGGCTGAGCCTCGGCCTGGGCGACGCCGCCAATCTCGGCTGGAAGCTCGCCGCCGTGCTGCGCGGGGAGATGCCCGAGAGCCTGCTCGACACCTACACGGCCGAGCGGCGCCCGGTGGCCGAGGCCGTCACGGCCAACACCCGCGCCCAGGCGGCGATCCTGCGGCCCGATCCGCAATCGGGCGCGCTGCGCGACCTGATGGCGCGGCTCCTGGAGAGCGACGAGGTCAGCCGGATCCTCGGCAGCCTGATGCGCGGCCTGAGCGCCCGGTACGATCTCGGCTCGGCCGAGGACGCGGTCGGCCGGATGGCCGGCGACGGGCCGCTCGGCCCCGGCGGCGCGACGCTCTACGGGGCGATGCAGGACGGACGGGGCCTTCTCGTCGACGGCAGCGCCGACGGCGCGGCCTCCCGGATGGTCGCCGCGGCCACGGGGCGGGTGACCTGCGTCGCGGTCCCGGAGGGGCCCTCGATGCTGGTCCGTCCCGACGGCTGCATCGCCTGGACGGGCGCGGCGCACGCCCTCGGCGGCCTGCGGGAGGCGGTAAGCCGCTGGTTCGGCCCGTCGCCGGGTGCGCCGCTCGGCGCGCCGGCCCCGATGTGCTAACGGCCCCGGATGCCCCGCTGGCTCTTCATCCTCCTCGCGACCGCCCTCGCGCTCTCGGTCCTCGGCAGCGTGCTGATCGTGCTGCGCAGCCCGAACAGCACCCCGCCCCTGCGGGGCAGCGCCGCCGGCGCCCCGGTGCCGGGCCCGCAGACGCGGCCCGACAGCCGGAACCCGTGAGGCTCAGGCGGCGACGCCGGCTCCCACCGGGCAGCTGACGCCGGTGCCGCCCAGGCCGCAATAGCCGGCCGGGTTCTTCGCCAGGTACTGCTGGTGGTAGGCCTCCGCGAAGTAGAACTGCTCCAGCGGCCGGATCTCCGTGGTGACGTCGGGAAAGCCGCGCGCCTTGAGCGCCTCCGCGTAGGCGGCGCGCACGGACCGGGCCGCGGCGTCCTGGTCGGGGCCGACGGTGTAGATGCCCGAGCGGTACTGCGTGCCGACATCGTTGCCCTGGCGCATCCCCTGCGTCGGGTCGTGACTCTCGAAGAAGGTCCGCACCACCGCCTCCAGGGGCAGAACCGCCGGATCGAAGGCGACCAGCACCACCTCGTTGTGGCCGGTCCGGCCGGTGCAGACCTCCTCGTAGGTCGGGTTCGGGGTGTAGCCGCCGGCGTAGCCGACGGCCGTCACGAACACCCCCTCGGGCAGCTGCCAGAACCGACGCTCGGCGCCCCAGAAGCAGCCGAGCCCGAGCACGATCGTCTCGGTGCCCGGCGGATAGGGACCCTTGAGCGGGTTGCCGTTGACGACATGCGTCTCGGCGGTCGGGATCGGGGTCGGGCGTCCGGGCAGGGCGTCGGCCGGGGCCGGCATCGCGGGACGCTTGCGAAACAGGAACATCGGCTCGCCTTCCGGTCTCGGGCTCCGGCCCGATATGGGACGGCCGGGACCGCCGGGAAAGCGTTCGGCGCTCCGGCCGCCCTAAATCGAGCCGCGAGACTGGATCTCGCGGGCAAATTCCGGCTTGTTGCCCGGAGAGATACTGGTCGGATGGCCGCCCTGCGCGGCGTTATGAGGGGCTGATCCGGATGGAGACGGGCGGGACCGCCACGAGCCACGTGCCGGACGAGCTGAAGGCGGAGTCGCACCGGGGCGACCCCTTCGCGGCCGCCGTGCGGGCGACCCGGATGCCGATGATCATCACCGATCCGGCCCAGCACGACAATCCGATCGTCTTCGTGAACGACGCGTTCCTGAAGCTGACCGGCTACACCCGGATGGAGGTGGTCGGCCGCAACTGCCGCTTCCTGCAGGGGCCCGACACCGAGGCGCCGGCCGTGGACCGCCTCCGCGCGGCCATCCGGCGGGAGGAGGATATCCGGGTCGACCTCCTCAACTACCGCAAGGACGGCTCGACCTTCCAGAACGCCCTCTATGTCGGGCCGGTGCGGGACGAGGCGGGCCGGGTGGTCTACTTCTTCGCCTCGCAGCTCGACGTCAGCGAGCACTACGCGCTGACCGCCGAGATCGAGCGGCTGAAGGCCGCCCTGGCCGAGGCCGAGGCCAAGCTCGCGGCCCGCTAGGCCGCCCGGAGGATCAGGGCTTCGTCAGGAACCCGATCGGCTCGCGGCCCGGCTGGCCGAGCCAGAGCAGGACCGCGCCGAGCCCGAGGCCGATCAGGGAGGCCGGCGCCAGGGTGAGCGGCAGGCCCAGGATGTGCCAGAGCCAGGGCGCCGCCCCCTCCACGCTGCCCTGCAGGGCGCTGGCCTTGTCCTTGAACAGGATGGCGATCACGTCGGAGAGCGGCGTCACCCGCAGCCCGTTGTTGGCGATGGAGCGGGCGCCGTCGTAGACCAGCGCGACGAAGCCGCCGGCCATCAGCAGGAAGCCCAGGACGCGGGCCAGGAAGCGGAACATCGCGGGGCCTTCTGAGCCTTGCCTTACGGGCCGTGGGGGCCGGAGCGGCGCGCCCGCCCCGGGAGTATGGGGCCGCGCCGCAAGGTGCAAGCGCCCGGGGCGAGCGTCGATCCGCGCGGTTGCCGGGCCCTCGGGCCCGTGCCACAGGGTCGCCCGGCGGCGGCGGGCCGTGCGGGAACGGTCGACCTTGGACGCGCGCGCGACGAATCTCGGCCTCGTGATCTTCGATTGCGACGGCGTCCTGGTGGACAGCGAGCCCCTGAGCCTCGCCTGCCTGACGGCCGGGCTCAACCGGATCGGCGTGGACATCGACTTCGCCACCGTGCGGGCGCGCTTCACCGGCACCGCGATGCCCTCGATCATGGCGCACGTCGCCCGCGATTACGGCGTCACCGCCCCCGACGGCTTCGTCGAGGCGGTGAAGGCCGAGACCCTGGCGCTGTTCGACGCGGACCTGCGGGCGATGCGCGGCGTCGCCGAGGCGGTCGCCGCCGTGGGCCTGCCGGTCTGCGTCGCGTCGAGCAGCGACCCGGTTCGGCTGCGCCACTCCCTGACGCTGACCGGGCTCCTGCCCCTGTTCGGCGACCACGTCTTCTCCTCGGCGCAGGTGGCGCGGGGCAAGCCCTTCCCAGACCTGTTCCTGTTCGCCGCCGAGCGGATGGGCGTCGCCCCGGCGGCCTGCCTCGTGATCGAGGACAGCGTCCCCGGGGTCACGGCGGCCCGGAGTGCCGGCATGCGGGTCGCCGGCTTCACCGGCGGCGGCCACTGGGGACACGACCCGGCGGGCACCGGGCTCGCGGAGGCCGGCGCGGCCCGGATCTTCTCCGACTTCTCCGACCTCGCCGCGGTGATCGCCGCGGCCTGAACGATCCGCCTCCCGGACGCGCGCCCGGAGCCGGCTTCCTGCCAGGCGGGCTCCGAAAATCGGAAGTCCGTTCCGTTGACGGTGCGCGGCGCCGCGCCCATTTTCAGGGGTGCCGGTCCGGCCGAGCCCCTTCGGGCGCTCGACGGGGCCGGCCGCGGTCATTTGAGAAGCGTAGCTTGCGCCGCGTGATCAAACGCTAAAGCACTGCGCCGGCCCCGCGCCGCGCGGTCCTTCAGTCTGGAGGACGTCCGATGGTCACTCGCACATCGTCCCTTCGATCCCTGCCCCCGATCGCCCCCTGCTGCTCCGCCGCCCGCCGGCGCTGTCGACGCTGAGCCCCGTCGAATCTCCGCAGCAGCCAACGCGATCCGGAACGGCGAGAAGCCGGCCCAGGGAGTTCCCAATCCGATGCACAGTCTCGCAGAGTACAAGCCCGAGAACCGTCCCGACCTCGCAGACCCGGTCCTCGGCCCGACCGAGCCCGCCCGGGTGATCGAGATCGGTGAGGTCACCGCCGGGATCGCCGTCCCGGAGGGGCGCGGCGTCCGGTTCTTCTCGTCCGCGCGCGATTTCGACGGGCTCGACGGCGCCGTGTTCCGCACGGCCGAGCAGGCGACACGCGCGGCCCGCGCGCGCATGAGCGCCCGGACGCGATCACCCGCCCGGGCGCACCGGCCCGCGCTGCGGCGGGCCTGACCCGCCCGCTACTTGCTGCACTCGTCGCGGGTGCGCTTCATGGCCTCCGCGAACCCGCCGAGCGCGTACTCGTCGCTCGTCGGGTTCCCGCGCAGCGAGGTGGTCTTGATGATCAGCTTCGGGTTGCGGGCGCTCATCTCGGAGACGACCCGCGCCTCCTCGGCGGGATTCTGCAGCCAGGCATTGCCGTCCTTCACCACGAGGCCGTAGCGGCTGGCGCCGAGGTTGAGGCTCGGGTCGGTCGGCGCGGCCGCGGAGCCGGGCTTGATCTGGGAGGCCGCGGGCTTCGACGGGAAGCCCAGCATCACCGCCACCTCGTTCTGGATGTTCTCGCCCCTGCGCACGCTCACGAACAGGTAGGCGGTGTCGCGCTTCAGGGTCTTGGGCGAGCGCGTCTGCGGCTGCGCGATCGCGTAGCAGAGCTTGTTGCGGCCGTCGCCGTTCACGAACACGTTCCAGTCGCCGAAGATCGCCACCGGCGTGGCCTGCTGCATCCCGGGCGGGGTCGCCGTCTTCTTCTCGGCGCGCTTGCTCCGCTCGCGGCCGTGCCGCCGCCCGCGCCGCGACGGGGCCGCGTCGCCGCCCCCCGCGTCCTGGGCCGCCGCGTCCTGGGCGTGGGCCGCCGTCGCGACCAGGCAGGTCCCGCCGAGAACGCCCCCAACGAGGCCGGTAACCAGCCCGGAGGCGAGCAGGGCGAGAGCTCCGACCGGGAGCGAGCGGGGGACGCGGACCATCTTCACTTCCTGACGACGGGCGGCTCCGTCAGGAGCCGGACCGGGGTTCGGGATTAGTGAAGCTTGCGTAAAACGTCGGCAAGATGGCGAGGCGTGATCCGTCGACAATCAGACGGCGCGCGCTTCCGTCGCCCGGGCCGCGATGACGCCGGCCGGAACCGGCAGCGGCTCGACCGCCGGGCCGGCGGGCACCGCGATCGCGTTCGGCTGGGCCGGCGCGGCGCGCTTGCGGGGCGGATCGTTGTAGGGGGTGTTGTAGCCCTTGCGCACGGCGGCCCAGTAGGCCTCGCGCGTCAGGCCCGAACCGGTCAGAGCGGCGTCGATCATCGCCGTGGCGTGCGCCGCGAAATCCGGCACATCCTCCGTGTTCAGCCAACTCTCGACAGGCATCCTGCGAACTCCGATCCAGACGGCGAAGCTTGTAGCTGAGCGGACTTAGCCAGACGGTGAACGCGCGGGCCGGTCGAGGGTTGCAATGCACAATTTTGAGGGGCCCTGTGGATGAGCGGGCGCCGCGATGCGGGCGGAGCGGCCCGCCTCACGCCCGGTGAACGACGCGGGTGAAGCCCTCCGCCGGGGCCGGCGGCACGAAGTAGCGGCTGAACAGGTCGAACTCCGCGTCCGTCACCGTGAAGGGATGGGCACCCGCGGGGTTCCGGAGGCGGAGGCGGGCCTGGCAGACCGCGTCGGGCACGTCGAGGACGTGGAGCCGGTGGGCGACGCCGGCCGCCTCGAACAGGGTCCGCATCCGGGCCCGGCTGGCGACGGTGCTGGCCGGGAAGTCCAGCACGACCGAGAGGCCGAGGCGCAGCAGCGCCACGAGCCGGGTTCCGAATTCGGCCGCGCCTCGCGGCCCCTGCGCCGTGAACCGGCAGGGTCATGGTCCCACCCTGCCATCCGCCGGGCGCCGCCGCCAAGGGCACCGGTCACCGAGGGCACCGGTCACCGAGGGCACCGGTCACCGGGGGCGCCGGTCACCGGGGGCGCCGGTCACCGAGGGCGCGGCTCAGCCCAGCCGCTCGATCCAGGCCTGCGCCTGGCGCCGGACGTTGTCGGGCGCGGTGCCGCCGTAGCTGGTGCGGCTCGCCACCGAGTTCTCGACACCCAGCACCGCGTAGACCGCCTCGGTGATCCGCGGCTCCGCCTCCTGCATCTCGGGCAGCGACAGCGCCTCGAGCCCGACCCCCTTGGCCGAGGCGACGCCGACGAGGCGACCGGTGACGTGGTGCGCCTGCCGGAACGGCAGGCCGAGCTCGCGCACCAGCCAGTCGGCGAGGTCGGTGGCGGTGGCGTAGCCGGAGCCGGCGGCCCGGGCGAGCACTTCGGCGTTGGGCTCGAGATCCTTCACCATGCCGGTCATGGCGGCGAGGCACAGGGACAGGGCCTGGAGAGCGTCGAACGTGCCCTCCTTGTCCTCCTGCATGTCCTTCGAATAGGCGAGCGGCAGGCCCTTCATGACGATGAGCAGGCCGGTGAGCGCGCCGATGATCCGGCCGCTCTTGGCCCGCACCAGCTCGGCGGCGTCGGGATTGCGCTTCTGCGGCATGATCGACGAGCCGGTGGTGAACCCGTCGGACAGCCGCACGAAGTTGAACTGGGCCGAGGTCCAGACCACCAGCTCCTCGGCGAAGCGCGACAGGTGCACGGCGCAGATCGAGGCCGCCGCCAGCGCCTCCAGGGCGAAGTCGCGGTCGGCGACCGAATCGAGCGAGTTGGCGGTCGGCCGGTCGAAGCCGAGGGCCGCCGCGGTGGCGTGCCGGTCGATCGGGAAGGAGGTGCCGGCGAGGGCCGCGGCGCCCAGCGGGCACTCGTTGAGCCGCGCGCGCGCGTCGCGGAACCGGCCCCGGTCGCGGGCCAGCATCTCGACATAGGCGAGGCAATGGTGGCCGAAGGTCACCGGCTGGGCCGATTGCAGGTGGGTGAAGCCCGGCATCACGGTCCCGGCGTGCTTCAGCGCCGTCTGGCTGAGGGCGCGCTGCAGGTCGGCGGCCTGCTGGTCGAGGGAATCGAGCGTGTCGCGCACCCACAGCTTCATGTCGGTGGCGACCTGGTCGTTGCGCGAGCGCGCCGTGTGCAGGCGGCCGGCGGCCGGGCCGACGATCTCGGTCAGCCGGCTCTCCACCGACATGTGGATGTCCTCGAGCTCGCGCCTGAACGCGAAGGTGCCGGCCTCGATCTCGTCGCGCACGGACTTGAGCCCGGCCTCGATTGCGGCCACATCCTCCGCCGGCAGGATGCCGGCTTTGCCCAGCATCGCCACATGCGCCAGCGAGCCGCGGATGTCCTGGGGCGCGAGGCGCTTGTCGAATCCGATGGAGGCGTTGATCTCCTCCATGATCTCCGCCGGGCCGCTCGCGAAGCGGCCGCCCCACATCCGGTTGCTCATGTCGATCCTTCCGCGCCCTGAACGCCCCGGCAGGCAAAGCTGATGCCCGGCCGCACACCCATCCTGGCCGGCGCGGGCGTCGCCGCGCTCGCCGTCCTCGGGCTCGCCCTATACGGGAGCGGTCTCCTGCCCGGCAACACGGGCGGCGCCCTCCAGCCCTGCGCCGCCGCCAAGCCGGCTTTGGCCCGGGTCGATGCGGCGTCCAAGGGCGAGGTCGCCGCCATGCAGGCGCTGCCCCAGGCCCGGCCCGCCCCCGAAATCCGGTTCAAGGGCCCGGACGGCGCCGAGACCGGCCTCGCCGACCTCAAGGGCCGGCTGCTCCTCGTCAATCTCTGGGCGACGTGGTGCGCGCCCTGCAAGGCCGAGATGCCCGCCCTCGACCGGCTCCAGGCGCAGCTCGGCGGACCCGACTTCCAGGTCGTCGCCATCAACGTCGACACGCGCAACCTCGAGAAGCCGCCGGAATGGCTGAAGCAGGCGGGCATCCACGACCTCGCCTACTACGCCGATCCCGGCGGCCGCGTGCTGCCGATCCTCCAGCGCGACACGCAGTCGCCCGGCCTGCCGACCACGATGCTGGTCGACGCGCAGGGCTGCACGATCGGGGTGATGAAGGGGCCGGCCGCGTGGTCGAGCCCGGACGGGCTGGCGCTGATCCGCGCTGCCCTGGGGCGGACGTCGTAGGGCTTCGAGCGGGACTTCGGCCAGTCGCTTGCGCGTCCCCGCGATGCGCGGCAAGGCCTGCCGCGATGACGTCGCCCACCCCCGACAGCCCCCCGCCGCGGCGCGGCCCGCGCCCCCTCTCGATCATCCGCACGCTGCTCGCCGGCGAGGCGGCGGGCGGGCTGATCCTGATGGCGGCGGCGGCCCTGGCGCTGGTGGTCGCCAACGGCCCGCTGGCCGGGACCTACGCGCACGCCCTCCACGCCGAACTCGGCCCGTTGAGCGTCCAGCACTGGATCAACGACGGCCTGATGGCCGGCTTCTTCCTGCTGGTCGGGCTGGAGATCAAGCGCGAGGCGCTGGACGGGCGGCTGCGCACCTGGCCCGACCGGGTCCTGCCCGGCTTCGCGGCGCTCGGCGGCATGGCGGTTCCGGCCGCGTTCTACGCGCTCGCCAACCTCGGCGCCGGCACCCTGCGGGGCTGGGCTATTCCCGCGGCCACCGACATCGCCTTCGCGCTGGGCGTCCTGGCGCTCCTCGGGTCGCGGGTGCCGGTCTCCCTCAAGATCTTCCTCAGCGCGGTCGCCATCGTCGACGACCTCGGCGCCGTCGTGGTGATCGCGCTGTTCTACAGCTCCGGCCTCGACCTCGCCGCGCTGGGGCTCGCCGCCCTGGTGCTGGCCGGCCTCTACGGCCTCAACCGGGCGGGGATCGGGTGGCTTCCGGCCTACGGGCTCCTCGGCCTCGTGCTCTGGGTCCTCGTGCTGCGCTCCGGGATCCACGCGACGATCGCGGGCGTGCTGCTCGCGCTCACCGTCCCGATCCGGGTCAGCCCGGGCCGGCCGGAGGACGCGCACTCGCCCCTGCACCGGCTGGAGCACGCCCTCGCGCCCTGGATCACCTACGGGGTGGTGCCGGTCTTCGGCTTCGCCAATGCGGGCGTGGACCTCTCCGGCCTCACCCCCGAGGCCCTGCTCCAGCCGGTGACGCTCGGCATCGCGGCGGGCCTGTTCCTGGGCAAGCAGGCCGGCGTGTTCGCGAGCCTGCGGCTGGCGGTGGCGCTGGGATGGGCCAAGCGCCCGGCCGGGGCCGGCTGGGGCCAGGTCTACGGGGTCGCGGTGCTGTGCGGCATCGGCTTCACCATGAGCCTGTTCATCGGCGGCCTCGCCTTCCCGGACCCGCAGCACGAGACCGCCGTGAAGCTCGGCGTGCTCGCGGGCTCGGCCCTGTCGGGACTCGCCGGCGCGGCGATCCTTCTCGTCACGAAGCGCCGCGCCACCCCGCACTAGCGGGCGGCTGTCGGCACCTCTCACACGTGCCGGGCTCCGTCCGGCGCGAAAATGCGCTAGGCCGCGTCGACATGCGCTTCTATCTCGGCCTCGCCACCACCTTCCACGACCCGGCCGTCGCCCTGGTCGGGCCCGACGGCACCCTGCTCTTCGCCGAGGCGGCGGAGCGCGCCCTGCAGTACAAGCGCGCGCCGAACTGCGAGCCGGACCCCCCGGCCGTGATGGCGGCGCTGCTGAAGGCGCACGTCCCGCCGGGCTCCGAGCTCGTCGTCGCCTCCACCTGGGGCCCGCAATTCACCGACTTCCTGCGGGGCCAGGCCGGCGCCGGGGCCTTCGACCTCATGGCGCTCTCGGCCCACACCACGGCGCTCAACCGCTCCTACGTGCCCGAGCAGGCCGAGCGGGTGTTCATCGCCGACCTCCACGGCGCGCAGGAGCGGGCCGGCCACGGCACCCTGCTGGCCCTGAACCAGGAGGCGCGGATCGCCGGCGCGGCGCCCCGGGCGACCGTCGCCGGGCAGCGGCGCTACCCGCACCACCTGTGCCACGCCGCCTACGGCCTGTGGGGCAGCCCGTTCGAGACGGCCACCGCCCTGGTGGTCGACGGCATGGGCGAGACCGGCGCGGCGGCGATCTACCGCCTGGAGGGCGGCCAGATCACGGAGCTGCGCCGCCACCGCGGGCGCGGCTCGCTGGGCTTCCTGTACGGGCTGATCACCGACCTCGCCGGCTTCGACCAGGTGAAGGGCGAGGAGTGGAAGATCATGGGGCTCGCCCCCTACGGCCGTCCCGACCCGGACCTCGCCGCCCTGCTCGGCCGGCTCTGCACGGTCGAGGGCCACCGCCTGCGCTACGCCGACGCGGAGACGATCCGGGCGGTCGCCGCGGAGATCCGCGCCCGCCGCCCCGCGGATGCCCTGGAGGCGGGGTGGGCCGACCTCGCCCGCTGCGGCCAGGACCTGTTCGCGACGCTGATGGACGCGCTGGTGGCGGAGGCCCGCGCGCTGGCGCCGTCCGAGAACCTCGTGATCGCGGGCGGCTGCGGGCTCAACTCCTCCTACAACGGCCGGGTGCTCGGCCGGTCCGGCTTCACCCGGCTGCACGTGCCCTCGGCCCCGGCGGACGACGGCAACGCGGTCGGCGCGGCGTGGCTCGCCTACGCGGAGGACCATCCGGACTGGGCCGGGCCGCCGCCGGCGCAGCGCCCGCTCTCCCCCTATCTGGGCTCCCGGGTCCCGACCGGCGCGATGGAGCGGCTCGCCGAGCAGGAGCCGCGGGCCAAGCGCGTCGGCCACGCGGAGGCGACGCGCGCGGCGGCGCGGATCCTGGCCGAGGGCGGCCTCGTCGGCTGGGTGCAGGGCCGCGCGGAGTTCGGGCCCCGGGCGCTCGGCAACCGGTCGATCCTGGCCGATCCGCGGCCGGAGGGCGCCAAGGACGCGCTCAACGCCAAGGTGAAGTACCGGGAGGCGTTCCGGCCGTTCGCGCCGTCGATCCTGGCGGAGGCCGGGCCGGACTGGTTCGAGGATTACGCCGACAGCCCCTACATGGAGCGCACCCTGGTCTGGCGCGCGGCGGTCCGCGGCCGCGTCCCGGCGGTGGTCCACGCGGACGGCACCGGCCGGCTCCAGAGCGTCACGGCGGAGCGGAATCCGGCCTACGCGGCCCTGATCGGCGCCTTCGCGGAGATCACCGGCGTGCCGATCCTGCTCAACACGAGCTTCAACGTGATGGGCAAGCCGATCCTCCACGGCGCGGAGGACGCGATCCTGATGTTCTACACCACCGGCCTCGACGCCCTCGTGGTCGAGGATTGGCTGGTCGTGAAATGAGACGCGCCGCGCCCCCGGGGGACGCGGCGCCGATTCGATACCCGCGGTAGCGACTTACTCGCAGACCTCGACGCGGCGGTAGGTGAACTCGCCGTCGCCGAGCCACTCCTTGCGGCGCTCGTAGTGGCAGATCGGGCCGCGGCGCTCGCGCACCACGATGGTCTCGGGCTCCTCGACCACGACGCGGCGCGGGCGGTACTCCGGCGGCGGCGGCGGGGGCGGCGGGTTCGCGCCGTTGACGAGGGCGCTACCGACCATGCCGCCGACGACGCCGGCCGCGAGGCCGCCGACGATGGCACCGGTCTGGTCGCGGGCGGCGGCCGGGGCGACCGCCCCGAGCACCAGGGTCGCCGCGAGGGCTGCGGCCCCAGCGCGGATCGTCGTGAAGGAACCGTTCAAGGACACGCGAAACATCTCCCGTTCGTGTTGAGGATGATCCAACACCGGGAGGATTAAGAATCCGCGAAGTGGGCCAATTGAATTGTGTGCCGGATAAGGCGGCCCGCGGTCGCTCCAGCCTGAGGCGAGACGCTGCCGTGGCGACGTCCCGACGCCGGCCGTGTCTCGGATCGGGGACGCTCAGCGGACAGCCCGTCAGAGCAGCCCGTCAGAGCAGCCCGTCGAGGGACTCGACCACGACCGTGGGCGCGAGGTCGGCATACTCGTCGGGCAGCCCCTTGCGGTTGACCCAGGCGGTCCGGAAGCCGAAGGCCCCTGCCCCCGCCACGTCCCAGCGGTTCGACGAGCAGAACAGCACGTCGCCCTGCCCCACCGCCAGCCGGGTCAGGGCGATCCGGTAAGCGTCGGGATGGGTCTTGAACACCTGCGCGTCGTCCACCGAGAGGACCGCGTCGAGGTGGTCGGCGAGCCCGGCCGAGGCGACCGCCCGGTCGACCATGGCGGCGTTGCCGTTGGTGAGGACGGCGGTGCGGATGCCGCGCTTGCGCAGGGCCGCCAGCACGCCCGGGACCTCCGGGTAGGCCTCGAGGTCGCGGTAGGCGTCGAGGAGCCGCTCGCGCAGGCCGGGATCGACGTTCGGGTGGATCGCCAGGGCATAGTCGAGGGCCCGCACGGTGAGGTCCCAGAAGGCGGCGTATTGGCCCATCAGCGACAGGGTCCAGCTGTACTCGAGCTGCTTGTTGCGCCAGACCTCGGAGAGGTGGGCGGCGTCCGGCCCCACCGCCTCGGCGTAGCGCTGGACCGCGGCATTCACGTCGAACAGCGTGCCGTAGGCGTCGAACACCGCGGCCTTCACGCCCGCGAGGGGTTTTGCTGCGTCGGTCATGGCGTTCCTCACTGGGTGCTCTCGCCCGATCTGGGGCCGGACCCGCGCGGCGGCGAGTCCGGCCGGGTCATTCAGGCCCGGCGCAGGCGCAGGCCGAACAGGTGCAGCAGGCCCGCCAGCAGGCCGCCGTAGACCAGGGCACCGGCGAGTCCCAGCACCGCCAGGACGACGAGGTCGCGCCCGTGCGGGAGGGCCGGCACCAGCGCCTGGACGAGCCCCTGGCCGTAGACGGCGACCGCCGCCAGCCCGAGGCAGGCCAGCGCCACCCCGGCGACGGTGAGGCCGAGCGCGCGCCCCGGCGCCGTCCAGTCCCGGCGCTTGGCCAGGACGAGCAGCAGCAGCAGGTTCACCCATTGGGCGACCGCGGTGGCGAGCGCGAGGCCGGTCACGCCGTAGGGGCCGGTGAGCCACAGCTTCAGGGCGACGTTGACGCCGATCGCGGTCAGCGAGGCCCAGAGCGGCGTCTTGGTGTCCTGGCGGGCGTAGAAGCTCGCCACGGCGCTGCGCACCAGCACGACCGCCGGCAGGGCGAAGCCGTAGGCCGCCAGCACCGAGGCCGCCCGCGCCGTGTCCTCGGCGCTGAAGGCGCCGCGCTGGAACAGCGCCGCCATGATCAGGCCCGGGATGGTCAGGAACGCGACGGTGAACGGCGCCGAGAGGGCCAGGGAGAAGCCCGCGGCCCGGTTCTGCGCCGCGTGGGCGCCCGCCACGTCGCCGGCCGCGATCCGGCGGCTCATCTCCGGCAGCAGCACCGTGCCGGCCGCGATGGCGATGACCCCGAAGGGCAGCTGGTAGAGCCGGTCGGCGTAGTAGAGCGCCGAGACCGCCCCGGTCGGCAGCCAGCTCGCGATGATCGTGTCGGCGAAGGCCGCGATCTGGAAGCCGGCCGAGCCGACCACCGCCGGCCCGAGCACGACGAAGAAGCGCTTGAGCGCGGGATCGAGGCGCGGCACCGCGAGGTCCGGCATCACGCGGACCCGGCGGCAGCCCCACCACAGCAGGCCGAACTGGAGCACGCCCGAGACCGCGACGCCCCAGGCGGCGGCGTAGGCCGCGTTCGGGAACAGGAAACTCACGCTCAAGGCCGCCAGCATGGCGAGGTTGAGCAGGACCGGGGCGCCCGCCGCCACGGCGAAGTGCCGGTGGGCGTTCAGGATGCCCGACAGCAGCGTCACCAGCGTCATGAACAGCAGGTACGGGAAGGTGATGCGGGTCAGCGCCACGGCGAGCTGGAAGCGCTCGCCATCCTCCGCGAAGCCCGGCGCCAGGGCGTGGACCACCCAGGGCATGGCCGGCAGGGCGAGGTTGAGCAGCACGAGCTGCACGATCAGCATCAGGGTGAAGACCCGGTCGGCGAAGCGGTGCGCCGCCCCGGGCTCGCCAGCCTCCGCGAGCCCGGCATAGGCCGGCACGAAGGCGGTGTTGAACGCGCCCTCGCCGAAGATCGCGCGGAAATGGTTCGGGAGCCGGAAGGCGACCACGAAGGCGTCGGCCAGGGGCCCGGCGCCCATGACGGCGGCCATCACCACGTCGCGGGCGAAGCCGGTGACGCGCGAGACCAGGGTCCAGCCGCCGACGGACAGGATGGAGCGGATCATCGGGCGGGGCGCTCGCCCGGCCCCTCGCCCCTCGGCGGGGGCGGGCGGGAGCACGGTCGAAGCGTCGCGCGTGTCGATCGTAAGGAAATGGCCGGACCCTTCCGCACCGGGTCATCCGGCGTCGGGCGCATCAAGAGCCGGTTTCGTGCGCCACCTCAAGGGTGCCGCGGACACAGGGACCGCGGCACCGGCGATACGCCTCAGCGGGTCGCCTCGGCGTACATCTTCTCCACGTGCTCCCAGTTCACGAGGTTCTCGATGAACGCCTTCAGGTAGTCGGGCCGGCGGTTGCGGTAGTCGATGTAGTAGGAGTGCTCCCACACGTCGACGCCGAGGATCGGCTGAGCGCCGTGGACCAGCGGGTTCTCGCCGTTCGGGGTCTTCATGATCGCGAGCTTGCCGTCCTTGACGGCGAGCCACGCCCAGCCCGAGCCGAACTGGCCGACGCCCGCCTGGATGAAGTCCGCCTTGAACTTCTCGGCGCCGCCGAGATCCTCGTCGATCTTCTTGGCGAGGGCGCCGGGGATCGCGCCGCCGCCGTTCGGCTTCATCCACTGCCAGAAGTGGATGTGGTTGTAGTGCTGGCCGGCGTTGTTGAAGAGCGGCTGATTCGTGTTGTAGGCGGCCTTGACGATCTCCTCGACGCTCTTGCCCTGGAGATCCGTGCCCTCAAGCAGCTTGTTGCCCGTGTCGACATAGGCCTTGTGGTGCTTGTCGTGGTGGAACTCGAGGGTCTCCTTCGACATGTACGGCCCCAGCGCGTCGTAGGCGTAGGGCAGTTCCGGCAGGGTGAAGGTCATCGCGTCTATCTCCGCTTAGCAGGGGGCGGCCTCGTCCCCGGCGGGGGCTCCCGAGTCGAGAGCCCGCTAGGTAAGTCGGTGGCCGCGGGACGGCAACGCCGTTCCGCCACGGCGGCGCGGGAAGTTCCGCCGCCCCGCTGATCCGGGCGCGGATCCGCGGGTCGGCCGGTCCGGGCATAGCCGGCGCAGATCCGGACTATTCCGGTTTCCCGAACATCTCGGCCCCGAGTTTTGCAATATGACGGCTAGGCCTTACTGTGCGGCACGCCTTGAGCGCCGGCCGTCAGCCGGCCCGTGTCAGAGAGTAACATGATCGCTGCGCTGTTCGCGCTCGCCGCCGCCATGATCATCGGGGGCTGCGCCGCCGTGATCCAGGGCTTCCCGTACGTGCGTCTGGAGAGCGGACTCGCGATGGTGATCGCGGGCTCGGTCGCGGCCTCGTCGGGCGCGGTGCTGCTCGGCCTCGGCGTCGTGGCGCTCGGTTTCCGGCGGGTGGAGCGGGCGTTCGGGCGCGCCCCGGCGGCCGGCGAGCGGCCGGCCCCCGACGCGGCGCCGGCCCCGGCCCCCGTCGACGAGGCCCGGACCCGGCTGCCGCCGGTCCTGCCGGCGGCGCCCGCCTTCATCGTGCCCTCGGTGGTCGAGCCGTCCTTCGATCCCGAGCGGCCCCGGATCGAGCCGAGCCTGGAACTCCGCCCGGACGAGGCCCGCGCCCCCTTCCCGGAACTCGGCGCGGTCGAGTCCCCGAAGCCGGCCCCGGCCGAGCCGGCGCCCGTGGCCCCGCCCGTCCGCGTTCCGGAGGCGGATCGCCGGCCCGAGCCGGACGCGCCGACCGAGCGCGCGATCACGCCCGAGGACGACCTGTTCGCCGCCCCCGAGCCGCCTCCGCCCCCGCTGGAGGAGCCCGGGAAGGCCGCCGCGGAGGAGCCGCCGGCCCTGCGCCCGAGCCTCGACACGCCCCCCGAGCCCGAGCCGGCCCCGCAGGCCGCCCCGCGCACCGTGGTGGGGCGCTACGCCTCGGGCGGCAACACCTACGTGATGTTCGAGGACGGCTCGATCGAGGCGGAGACGCCGCAGGGCCGCTTCACCTTCGCGTCCCTCGACGAGCTGAAGGCCTTCGTGGACGGCGGCGGCGAGTCCGGGACCCGCGGCGCGGCCTGAACCCGCCCTGAGGGCGGCCGCGGCCTCACACCAGGGGGTTGAGGCTGTCGTTGCGCGGCGGGATCGGGGCCCGCATGGTCAGGGAGAAGCCCCCGGGGGCGTAGTCGGTGGTCACCTCGGCCTGGACCTGGGTGATCAGGACGCGCTGCAGCAGGCGCGAGCCGAAGCCCTGGCGGCTCGGCGGCGCGACCGGAGGGCCGCCGGTCTCGCGCCATGAGAACCGCAGGATCCCGGCCGGCCCCCCGGGCTCCAGGGACCATTCCACCGCCACCCGGCCGGTGCGGTTCGACAGGGCCCCGTACTTCGCCGCGTTGGTGGTGAGTTCGTGGATCGCCATGCCGATCGGCACCGCGATCTCGGACGGCAGGTCGATCGCCGGCCCGTCGAGGCTGATGCGGCCCTCGGCGCCGCCGTCCGGCGCCACCTCCGCGTAGGGCTTCAGCTCGTTGCGCAGGAGGTTGGCCAGCGACGCCGTCTGCCACGTGTCCTCGGTGAGGACCGAGTGCGTGTGCGCCAGGGATTTGATGCGCCCGACGAACGCCTCGTAGAAGCTCTCGATGCTCGACGCCGTCCGCGCGGTGGAGCCCACGATGGCCTGGACCGTGGCCAGCGTGTTCTTCACCCGGTGGTGGAGCTCGCGGATCAGCAGGCTCTGGCGCTCCTCCGCGACCCGGCGGTCGGTCACGTCCGCGACGACGCCGATCAGGCGGCGGGGCAGGCGGCCGGGGGCGTCGCGCTCGAACCGGCCGGCCATGTCGATCGTGCGCCACACGCCGTCGGACTTGCGGCGGATCCGGCCGCTGATGTGCAGATCCCCGTCCTCCCGCAGCGCCTGGGAGATCGCCCGGCGGACGGCGGGGCGGTCGTCGGGGTGGAGGATGTCGTTGAGGAACTCGTTCTTGCCGATCGTGCCGTCCTCGGGCGCGTGCCCGAAGATCTCGTACATGTGCTCGTTCTCCCAGATCGCCTGGTCCTCGAGCATGTGCCACTCGAAGATGCCGAGCCGGGCGACCGTGGTGGCGACCCGCAGGCGCTGGTCGCGGGACAGGATCTCGTCCCGGGCCTCGACCCGCGTGGTGATGTCCTGGAGGATGCCGACCATACCGGCCGGCGTGCCGTCGGGGCCCGGCACGGCCTGCCCCCGGACCCGCAGGATCACGGTCCGTCCGGCCACCGTGGTGGCCGTGTCGAACTGATAGGGCTCGTCGGTCCCGTCCGCCTCGGCGATCAGCGCGCGCAGGCGCGCGAGTTCCGCCTGCGACAGGCCCGTCTTCAATTCCTCCCACGAGACGGACCGGCCCGGCGGCCGCCCGAGGATGCGGGCGGCGCGGCGCGACAGGGTGAGGAGGCCGGTCGCGCGGTCCCAGCGCCATTCCCCGAGCCCGGCGGCCGCCAGGGCCTCGCGGTTCGCCTCGGAATGGGCCGCCGCGTCCACGTCGACCGCCTCGACCACCAGGGTCCGGCCCGCGCGCCGGACCCGCACGTCGAGGGGTGCCCCGTCCGCCCGGCGCCAGACCTGGAGACCGTCCCGGAGGCCGTCGGGCCCCTCGTTCAGGAGTTCGGCGGCCGCCCGCCCGGACAGCGTGCCCGGCGGCCAGCCGACGAGATCGTGCAGGGCGCGGTTGGCGGCGACGATCCCCGCCCCGTCCGCCGACAGCACGGCGAGGCCGATCGCGGCCTCGTCGAAGCCGGCGCGAAACGGGTCCTCCGCCGCCGGGTCCTGCCCCACCCTCTCATTCACTCGGAAGAATCCTCGAACGTGCCGTGGCACGCTCCCGCCGGAGATGGCCCCCTCCCGCCACGATCCGGGACCGCGGCGAGCCCTGAGGATGGCGCCCGAGCGTGACCGTGGCAAGGCGTTCCGCTCCGCCTGCGGCGACCGGGCACCCGCGCGACCCGCCCGCGCGGGCCGTCACCGGGGGCGGCGGACGAATTCCAGGTAGGTCGGCCGGCGGCCCGCTTCCAGCGCCTTGGCCTCGTAGCGCGTGCCGGGCCAGCCCGGGAAAGGCCGCGTCCAGTCCCGCGCGTCCCGCGCCGTCCAGGCGAGGACCGGGCACCGCGCGGCCCGGACCAGCGTCCAGCCGGCATAGTCGTCGATGTCGCTGGCGAAGCGGAACAGGCCCCCGTCCTTCAGGACCCGGCCGATCTCGGCGAGGGAGGCGTCGGAGACGAACCGGCGCTTGCGCTGCCGCCGCTTGGGCCAGGGATCGGGATAGAGCAGGTAGACCCGGTCGAGGCAGGCATCCGGCAGGCGCGCCAGCAGGGCGGTCACGTCCTCGTCGCGGATGCGGACGTTGCGCAGCCCCTGCGCCTCGACGGCCGCCAGCAGCTTGACCACGCCGTTGACGAAGGGCTCGGCACCGATGATGCCGATATCCGGCCGCGCGGCCGCCTGGGCGGCGAGGTGCTCGCCGCCGCCGAAGCCGATCTCCAGCCAGAGCGCCTCGGGCGGCCCCGGCATGGCCGGGAACAGCGCGCGCGGATCGAGGATCGCCTCGCCCGGCGGCAGGTCGACCCGCAGGGCCGGCAGCAATTCGGCGAGCCGGCGCTCCTGCTGGCCGCGCAGGCGCTTGCCCTTGCGCCGCCCGAAGAAGGCGCGCTCCGGCTCCTCGGCCGGGTGCTCGGGGCGTCCAGGGGTGTCGGTGTCCACCGGCTCAGTCTACCTCGGAGATGCGACGCGGCCCGCGTCCCGGCGGGCCACGCGGAGCGTCGGCGGGACGCCAACCGGGACACCGCGCCCGACGCGCCGCGACCTGATGCGCACGCGCGGCACCCGCGCGCGGGCGCCATCGCGTCGGACGCGCCGCGGCGCCCAGCGCCGGATGCCGGATCGCGGGCGCCGCTGGTTTCCGGAGCGGAACCGGGCGGCGCTCAGCGCACCGCCCGCCCCGCGTTCACGTCGCCCCGGCGCGCCGCCGATCTCCGGCCCGCGCCTCGGCCCGGGGCCGCGCGGAGGCCGCCCTCAGGCCAGCGCCGACTTCAGCTTGCCGGCGAGGTCGGTGCGCTCCCACGAGAAGCCGCCGTCGGCCTCGGGGGCGCGGCCGAAATGGCCGTAGGCCGAGGTGCGCGCGTAGATCGGCTTGTTCAGGCTGAGCGCCGTACGGATGCCGCGGGGCGACAGGTCCATGGCGTCCATCAGCACGGCCTCGAGCTTGGCCTCGTCGACCGTGCCGGTGCCGTGCAGGTCCACGTAGATCGAGAGCGGCTTCGAGACGCCGATCGCGTAGGCGAGCTGGATCGTGGCGCGGCTGGCGAGGCCCGCGGCCACCACGTTCTTGGCGAGGTAGCGCGCCGCGTAGGCCGCCGAGCGGTCGACCTTCGTCGGGTCCTTGCCGGAGAACGCGCCGCCGCCGTGCGGGGCCGCGCCGCCGTAGGTGTCGACGATGATCTTGCGGCCGGTGAGGCCGGCATCGCCGTCCGGGCCGCCGATCACGAACTTGCCGGTCGGGTTCACGTGCCAGACCGTGCCCTCGTTGACCCAGCCCTGCGGCAGCGCCTTCAGGATGTAGGGCTCGACGATGGCGCGGACGTCCGCGGAGTCGAGGGACTCGTCGAGGTGCTGGGTCGACAGCACGATCTGGGTGACCTCGACCGGGCGGCCGTTCTCGTAGCGGACCGTGACCTGGCTCTTGGCGTCGGGCCCGAGCTTGGCGGCATCGCCCTGCCTCGCCTTGCGGGCGTCGGCGAGGTCCTTGAGGATCTTGTGGGCGTAGAAGATCGGCGCCGGCATCAACTCGGGCGTCTCGTCGGCGGCGTAGCCGAACATGATACCCTGGTCGCCCGCGCCCTCGTCCTTGTTGCCGGCCGCGTCCACGCCCTGGGCGATGTCGGCCGACTGGGCGTGCAGGTGGATCGCGACGTCGTTGTTCTTCCAGTGGAAGCCCGACTGCTCGTAGCCGATGTCCTTCACGGCCTCGCGGGTCAGGGCCTCGAGGTCCTTGAAGGTCACCGAATCGGGTCCGCGCACCTCGCCGGCGATGACGATGCGGTTGGTCGTGGCGAGCGTCTCGACGCCGAGCCGCGCCTCCGGCATCGCCGCGAGGTAGGCGTCGACCACGGTGTCCGAGATCCTGTCGCAGACCTTGTCGGGGTGCCCCTCGGACACGGACTCGCTGGTGAACAGGTAGTTGGAACGCGGCATCGGACGGCCTCGGCTGCAGAGGTACGCCGTCGCGATCGCGGCGTTTGACCCTTCATGGGGCCGGGGTTCTCGCACCCGACCGGGAGGCGGTCAAGATGGAGGAACGAACGGATCCGCTATAACGGACGAAGCGACCGGAAGAACGATCGAACCGGCCCGCGGGGATCGCCGCCGGCTCAGCCGCCGAGCTTGCTCTCGAGCGCCCGGATCGCGTCGGCCACGTCGCGGCGCGCCTCCTCGGAGAAGTTCTCGGTGATGTGGCGGCCCACGACTTCCGCCAACCCCTTCAACCCGGCTTCCGACAGGGTGGACTGCTCGCGCTCGCTGAAGCCCGGCGCGATGAAGTCATCGTTCCGGGGCATTCCTTTGAAGAAGTAATCCATCGGCACGCCGGTCATCCGCGAGAAGATATCGAGATGGACGGCGCTGATCCGGTTGGTACCCTTCTCGTATTTCTGGAGCTGAGCTGCAGACATACCGAAGCTCTGCGCGACGCGGCGCTGTGTGAGCGATGCCTTCCGGCGCTGCTCGGCGATGCGTTGCCCGACATAGACGTCGCGCTGATCGGTCTTCTGGCCCGCCATGAAGTGCTCGTCCACCCCCCGCCATGAATCCTGGCGGCAAAGCTTAGCGCGGCCCTCGGTACTTGTCACCGGCAGGCGCCCGACGTGGTGGACGATTTGCTCACGGCTCTGCAACCGCGAGATCTGCGAGACGAGACAACTTGGTGTCCCCGGCAGGGCTCGAACCTGCGACCCCAGGTTTCATACCACTTCGGCTTTCGCCGCCGCGTCCCGAAGGTCCGCGTTCGTGGCCTGGACTATCCCTTCACCGTGGGCCGGATTGCATCCGACCGTTAGGTGCCGCCCGTCTAGTCTCTACACCTTCCCGCAGAACGCCGGGGCGCCGCGCGGGCTTGGCTCGGGATCGGCAGAGCATCGGACGGCGGCGCGTCGATGCCGGAAGCTTTCCCCGACTTTGAGCGGATCCGCCGCGCGGTTTCCCGGCGCGACGCCCAATTGAAGCTTCTAGGAAACCTGTGCTCTGTCCAGCTGAGCTACGGAGACGACCGCGCGCTCCATAGCATTCTCGCCGGCCGAGGCCAACCGCGCCCGGTGGAGAGGCGCGGTGTCGGGGCCTGCGATCTCGGGGGAATCGATGCGCGGGAGCGCGGCGGTCATGCTGGCAGCCTCGCTGGCGGCCCTGATGGCGGCGTCGCTCGCCGCGGTGCCGATTCGTCCGGCACGCGCCGCGCCGGGGGCCGGCCCGTCCGACTGCGCGACCGGGCCGGCGCGCGACGAGGTCGTGGCCGGGATCGGGCCCCGGGGCGAGATCCGCCTGGTCTCGGGCCTCCGCGCGGTGTTGGACTCGCTGCGCTGGCCGGACGCGCCGGAGGCCGAAGCCGCGGCGCTGGCCTGGCTCGAGGCCCGGCGGGGCGCCCGGGTCACGGTGGTTCCCCGCGGGCAGCCCGACCGGTGGGATCGCGTGCGGGCCGATCTCCTGGCCGCGGAGGACGACGCGGACTTCGCGGGCGGCCTCATCGCGGCCGGGCTCGCCTACGCGGACGCGAACGAGGCCGATTCGCTCTGCCGGCCCGGCCTGCGCCTCGTGGAGGCGGCCGCCCGAGCGCGCGGACTCGGTCTCTGGAGCGTCGCGCTCCCGGCGGCGCGGGACGGTCCGGCGCTCCGGGCGCGGGCCGGGCGCTTCGTCGTCGCGGAGGGCCGGATCCGCCACGTCGGCGAGCGCGGCGCGCGCACCTATCTCGATTTCGCGGCCCGCGGCACGGACGGCCTCACGGTGACGGTATCGAAACGCACTTGGCGAATGATGCGCGCCCGTGGTTTGAGTGCGGCCTCGCTCGAAGGCCGGCGCGTGCGGGTGCGCGGCCTCCTGGAGGTCCGGCGCGGCCCGACCCTGGAGGTCGCCCTCGACGGGCTCGAGACGCTCGGGGAGACGGACCGGCCGGAGGCCGATCCGGAGGGGGAACGGGGATTGCGGCGCTGATCGCGATGGGCGGGATCACGGGGCACATCATCGCGGGGCGGACCCGCGCGGCGGGCCGGCGCGCCCTCGGCGCGGCGGCGCTGGGCGGCCTCGCCCTGCTGCTCGGCGCCTGCGTCGCCGACCAGACCGAGGCGACCGTGCGGCCGGCCGTGGTGCGGGTGCCCGCGGAGGCGCCGCGCACCACCGGCCGCGAGCGCGCCGCGGATGCCGACCACCTCAAGCTCGTGGCCTCCTTCGGGGGCGAGGCCCGGGCCCCCAACGTCACGCGGATGCTGACCGAGGTGACCGACCGCCTCGTGAAGGCGAGCGACCGGCCCGACCAGGCCTACACGGTGACGCTCCTCGACTCGCCGGTGGTCAACGCCTTCGCGCTGCCGAACGGGCGGCTCTACGTCACCCGCGGCCTCGTGGCCCTGGCGAGCGACACCTCCGAGGTGGCGGCCGTGCTGGCGCACGAGATGGCCCACGTGACCCTCAACCACGCCACCGCCCGCAGCGAGCTCGAGCTGCGCTCGGCGCTCGTCAGCCGCGTCGTGGCCGACGTGCTGAACGACCCCGATACCGGCGCGCAGCTGCAGAGCCAGTCGCGCTTCGCGCTCGCCCGGTTCTCCCGCGAGCAGGAGCTGGAGGCCGACGCCACCGGCGTGCGCACTCTCGCCAAGGCCGGCTACGATCCGTTCGCGGCCGGGCGCTTCCTCGCCGCGCTCAACCGCTCGACGGGGCTGAAGTCCGGCAGCGCCGGCGCGCCCGACATGCTGGCGACCCACCCGGGCACGGCCGAGCGCATCAATCAGGTCACCCGGGCGGCCCGCCGCATCGGCGCGCCGGGCATCGGCACCGACGACCGCGCCGCCTACCTCGCGGCGGTGGACGGGCTCGCCTACGGCGACAACCCGCGCGACGGCGCGGTGCGCGGGCACCGCTTCATCCATCCCGGCCTCGGCATCGCCTTCGAGGTGCCGGAGGGCTTCACCCTGGAGAACACCCGCTCGGCAGTGCTCGGCACCACCCAGGACGGCGGCCGGCGCCTGCTGTTCGATCAGATCGAGGCGAAGGACGGCCAGCCCCTCGAGGCGGTGCTCAAGGCGAGCTGGAACGACGCCTTCGACCCGGCCGGCTTCGAGACCCGGGACGTCGCCGGCCACCCGGCGGCCTTCGCGCTGTCGCGGGGGAAGGAGTGGACCTTCCGCCTCGCGGCCATCCGGATCGGGGACTCGACCTACCGGATGATCATGGCCGCCAAGGGCGCCACCGACCCCGACCCGGCCTTCCGCCGCTGGACCGCGACCCTGGTCGCGGTCGCGCCCGACGAGGCGGTCCTGCGCCCCCTGCGGCTGCAGGTGGTCCAGGCCGCCTCGCCCAGCGCCGAGGACCTCGCCCGCCGCATGGCGGTGCCCGACCGGTCGCTCGACCGGTTCCTCGTCCTCAACGGGCTGGAGCGGGGCGCCGCGCTGGTGCCGGGACGCGGCTACAAGATCGTCGTGGAATAGCCGCCCTGCGCGCCCGCGCCTTGTGCCGGCGCGGGGCCCGGACATCCTGCCCGCGTCGTTCAGGGAGAGCGCGGTGATTCGATTCTTCTACAATCTCAGCCCCAACCCCATGAAGGTCGCCCTCTGCCTCGAGGAGATGGGGCTGCCCTACGAGCCGGTGCCGGTCGATACCCGCAAGGGCGAGCAGTTCGATCCGGCCTACACGGCCGTCAATCCGAACGGGAAGGTGCCGGCGATCGTCGACGGCGACGTGACCGTGTTCGATTCGAACGCGATCCTGATGTACCTGGCGGGCAAGACCGGCCGGTTCCTGCCGGAGGGCGAGCCCGTCCGCGGCGAGATGCTGTCCTGGCTGATGTTCGTGGCGACCGGCATCGGGCCGTTCTCCGGCCAGTGCGTGCATTTCCGCCACTTCGCGCAGGACGGGGGTGCCTACGCCACCGAGCGCTACACCTTCGAGGCGCGCCGGCACTGGGGCATCCTCGACCAGCGCCTCGCCGACCGCACCTACGTGCTGGGCGACACCTACACGATCGTCGACATGGCGGTCTGGGGCTGGGCC
The DNA here is from genome assembly GCF_052045615.1 of Methylobacterium sp. 22177. Classification (NCBI taxonomy): domain Bacteria; kingdom Pseudomonadati; phylum Pseudomonadota; class Alphaproteobacteria; order Hyphomicrobiales; family Methylobacteriaceae; genus Methylobacterium; species Methylobacterium sp. 22177. Next base: position 29,641 of record NZ_JBQEPK010000010.1, on the reverse strand, counting down.
CGGATGGTGCCCTTCATCCTCGGCGAGGGCGCCTTCGGGGACCTGCCCAACGTCAAGCGCCACCTCGACGCGCTCAACGCGCGGCCGGCCGCCCAGGCCGCCGAGGCGCTGAAGGGCCGCCACGCCTTCAAGGCGGAGATGGACGCCGAGGCGCGGAGCTTCATGTTCCGCGCCGTGCAGGGCGCCGCCTGACACCGCCGCGGACCGGTCCCGCGCCTCAGGGCGCGGGGGCGGTCACCGTGAGCATCGGCAGGGTGACGGAGAGCGTTCCGGCCGGTGCATGTCCGGTGCCGAGCCCGGTGCCGAGTGTCAGGCAGGCGCCGAGCCCGAGACAGAGGGCGAGACCGAGAAGCGAGGTCTCGAAGCCGCGATAAACCCATTCCATGACGGTCCCCTTTCGCGAGGCAACCGCAGGATGCGCGCATCGCGTTAAGGGATCGGTGCGCCAGCGCGCATGATCTCACAGTCCGGAGGCGACGAGGGCCGCGCCCGCCGCGATCAGCGCGACCCCGGCCCAGGCGGCGAGGCTGAGGGTCTCGCCGAGCAGGGTGGCGCCGAGGATCGCCACCAGCACGACGCTGAGCTTGTCGAGCGGCGCGACGCGGGCGGCGTCGCCCAGCGACAGGGCGCGGAAGTAGCAGAGCCACGACGCCCCGGTGGCGAGCCCCGACAGGATGAGGAAGGCGAGGCTCCGGCCGGTGACCTGCGCGAGGCCGCCCGCCTGCCCGGAGACGATCACGATCGCGCCCGCGAAGACCAGGATGACCGCGGTGCGCACGAAGGTCGCGACGTCCGACGGCACGCCCGCGACCCCGACCTTGGCGAGGATCGCGGTCAGCGCCGCGAAGCCGGCGGCGGCGAGCGCCCAGAAGCGCCAGGATTCCAGCAGGGGGCTCACCGCGATCCCGTGTCGGTTCTCAGGGCAGCGCGCGGGCGCATCACCGTCCTCGCGCGCGGAGCGATTCAGCGCGGCGGCGCGCCCGCGTCCGACTCCTTGCCGAACCGTCAATGTTTCCTGTGAAACATTCGCCGCTCACAGGAGCTTGTCGACGGTGATCGGCAGGTCGCGCACCCGCCTGCCGGTGGCGTGGAAGACCGCGTTGGCGATCGCCGCCGCGGTGCCGACGATGCCGATCTCGCCGAGCCCCTTCACGCCCAGCGGGTTCGCCTTGTCCTCCTCCTCCACGAAGATCACGTCGATGTCGTAGATGTCGGCGTGGACGGGCACGTGGTACTCGCCGAGATTGTGGTTCATGAACCGGCCGATGCGGTGGTCGAGCATCGACTCCTCCTCGAGCGCCGAGCCGATCCCCATCACCACGCCGCCGAGGATCTGGCTGCGCGCCGTCTTCGGGTTCAGCACCTTGCCGGCCGCGATCGCCGAGACGATGCGGGTGACCCGGACTTGGCCCAGCTCCTCGTCGACCTTCACCTCGGCGAAGATCGCCGAGTGGGTGTAGGCTTCGTATTTCTGATTGAAGTCCTTGTCGGGCCCGGCCTCCTCGACGGCCTCGACCTTGTCGACGCCGGCCGCCTGCAGGACATCCACCAGCGCGACGCTGCGGCCCGGGTCGCCCGCGACCGCGATGCGGCCGTCCGCGAACACGGCCCGGTCGAAGTCGACGTTGGCGAGCGGCGAGTTCTCCATGGCGCGGGCGAGCTTGAACACCTGCGCGCCGACGTTGCGGCAGGCCTTCATCACGGCGGTGCCCGAGGAGGCGGCGGTCCACGAGCCGCCGGCGACCGGGGCCTCCGGCAGGCGGGTGTCGCCGAGCTTGGTCGTCACCGCGTCCATCGGCAGGCCGAGCGTGTCGGCCGCGATCTGCGTCAGGATCGTGTAGGTGCCGGTGCCGATGTCGCCGGTGGAGTTGCCGACGGTCAGGCGGCCGTCCGGCGTCAGGGTCGCGATGGCGCTCGACTGCATCATCATCGATTCCCAGATGCCGGTGGCCACCCCCCAGCCGACGAGTTCCCGGCCGTCGCGCATGGAGCGGGGCTCGGGGCTGCGCCTCGCCCAGCCGAACCGCTCGGCGCCCTGCCGGAAGCAGCTCTTCAGCTCCTTCGAGCCGAACGGCCTGCCCTCGGCGGTGGCGTCGGACTCGGCGTAGTTCTTCAGCCGCAGGTCGATCGGGTCGAGCCCGGTCGCGTAGGCGAGTTCGTCCATCGCGGTCTCGATCGCGAAGACGCCGGTCACCGCGCCGGGCGCGCGCATGTCGCCGGGCGTCGGCGTGTCGAGCTTCACCAGCCGGTAGCCGAGGGCGACGTTGTCGCACCGGTAGAGGACACCCGACCAGTTGACGACGACCTCCTGGTAATCCTCGTACTGCGAGGTGCCCTGGACCGCGTCGTGGCGGAGGGCCGTCAGCGTCCCGTCCGGCGCGGCACCGAGCGCGATCGTCTGCAGCGCCTCGGACCGGTAGGTGAAGCTCCACAACTGGTCGCGGGTCAGGGTCACGCGCACGGAGCGCTTCAGCTCCTGGGCGGCCAGCATCGCCAGGAACAGCTGGTACTGCGGGCGCAGGCCCGAGCCGAAGCCGCCGCCGAGATAGGGGTTGAGCACCCGCACCTGATCGGGCTTCAGGCCGAAGACGTTGGTGAGGTACTGGTGGCTGTTCGAGACGCCCTGGATCTTGTCGTAGACCGTGTAGGTGCCGTCCTGCTCGACCACCACGGTGGAGGCGTGCGGCTCCATCGGGTTGTGGTGCTCGTCGGCGAGGCTGTAGGCGCCCTGCACGCGGACCGGCGCGCTGCCGAACGCCGTGTCGGCGTCGCCCCAGGGCTCCGGCGGCGGCTTGATGCCCGTGCGCTTGTAGGGCGGGTCGTAGGCGGTGCCGCGCAGGGCCTCCAGGTCGGTCCCGGGCTCCTCCATCGCGTAGCTCACGCGGACGAGGGACGCGGCGTAGCGCGCCGTCTCGAAATCCTCCGCCACCACCAGGGCGACCGGCTGACCGCTGAACACGATCAGGTCGTCGTAGAGGGCGCGGAACGGCGAGCCGGGGGGCGCCACCTGGTCCTGGAAGTTCTTGTCCCGCCACGCGGTGCGCGGCCGGTTCTCGTGGGTGAGCACCGTGAGGACGCCCGGCACCGCCTCGGCCTCGGCGGAGTCGATGCCGGTGATCCGGCCCTTGGCGATCGAACTCGACACCACGAAGCCGTAGGCGAGGTCGGGCGCGGCGAACTCGCCCGCGTACTTGGCGAGGCCGGTGACCTTGGCGGGCCCGTCGATGCGGCTGCACGGGCTGCCGACGAAGGTGTCGCGGCCGGTGGAGCTGAAGGTCTGGGGGCTGGAGGTGTGGGTCATGGCGGGCCCTACTGGATGCGCTTGTCGCTGAGCGACTGGGGCGTGCCGGCGGCGGCCTGCTCGAGGCCGCGCACGATGGCCCGCCGGGCGAGATCGATCTTGAAGCCGTTCTCCGACTGGGGCTTGGCCTCCGCGACGATCAGGTCGGCCGCCGCCTGGAAGCTCTCGCGGGTCGCGGGCTTGCCCTCCAGCAGGGCCTCGGCCTCGCGGTTGCGCCAGGGCTTGTGGGCGACGCCGCCGAGCGCCAGCCGGGCGGTCTTCACCCGGTCGCCGTCGAGCTCCAGGGCCGCCGCCACCGAGACCAGCGCGAAGGCGTAGGACAGCCGGTCGCGCAGCTTCAGGTAGGTGTAGTGCTGCGGGAAGCGGCTCTCCGGCAGGTCGACCGACACGATGATCTCGCCGGGGGCGAGGTTCGTGTCCGTCTCAGGAGAGTCCCCCGGCAGGCGGTGGAACTCGGAGAACGGGATCGACCGGTCGCCCTGCGGCCCGCTCACCCGCACGGTGGCCTCCAGGGCGGCCAGCGCGATGCACATGTCGGAGGGGTGGGTGGCGATGCAGTGCTCGCTCGTCCCGAAGATCGCGTGGATGCGGTTCATCCCGCCGATCGCCGGGCAGCCGGAGCCCGGCGCGCGCTTGTTGCAGGGCGTGGCCACGTCGTAGAAATAGTAGCAGCGGGTCCGCTGAAGCAGGTTGCCGCCCGTGGAGGCGGCGTTGCGCAGCTGCGCCGAGGCGCCGGCCAGGATGGCGTTGCGCAGGAGCGGGTAGCGGGCCGCGACCTGATCGTCGTACGCCACCTTGGCGTTGGTCACGAGCGCCCCGATCCGGAGACCGTCCCCGTGCGCCTCGATCCGGTCGAGGGGCAGCTGGGTGATGTCGATCAGCCGGCCCGGCTTCTCGACCTCGTACTTCATCAGGTCGATCAGGTTGGTGCCGCCGGCGATGAAGCGCGCGCCGGCCCCGAAGGCCTGCACCGCCTCCGCCACCGTGCCGGCGCGGACGTAGTCGAAGCGGTTCATCGGGCGCCTCCCTGCATGACGTCCTCGATGGCGTCGACGATGTTGGTGTAGGCGCCGCAGCGGCAGATGTTGCCGCTCATCGCCTCGCGGATCTCGTCCCTTGTATGGGCGTGGCCCTCGTTCATCAGGCCGACCGACGAGCAGAGCTGGCCCGGCGTGCAGTAGCCGCACTGGAAGGCGTCGTGCTCGATGAACGCCTCCTGGATCGGGTGAAGGGCATTGCTGCCCGCCCGGTCGCCGAGGGCGGCGAGCCCCTCGACGGTCGTGATCTCGGCGCCGTCCTTCATCACCGCCAGCGTCAGGCAGGAATTCACCCGGGTGCCGTTCACCAGCACCGTGCAGGCGCCGCACTGGCCGTGGTCGCAACCCTTCTTGGTGCCGGTGAGGTCGAGCCGCTCGCGCAGCAGGTCGAGGAGGGTGGTCCACGGCGCGACCCGGAGTTCGCGCCGTTGCCCGTTGATCGTCAGCGTGATGCCGATCGGCGTGTCCGCCGACACCGGCGGCTGGGTCTCGAGTCGCATGATGTCGTCCACGGGCTGGGCCGGCCGGAGCCGGGCGGGAACGGATCGGCCGAAGCGGCAGCCGGGAGAGACGGGCGGGCGTCGGCCTGAGCTTTCGGTCGATAACCATTCCAATCTGCGCCTGTTCCGGCGCGCGCTCTCAACCCGTGAGCGATGGCGGCGCGCCGGCGGCCAGAAGTCCGTCCGCCGCACCGTCCGACGTTGCCGCCGCGGCCCCGCCTCGGCTAACCCTCGTGCGCGCGGAATTCCCGCAGAGTTCTCGCAGAGTCCACGCCGTACCCCGGAGCCCCCCGATGGCCGCGCTCGACGCGATCCTCAACGACATCGACACGGACCTGGAGAACGCCCTGGAGCGGCTGTTCGCCTTCCTGCGGATCCCGTCGATCTCCACCGATCCCGCCTATGCCGGCCCGTGCCGCGAGGCCGCCGCCTGGCTCGCCCAGGACCTGACCGCGCTCGGCTTCGAGACCTCCGTGGAGGAGACCTCGCTCCATCCGGTCGTGCTGGCGCACAAACCGAAGCCCGGTGCGCCCCACGTCCTGTTCTACGGCCATTACGACGTGCAGCCCGTCGACCCGCTCGATCTCTGGACGACGCCGCCCTTCGAGCCGCGCATCGCCGAGGACGGCCGGGGCGGCAAGACGATCGTCGGGCGCGGCGCCTCCGACGACAAGGGTCAGGTGATGACCTTCGTGGAGGCCTGCCGGGCCACCATCGCCATGACCGGCGAGCTGCCCTGCGGCGTCACGATATTGATCGAGGGCGCCGAGGAGAGCGGCTCGCAGGGACTTCCCGAGTGGGTCGCGGCCAACCGCGAGAGACTCGGCTGCGACGTGGTCCTCGTCTGCGACACCGGCATGTGGGACCGGAAGACCCCGGCCATCACCTCGTCGCTGCGCGGCCTCGCCTATTTCGAGGTGAAGGTCACCTGCGCCGACCGCGACCTGCATTCGGGCTTCTTCGGCGGCGCGGCGCGCAACCCGATCCACGTTCTGTCGAAGATCATCGCCGACCTGCACGACGCGGACGGGCGGGTGACGATCCCGGGCTTCTACGAGGGCGTGCACGAGCGCCCGCCCGAGGTCCTGGAGCAGTGGCGCGGCCTCGGCCTGACGCCGGAGACGCTGCTCGGGCCGATCGGCCTCAAGGAGCCCGCGGGCGAGCGCGGCCGGATGCCGATCGAGCTGGTGCAGTCGCGCCCCTCCTGCGACGCCAACGGCATCGTCGGCGGCTATACCGGCGAGGGCACCAAGACGGTGATCGCCTCCACCGCCTCCGCCAAGGTCTCGTTCCGCCTCGTGGACGACCAGGACCCGAAGCGGCTCGCCGAGAGCTTCGAGGCCTTCGTGCGCGCGCGGGTGCCGGCGGACTGCCAGGTCGAGGTCATCACCTACAAGGGCTCGCGGGCGATCAGCCTGCCCTTCGACATGCCGCAGCTCGGGGCCGCCAAGGCGGCGCTGCAGGACGAGTGGGGGGTGCCCGCGGTCACCGTCGGCGCGGGCGGCTCGATCCCGATCGTCGGCGACTTCAAGCGGATCCTGGGGCGCGACACCCTGCTGATCGGCTTCGGGCTCGACGACGACCGGATCCACTCGCCCAACGAGAAGTACGACCTGACGAGCTTCCACAAGGGCACGCGCTCCTGGGCGCGGATCCTCGCGGCCCTGGGCCAGGGCTGAGCCCGGCGGAGGGCCGATCTCAGCGGGCGGGCGCCGCCCGCATCTTCCCGTCGATCCAGGCCCACAGCGCCCGGACCTCCTCGGCGGCCTGGCTGCCGGGGGCGAATTCCGTGACGCCGAGCCCGGTCGCCAGGGCGTCCTGGTGGTCGACCCGGTGGATGATCCCGGGCTCGGCCAGGACGCCCAGGGCGCGGAGCTGCGCCGCGTAGGCGCTGGTGCGCGGCGAGGGCGGCGGCGGGCACTGGTTCAGCACCAGGGCCAGCCGCTCCCGCAGGCCGAGGCCGACGAGCGCCTGGAGCGTCGGCCGGGCGGCCACGATGTCGAGCCGCGAGGGGCGCACCGGCATCAGGACGAAATCGGCGTCCTTCAGCGCGGGCGCGAGGCCGGAGGCGCTGCCGGCGGTGTCGAGGACGGCGAGCGTCGTGCCCTGCTCGGCGAGGATGCCGAGGATCTCCGAGAGCTGGCCCATCTCCCAGGGCTGGACCCGGTCGACCGCGACGGCGTCGCTCCCGCTCCTGCCGTCATTCTTGCGCAGGGCTCCCCATCCGGCCAGCGAGCCCTGCGGGTCGAGATCGAGCGCCGTCACCTGCTCGCCCGCCTCCGCGGCGGCGACGGCCAGGGAGGCCGCCAGGGTGGTCTTGCCCGTCCCGCCCTTCTGCACGGCCAGGGCGAGGACCCGCAGCGGTCCGGCGGCGGGCCGGGGCGCGGTCTCCGGCGCCGGTTCGGATCCTTCGGGATCCATGCGTGTCCCACCTCTCCACATCGCCTGCCCGGGCCGCGGCCCGCGCGGCGCCGAATCGAACGCCCGGCCCGACCGTGCTTAGCGTGCCGCCGCGGGCCGGGGCCAGCGTCGCGCCCCGGCACCTGTGGACCGCCCGCAGGCGGCTCCCGATCGCCGGGCGCGCGGGTCTGCGCCGGGCTTCCGTCCAGATGCGGCGTCGGGGGATCGGGCACCGGGCCCGCGCGTTGGGCCGGCACCCCCACGGGTTGAGCGGCGCGCCAAGGCCCTCGCCCCGACAAGCTCCGCGACAGGATCCCCATGCGCCTCGATCGCCGCCGCCTGCTCGGAACGGGTCTCGCGGCCCTCGCCGCCCCCGCGGCGCGCGCCGCGGCGCCGTCGCCCCCGACGAGCCGGCCGGTGGGGACGCTGGAGCTCGCCGTCGCGGCGGACGCGCCCTCGACCCCCACGGGGCTCGCCATCGCCCGGGGCAGCCGGATCTTCGTGATGATGCCGCGCTTCACCGGCGCCGAGCCGATCACCCTCGGCGAGGTGCTGCCCGACGGGTCGGTGAAGCCCTACCCGGACGCGGCGACCAACCGCCCGGATCCGGGGGCGCCGCAGGCGTCGCTGTTCCACGTCCCCAACGGCGTCTTCGACCGCCACGACACCCTCTGGGTGCTCGATGCCGGTCTGCCGGAGGGCAAGGGCCGGCCGGTGCCGGGCGGCGCGAAGATCCTGGCGATCGATATCGGCCGGAACAGCATCCGCCGGACGATCCCCCTCGACGCGGGCGTGGTTCCGGATTCCTCCCTGAACGACCTGCGGGTCGACGTGCGCGACGGCCGCGCGCTGGCCTACGTCACCGACCAGGGCCAGACCGGCGCGGGCGCGATCCTGGCGGTCGACCTCGACAGCGGGCGGGTGGTGCGGCGCCTCGCGGACCATGCCAGCACGCGATCCGAGGAGGGCCTGGTCAAGTTCGTGGAGCGCCGCCCCGTGATGGAGCGGAAGGGCGACGCGCCCGAGAAGAGCCCGAAGGGCGGCGCCAACGGCATCGCGATCAGCCCGGACGGCGGCCGCCTCTACTACGCGCCGCTGATGAGCCGGCGGCTCTACGCGGTCGAGACCGCGGCCCTGCGCGACCCGGACGTCCCGGACGCGGCCGTGGCCGCCGCGGTCCGGGATCTCGGCGAGAAGGGCATGACCGGGGGACTGACGACCGATTCCGAGGACCGGGTCTATCTCAGCCTGCAGGAGCACAACGCGGTCGGCCGGCGCCTGCCGGACGGCACCGTGGAGGTGCTGGCCGCCGACGACCGGCTGGTCTGGGCCGACACCTTCTGGATTACCCCGGACCGTTGGCTCTATATCTCGGCGGCCCAGGTCAACCGGCGGCCGGAATTCAACCGCGGCCGGGACCTGCAGCAGCCGCCCTACGCGATCCTGCGCATGCGCATCGACGCGGACCCAGTCCTGTAGCGGATCATGACGGACCTCTCGCACGACCCGGACTTCTTCGCCCTGCTCACCGGCAGCTACGCGCGGCGACTCGGCGAGTCCCTGGTGCCGGCGGGAGCCGACGCGGACTGGCTCTACGCGGAGGCCCCCTTCGCGGTGCTCGCCCATGACGGCGGCGCGGATCCGCGCTTCGTCTACGCCAACCGGACCGCGCAGGCCTGCTTCGGCTACGCGTGGGACGAACTCGTCGGCCTGCCCTCGCGGCTCTCGGCCGAGGCTCCCGAGCGGGCCGAGCGGCAGCGGCTCCTCGACGCGGTCACCCGGGACGGCTTCAGCCGCGGCTATCGCGGCCTGCGGATCGCCAAGGACGGACGGCGCTTCTGGATCGACCAGGCGGTGGTCTGGCAGCTCGACCGCGACGGCGCGACGGTGGGCCAGGCCGCGACCTTCGCGCAGTGGCGCGACGCGTGAGGGCCGGGCCGCGCCGGGGCCCGTGAGCCCCGCGGCGGCCCATGCCCGCCGTTGCGGGTCGCCGTCCGGTCAGCCGTCCTCCTCGATGCTCACCTGGGCGATCTGCACGGCGCCGCCGTTCCAGTGGGCCGCCACGACGTGGCCCAGCGCGACCGCGAGGACGCAGAGCACCACCGAGGCGCACACGTTCACCATGGCGCGGACCACCGCGCCGTTCCGCATGAGGTCGAGGGTCTGGAGGCTGAACGACGAGAAGGTCGTGTAGCCGCCGCAGAGCCCGATCATCACGAACAGGCGCACGTTCTCGGAGACCGGGAATCGCCCCTGCGCCAGGGTCAGCGTGCCGAACAGGCCGATGATGAACGAGCCGGTCACGTTGATGAGGATCGTGCCCCAGGGCAGGTCGCGGCTGATGGGCAGCGCCAGCACCGAGACGACGTAGCGGGCCAGCGTGCCGAGGGCTCCGCCGATCATGACCAGGATGCAGGTGGTGAAGGACATGCGCGCTCCAGTTCGTCGGGCGGGCATGAGAAACCCGCCGTCGCGGCGGGTGCTTGCAAGACGCACTCCCACCGCCGGTTTCGCGGTAGGAGTCATCAGCCCTGACGGGCGGTTTCGGGGAACTCCATCCCCATCGGGACGGGCCATAGCGCCTGCCCGGGCCGAGCGCAACGGCAGGCCGCGGGCGGCCGCTCAGTGCCGGTCCCTCAGGCGCGCCCCTCCTGCACGGCGTGGCAGGCGACGCCGTCGAGGAGCGCCGGCACCTCGGTCCGGCAGCGGTCGTTGGCCAGCGGGCAGCGCGGGTGGAAGGTGCACCCGGGCGGCGGGTCGATCGGGTTCGGGATCTCGCCCGAGACCGGCACCCGGGCGCGGCCGACATGGGCGAGGTCGGGCACCGCGTCGAGGAGCATCCGCGTGTAGGGGTGGCGGGGCGTCGCGAACAGGTCCTTGGCGGACGCGACTTCCACGAGGCGGCCGAGATACATCACCCCCACCCGGGTCGCCATGTGGCGGACCACGGCGAGGTTGTGGGAGATGAACAGGTAGGTCAGCCCGAGCCGGTCCTGCAGGTCGCGCATCAGGTTGAGGATCTGCGCCTGGACCGAGACGTCGAGCGCGGAGGTCGGCTCGTCGCCCACCAGGAACTCGGCCTGGCTCGCCAGCGCCCGGGCGATCGCCACCCGCTGGCGCTGGCCGCCGGAGAATTCGTGCGGGTATTTCCGCGCGTCGTCGGCGTGGAGCCCGACGAGGCCCAACAGTTCGCTCACCCGGGCGCGGATCGCCCCCTCGCCGTGGATCAGGTTGAAGGCCCGGATCGGCTCGGCGATGATCTTCCCCACCCGCCAGCGCGGGTTCATGGACGCGTAGGGGTCCTGGAAGATCATCTGGATGCGCGCGCGCAGGCGCCGCCGGGCCGCGGCCTGGCGCGGGTCGGTCATCGAGACGCCAGTGATCGTCACCTCGCCCGCACTCGGCGGCAGCAGGCCGACCACCATGCGGGCCACCGTCGACTTGCCGGAACCGGATTCGCCGACGATCGCGAAGGTCTCGCCCTTCTCGATCGCGAAGCCGACGCGGTCGACCGCCGTGAGGAATTTCCGGGGCTCGCGCTCGATCACCCGGTTGAGCCAGGGCTTCGAGACGTCGAACCGGCGGCGCAGGTCGGTGACTTCGACGTAGGCGCTCACGCCGCTTGCTCCGCTGCATCGTACAGGTGACAGGCCACCCGGCTCGCGTCGACCGGGATCGGCTCCGGCCGCTCGACCCGGCAGCGGGCAAAGACCTTCGGGCAGCGCGGATTGAAGGCGCAGCCCTTCGGGATGGCGGTGAGCCGCGGCATCGAGCCGGGGATCTGGCTCAGCCGGTCGGCCTCCTGCGACAGGGTCGGGATCGCCCCCATCAGGCCGACCGCGTAGGGGTGGTGGGGCTTGGCGATCACCGAGGCGACGGGGCCGATCTCGGCGACGCGCCCGGCATACATCACCGCCACCCGGTCGGCGGCCTCGGCGATCACGCCCATGTCGTGGGTCACCAGCATCACGGCGGTGCCGTGCTCGCGGCAGAGGCGCTTCAGGAGCGTGATGATCTGGGCCTGGACCGAGACGTCCAGAGCCGTGGTCGGCTCGTCGGCGATGATCAGCTCCGGCTCGGCCGCGAGCGCGAGGGCGATCACCACCCGCTGGCGCATGCCGCCGGAGAATTCGTGCGGGTAGCCGTCGATGCGCCGCTCGGGCGCCGGGATGCCGACCTCGGCCAGGAGGTCGATGGCGCGGGTGCGGGCGGCCTTGGCGGACAGGTCCGTGTGGGTGCGCAGGGTCTCGACGATCTGGTCGCCCACCCGGAACAGCGGGTCGAGCGAGGTCAGCGGATCCTGGAAGATCATGCCGATGCGCCGGCCCCGCACGCGCCGCATCGCCTCCGGGGAGAGGTTGTCGATGCGCTCGCCGCGCAGGCGGATCTCGCCGCCGGCGATCCGGCCGGGCCGGTCGATGAGCCCGATCACCGCCGAGCCGGTCACCGACTTGCCGGCCCCGGATTCGCCGACGACGCCCAGGATCTCGCCGCGGCCGATGTCGAACGAGACCCGGTCGATGGCGGTGAGCGGCCCGCGGCGGGTGTCGAAGGCGACCGTCAGGTCGCGCACGGAGAGGACGGTGTCGCTCATTGCAGCTTCGGATTGAGCGCGTCGCGCAGCCAATCCCCCAGGAGGTTGATGGCGATGACGAGCCCGGCGAGCGCCAGCCCCGGGAAGGCGACGATCCACCACTCGCCGGAGAACAGGAACCGGTTGCCGGTGCGGATCAGGGTACCCAGCGACGGCATGGTCTCGGGCAGGCCGGTGCCGAGGAACGACAGGGTCGCCTCGGTGATGATCGCGAGCGCGAGGTTGATCGTCGCGATCACGAAGACCGGGCCGGTGACGTTCGGCAGGACGTGGCGGACCATGATCACCGGCGGCGACAGGCCGATCAGCCGCGCCGCCTGGACGTAGTCCTTGCCCTTCTCGACCATCACGGAGGAGCGCACGGTCCGGGCGTACTGCACCCAGAAGGACAGGCCGATCGAGACCACGATCAGCCCGATCAGCGGCCCGACATCCAGCGCGCTGCCGAAGCTCGCCTTGGCGACGCCGTCGACCACCAGGGCGATCAGGATCGCCGGGAAGGTGAGCTGCACGTCGGCGACCCGCATGATCAGCGTGTCGAGGAAGCCGCCCGCGTAGCCGGCGATCAGGCCGAGCGCGATGCCGAGGATCCCGGAGGTCACCACCCCGAGCACGCCGACGATCAGCGACAGGCGCAGGCCGTACAGCACCGCCGAGAGCACGTCCCGGCCCTGGTCGTCGGTGCCGAGATAGTACGGCGCCTGCCCGTCCGCCTGCCAGATCGGCGGCAGGTTGGAGTTGATCAGGTCGAGCTGGGCCGGGTCGTAGGGGTTCTGCGGCGCGATCCACGGCGACGCGAAGGCGAGCCCGACCATCAGCACGGTGGCGACCAGCGCCGCCACAGCGGTTTTCGAGCGCAGGAAGTTCGCCAGCAGGTCGGACTCGCGCCAGCGCGCGAGCCGCGAAGGCTTCGCCTCCGGCAATGGGACCGGCGGGGCATCGCCGGCATCGAGGTCGTATCCGCTCATCGGCAGATCTTCATGTCAGCGGCCCTCACGCCGTCCGCCCGGCGGGCAGCCGCAGGCGCGGGTCCACCACCGTGTAGAGGATGTCGACCACGAGATTGATGGTCACGAAGATCAGCGCGACGAGCAGCAGGTACGCGGACATGATCGGGATATCGACGTTCTGCACGGCCTGGACGAAGAGCAGGCCCATGCCGGGCCACTGGAACACCGTCTCGGTGATGATCGAGAAGGCGATCACCGAGCCGAGCTGGAGGCCCGCGATGGTGATCACCGGCACCAGGGTGTTCTTCAGGGCGTGCCGCAGGTGGACGGCCCGGGTGGTCAGCCCCCGCGCCCGGGCGAAGCGGATGTAGTCGGTGCGCAGGACCTCCAGCATCTCGGCGCGCACGAGCCGCATGATCAGCGTCATCTGGAACAGGCCGAGCGTCACCGAGGGCAGGATCAGCGCCTTGAGCCCGGAGGCGGTGAGGAAGCCGGTGGTCCACCAGCCGAGCCGGACCGTGTCGCCCCGCCCGTAGGAGGGCAGCCAGCCGAGCGTCACCGAGAACAGGTAGATCAGGAGGATGCCGATCAGGAAGGTCGGCAGGCTGATCCCGATCAGCGAGACCGCCTGGAACAGCCCGGCGAGCCAGGACTCGCGGAAGAGCGCGCAGTACACGCCCATCAGGATCCCCACCACCAGGGCGAAGACCGTGGCGCAGAAGGCGAGCTCCAGCGTCGCCGGCATGCGCTCGGCCAAGAGCTGCGAGACCGGCTGCCGGAACTGGTACGAGATGCCGAACTGGCCCCGCACCACGTTGCCGGCATAGCGGACGAACTGGACCAGCACCGGATCGTCGAGGCCCAGATCCGTCCGGATCTGGGCCCGCTCGGCCACGGTGGTGTCGGGGCCGACGATCTGGTTCACGGGATCGCCCGCGAACCGGAACATCGCGAAGGTGATGAGCCCGACGACCGCGAGGACCGCGGCCGCCTGGATCACCCGGCGCAGCAGGAAGGCGAGCACGCCGCGCTCCTACTGCGGGTCCTTCGACACCCAGTAGAGCAGGAGCAGGTTGTCGGCGCGCTGGGTCAGGTGGACCTTCTTGGAGACGCCCCAGGCGAGCGCCTGCTGGTGCAGCGGGATGTAACCCCAGTCGGCGTTGAGGACGTCGAAGCCCTCCTTGATCAGGGCGTCGCGCTTGGTCTTGTCGGTCTCGCCCTCGACCTTGTCGGCGATCTCGTCGATCTTCGGATCGCAGTAGCCCGCGAGGTTCCAGCCGCCGCGGCCCGACTTGTCGCCGGGCTTCCGGCAGCCGACGATCTCGTAGAGGATGTTGTGGCTGTCGAGCGAGGACGGGGTCCAGCCGAGCAGGTAGAACGAGGTGTCGTAGTTCGGCGCCAGAACCTTGGCGAAGTACTTGGCCTTCGGCTGGGCGTTCAGGTTCACCTTGACGTTGATACGCGCCAGCATTGAGACCACCGCCTGGCAGATCGCCTCGTCGTTGACGTAGCGGTCGTTGGGGCAGTCCATGGTGAGCGAGAACCCGTCCGGGTAGCCCGCCTGGGCCATCAGCTCCTTGGCCTTCTTCAGGTCGGTGGCCGGGCGCTTGAACTCGGCGCCGCGGTCGTAGAGGGCCGGGGCGATCATCAGCGCGGAGGGCACCGCCTGCCCGCGCATCACGCGCTTGGCGATCGTGTCCTCGTCGATGGCGAGGTAGAAGGCCTCGCGGACCTTGATGTCCTTGAACGGGTTCTTGCCCTTGACGCTCGAATCCTTCAGCTCGTCCCGGTCCTGATCCATGCCGAGGAAGATCGTGCGCAACTCAGGCCCGGCCATCACGGTGGCGGTGCCGCTGGCATTGACCCGCTGCTGGTCCTGCAGCGGCACGGGGTCGATCCAGTCGACCTCGCCGGAGAGCAGCGCCGCGACGCGGGTCGCCGGGTTGGCGATGGTGGTCAGCACCGCCTCGTCGAGGTTCGACTCGACCTTGCCCCAGTAGCCGTCGAACTTCTTGAAGACGGTCTTCACGCCGGGCTGGTGCTCGGCGATCACGAACGGGCCGGTGCCGTTCTCGTGGAGCGTCGCGTAGCTCGGGCTGGTGGCGCTGGGCGGCGTCGGCTGGACGACGCCGTTCTTCTCGGACCACGCCTTCGACATGATCACCCAGGTCGGGAACTGGGCGATGGCGATGGGGTTCGGCTTCTTCAGCACCATGTCGACGGTGTAGTCGTCGACCTTCACGAACTCGGCGTCGGCGGGCACGTTGGTCGTGAAGTTCGAGCCCGGCGCGCGGACGCGCTGGGCGGAGAAGATCACGTCGTCGGCGGTGAACGGCGAGCCGTCGTGGAACTTGACGTTCTTGCGCAGGTGGAAGCGCCAGCGGGTCGGCTCGGGCGTCTCCCAGGATTCCGCGAGGGCGGGCGCGAATTTCAGGTTCTTGTCGAGGGTGACGAGGGGCTCGTAGGCCGCCTCCTGCATTCCTTCCGTGAAGCTCTCCTTGAGGGAGTAGGGATCGAGGGATTTCAGGTCACCCTGGAAGGCGAAGCGGAAGACGTTGGCGGCCTGCGCGGGCAGCGCGGCGAACGCGAACGTCGCGACCGCGACCGCGGACACGCCGCGGGCGAGAATCTTCAGGGCTGAACGGGACAAGCGGATCTCCGAGACCGTGAATGCGCCACCGGCCGGCAGCCCCGGCGGTGTCCACCGCGGCGACAGCAAGCTTCGGACCAGCTGTATACAAGACGATGGCCGAGCCTGTCGCGGCTGCGCGACATGAGTCGCCTTGCAAAGCGCGTTTTCCCCGCTTCATCGCCATGTCCGATCGATGGCTGTGACGCGCCCCGTCTTTGCGAGCGCAGCGAGGCGAGCCAGGGCGGCGCCACGCCTCGCGGCGTCGTGCGACCCTGGGTCACTACTCTCCGCCCGTGATGACGGAGCGGCCGGCACCCAACGAAGACGTCGACCGGACGCCAGAGCGCACGGCCGAGGCCGGCCTACTCGGCCGCCACGCGCGCCGGCTCGTGCCGCGTCTCCGCCTCGGCCCGCTCGCCCTCCGCCACCGCCTTGCGCCGGAACAGGCGCATGACGACGACGAAGAACACCGGCACGAAGAACACCGCCAGCACGGTCGCGGTGATCATGCCGCCCATCACGCCGGTGCCGATCGCCTGCTGGCTCTTCGAGGCGGCGCCGGTGGCGATGGCCAGCGGCACCACGCCGAAGATGAAGGCGAGCGAGGTCATCACGATCGGCCGGAACCGGAGCGTCGCGGCCTCGATCGCCGCCCGCACCACGGAGGTGCCGGGCTTCCAGAGGTCGCGGGCGAACTCCACGATCAGGATCGCGTTCTTGGCCGAGAGGCCGATGATCGTGATCAGCCCGATCTTGAAGTACACGTCGTTGGGCATGCCGCGCAGGTACACGGCCGCCACCGCGCCGATGACGCCGAGCGGGATCACCAGCATCACCGAGACCGGGATCGCCCAGCTCTCGTAGAGCGCGGCGAGGCACAGGAACACGATCAGCACCGACAGGGCGAGCAGCAGGCTCGCCTGGCTGCCCGCCTGCTTCTCCTGGTAGGACTGGCCCGTCCAGGCGTAGCCGAAGCCCTTGGGCAGCTGCAGCATCAGCCGCTCCATCTCGGCGATCGCGTCGCCCGACGTGTAGCCGGGGTTCGGCTCGCCGGTGAAGCGCACCGACTGGTAGCCGTTGAAGCCGACGATCTGGCTCGGCCCCATGCTCCATTTCAGCTCCGCGAAGGACGACATCGGCACCATCGTGTTGGTGGCGTTCTTCACCGCGTAGTTGAGGATGTCCGCCGCGTTCATGCGCTGGAGCTGCTCGGCCTGGACGTAGACGCGCTGCATCTTGCCGCGGTTGGGGAAGTCGTTCGGGTAGACCGAGCCGAGGTTGAGCTGGATCGTGTTGTTGATGTCCTCGAACTTCACGCCGAGCGCCGCCGCCTTCTCGCGGTCGATGACCAGCTCCGCCTGCGGGGTCGGCGGCAGGCCCTCGATCTTCACCTTCTGCAGGACCGGGCTCTGCTGCGCGAGCTTCAGGAGCTGCTCCTGGGCCGAGAGCAGGGCCGCGTAGCCGCGGTTCGCCCGGTCCTGCAGGCGGAACGAGAAGCCCGCCGCGTTGCCGAGGTTGTCGACCGGCGGCGGCTCCTGGGCGTCCACCGTGGCGTCGCGGTAGCTGGCGAGCGCCGCGTTGGTGCCGGCCACGAGGGCGGCGGCCGAGTTCTTGGCGTCGCGCTCGGACCAGGGCTTCAGGGTCACGAAGGCTTGGCTGGTGCTCGGGGCCTGGCCGGAGAACGAGAAGCCGTTCAGCATCGTCACGGTGGCGACGCCGGGCTGCGCCAGCAGGTGCTCCTCGACCTTGCGCACCGCCTCCTGGGTGCGGTTGTAGGAGGCGCCCGGGGGCGTCTGGACGTCGACCGTGAAGAAGCCCTGGTCCTCCACCGGCAGGAAGCCCTCCGGCAGGTTGACGAAGGCGTAGGCCGTGCCCGCCACGAGCGCGACGTAGACCAGCATCACCCGACCGGACTTCCGGATGAACGCCGCGGTGCCGCGGCCGTAGCGGGCGGTCTCCCGGTCGACGAACCGGTTGAACATCCCGAACACGCCGCCCTTGGCGTGGCCGTGGCCCTTCTCGATCGGCTTCAGGAAGGTCGCGCAGAGCGCCGGCGTCAGCGACAGGGCGAGCAGCGCCGAGAAGGCGATGGAGGTCACCATCGCGATCGAGAACTGTCGGTAGATGATGCCCACCGAGCCGGGGAAGAACGCCATCGGGATGAACACCGCCACCAGCACCAGGGTGATGCCGATGATCGCGCCGGTGATCTGCCCCATGGCCTTCTTGGTGGCCTCCTTGGGGGGCAGCCCCTCCTCGTTCATGATCCGCTCGACGTTCTCGACCACCACGATGGCGTCGTCGACCAGGATGCCGATGGCCAGCACCATGCCGAACATGGTGAGCACGTTCACCGAGAAGCCCGAGATCCACATCACCGTGACGGTGCCCATGAGGGCGATCGGCACCACGATGGTGGGGATCAGGGTGTAGCGGATGTTCTGCAGGAACAGGAACATCACGAGGAAGACCAGCACCACCGCCTCGACGAGCGTGTGCAGCACCTTCTCGATGGAGGCCTCCACCGCCGGGGTGATGTCGTAGGGGATGTCCCACTTCAGGTCCGGCGGGAAGAACTGGGACAGCTCCACCATCTTGGCGCGGATCGCCTTGGCGGTCTCGAGCGCGTTGCCGTCGGGGGCGAGCGTCACCGAGATGCCGGCGGCGGGGCCGCCGTTCAGCCGGGTCGAGAACTGGTAGGCGTCACCGCCGAGCTCGATCCGGGCGACGTCGCGCAGGCGCACGTTCGAGCCGTCGGGATTGGCCCGCAGCACGATGGCGCCGAACTCCTCGATCGTGCCGAGCTGGCCCTTCACGATGATCGGCACGGTGAGCGCCTGCCGGGTCGGGCTCGGCTGCGCGCCGACCGAGCCGGAGGCGACCTGGACATTCTGGTTGCGGATCGCGTCGGTGACGTCCGAGGCGCTGAGCGAGAGGCCGCGCAGCTTGTCGGGATCGACCCAGACGCGCAGCGACCGCTCGGTGGAGTAGAGCGTCGCGCGCCCGACCCCGGGGATGCGCCGGATCTCGTTGATGACGTTGCGGATCAGGAAGTCGCCGAGGCCGACCTCGTCCATCGACCCGTCGGTGGAGACGAGGGTGATGATGTTGAGGGTCGCGGCCGAGGCCTCCTCCACCAGGATGCCCTGCTGGCGCACTTCCGCGGGCAGGCGCGCCTCGACGCGCTTCAGCCGGTTCTGCACCTCGACCGAGGCGAGCGACGGGTCGGTGCCCGGCTGGAAGGTGGCGGTGATGTTGACCGAGCCGAACGAGTCGGTGGTCGACTCGAAGCTCATGATGTTGGCGGCGCCGTTGAGCTCATCCTCGATGAGCCGGGTCGTGCCGATGTAGAGGCTCTCCACCGAGGCCCCCGGATAGGCCGTGGACAGGGCGATGGAGGGGGGCGCGATCACCGGGTACTGCGCCACCGGCAGGTTCGGGATCGCGAGGGCGCCGCCCAGGCAGATGAACAGCGCCACCACCCAGGCGAAGACCGGGCGGTCGATGAAGAAGCGTGCCATGATCGGGCTCTCCCGGACTCAGCGGCGCTGCTGGACGGCGGCGGCCCGCGGGGCGACCTCCGCCTTGTCGCCCGGCACGTCGGGGGCCTCGTCGGTGTCGTGCTTCGGTCCGGTCTCGCCGTGGACCGGGGTCTGGTCGAGGGGCTTCACCTTGGCGCCGACAGTGATCTTCTGGAAGCCGTCGATGATGACGCGCTCGCCGGCCTTGAGGCCCGAACGGATCAGCCAGTTCTGCCCGACCACCGGCCCGACCTCGACGGGCTGGCGCATCACGGTCTCGTCGGCGCGCACGATCCAGACCTCGGCGCGGCCGTCGTCGGTGCGCTGGATCGCCTGCTGCGGCACCGCGATCGCGTCGGAATCGATGCCCTGCTTGATCCGCGCCCGCACGTACATGCCGGGGAACAGCTCGTCGTGCGGGTTCGGGAACTGGACCCGCAGGGTCACCTGGCCGGTGCTCGGATCGGCGGTGACGTCCGAGAACAGCAGCCGACCGGCCAGCGGGTAGAGCGAGCCGTCGTCCATGATCAGGTGGACGTTGGCGGTGTTGTCCTCGAGCCGCGCCAGCTCGCCGCTGGCGAGGTCCCGGCGCAGGCGGTTCAGTTCGCCAACCGACTGGGTGATGTCGACGTAGATCGGGTCGAGCTGCTGGATCGTGGCGAGCGCGCCGGTGGAGCCCGGCTCGATCAGGGTACCCTCGGTGAGCAGCGCCCGGCCGATGCGGCCGGTGATCGGCGCGCGCACGTCGGTCCAGCCGAGGTTGAGCTGCGCCCGGTCGCGGGTCGCCTTGGCGCCGGCCACCTCGGCCTCCGCCTGCTTCTTGGCCGCGAAGGCGGCGTCGTACTGCGCCTGGCTCGCGGTGGCGCGGGAGAGCAGCTGCTCGAGCCGGTCCGCCTGCTGGCGGGCGAGCACCAGGGCGGCCTCCTGGCGGGCGAGGGCCGCCTCGGCGCTGGCGAGCTCGACCTCGTAGGGCGCCGGGTCGATCTTGTAGAGGATGTCACCCTCCTTGACCTGGCTGCCCTGCTCGAAGAGCCGCTTGACCACGAGCCCGGAGACCCGGGAGCGGACCTCGGCGATGCGCATCGGCGCGACGCGGCCCGGCAGGTCGCGCAGGTACGGGATCGCCTGGGGCTCCACCTTGACGAACCCGACTTCCGGCACCGGCGGGGTCGGCGCGGCGACCTGCTTCGGGTTGCAGGCGGCGACGCCCAGCAGGAGCAGGGCCGCGGGCAGGAGGGCGGTCGCGCGGGCCGAGGCGCGGAACGACGACGGGATTCTGGCGGACAAAGTGCGGGTCACGATTACCGACGCTCCTGAAAGCATGCGTCTGCTGAGGCTGGCGCGGAGCATGGGCCCGCGCATCGTCGAGTCAGATCCCGGGACCGGTCACGGGGCCGGTCAGACGAAGATCAGGACGAGCGCGCCTTCATGCCGGCCGCGAGACCGGGGCGCGCGTCAGGCCCGGCGTGGAGGCCGGTGCGGCGAACCGTCCGGCGCGGAGGCCGGCACGCTGTCGGACCTGTAATCGAACGATGCGGAGACAGTGTGACGCGGGCGCGGCGCGTCGACCGGCGGGCGCGGCAGCCCCAGTTCGGTGGGGATCTCGCTGTCGGCGGCGCAGAGATCGGTGCGGCCGAAGACCGACCGCTTGGCCTCGGGCTGCGCGTCCGGCGCGCCGGACAGGACCGTCAGGCGCGGGCTCGCGACGGCGCAGGCCGGGCCCTCCGCCCGCGCGGTCTCGGCCCGCGCGGGCACAGCCGCCAGCGCGACCGTCGCGAGGACGAGCAGCGCCAGCGCGGCGAGGCCCCTGGCGAGGCGGTCCGGCAGGTCCGCGACGCGGCGGGCCAGAAGGGCGGCGGATCGGATCACGGATCTGAGATAAGCATGGCTGTCGCCGCGCGCAATCACCCACGGCGTCGCGCCACCCGCCCAGTGTTGCGCGCAGCACACATCTACGCCCGGAAGTGTCCATGCCGGCGACCCGGCCTCAACCTTGCCGTGAAGTCCGGGCCGGCTGGCCCGATGCGCGCAGGGTTCTCGCGCGGGCCCGGGCCATGTCTGCCAAGGTCCGCAAAGGTCCGCGAGAACCCGCGCCGCCACGAACGGAGGACGGAAGACGATGTCGAGACGGATCGCGCTACTCGGGCTCGCGGGCCTGCTGCTCGGGAGCGCCCCGGCGGCGGCCGCCAACCCGCTGGACAGGGGTCCGATCGCGGACTTCCTCAACATCTTCCGCAGCCAGGCGATCCCGCGCGAGACGGTGGCGTGGACCGGCAAGGAGAAGCCCGGCACCATCGTGGTCTCGACCCGCCAGCGCCGGCTCTACTACGTGCTCGGCGGCGGCGCGGCGGTCCGCTACGGCGTGGGCGTCGGGCGGCAGGGCTTCTCGTGGTCCGGCACCAAGACCGTCACCATGAAGAAGGAATGGCCGGACTGGCGCCCGCCGCAGCAGATGCTGGCCCGCCGCCCCGACCTGCCGCGCTACATGGCCGGCGGCCAGGACAACCCGCTGGGCGCCCGCGCCCTCTATCTCGGCTCCTCGCTCTACCGCATCCACGGGTCGAACGAGCCCGAGACGATGGGCGCGGCGGTCTCCTCCGGCTGCATCCGCATGACCAACAAGGACGTGGTCGACCTCTACGACCGGGTTCGCGTCGGTACCAAGGTCGTCGTGCGCGACTGACCCGGCGGCCGCGACGGCCGCCCCCTCCTCCGGCGCCGCGGAGCCGCCACGGGTGGCGCGCGCCCGCCCGCGTCGACAGGTCCGGCGAGCCGGTGTTAGGTGCCGCGCCGTCGGGCAGAGCGGGATCGCCCGACCTTGACGAGGGACAGCATGAACGAGCGCATCATCCTGCGGGCCGGGGAGGCCCTGGTGGCGGGCGGACCGCCCAACACCGCCTCCGAGCCCGAGGTCATCATCGGCGAGCTCGACGGGCCGGTCGGCACCGCCCTGGCCACGCTCACCGGCGATCAGGTCGTCGGGCACAGCCGCGTCTTCGCCCTGCTCAACACCGACATCATGGTCCGCCCGGTCACCCTGTGCGTGTCCAAGGTCAGCGTCACCGAGAGCAAGTACACCTCGATCCTGATGGGCACCGTCCAGTTCGCCATCGCCAACGGCGTCCTGGATGCCGTGCGCGCCGGCTACATCCCCAAGCACAAGGCCAACGACCTCGGCATCATCTGCTCGGTCTGGCTCAGCCCCGGCGTCATCGAGGCCCAGCACGTCGACCACAAGGCCCTGTTCGACATCCAGCGCAGGGGCATGACCGAGGCCATCCGCAAGGCCATGACCAACGAGCCCTCGATCGACTGGCTCCTCGAGAACCAGGACAAGATCACCCACAAGTACTACCAGATGAGCCTCGACGGAAAAATCTGAGCGCCCGGCCCCGCGGCGATCGCCCGCCCGCCGCCGCGGCCCCGGCCGGCGACGGGCGGGCGGGACGCGCACGATTCCGCGGGAGGGCACGGCCAAGCCTGTCGCGACCCGACGCCTTCGGGTAGGATGGCGGCATGAGCAGACGCGCCGATTCCCGTCCGTTCCGCCGCCTCGCGGCCGGCCTCGTGCTCGGGGCCTGCTGGCTCCCGGCAGGCCCCGCCGCCGCCCAGGCGCTGTTCTGGCCGTCCATCGGCTTCGCGCCGCTGCCCTCCTTCGCGTGGCCGCAGATGCCCGAGGACGCGTACGGCCGCTGGACCGGCTCCTACGCCCGCCTCTCGACCGGCTACGCGGTCAGCACGTCCCGGCATTTCGGCAGCTATTCGGGACCGACCGTCGGGTTCGAGGGCGGCCGGATGTGGCAGGAGGGCCCGATCCTCTACGGCATCAGCGGCGGGTTCGATTACCTGGCCGGCCTCGGCGGCAACCTCACGCCGGGCTACGGGCGGCTCGCCTATTCCAACGACTTCGCCGGATCGCTGGAGGTGAAGGTCGGCACCCTCGTCGCGCCGGACGTCCTGGTCTACGCCAAGACCGGCGCCCTGGCCCTGCACCAGACGCTGCGCGTCGGGCCGACCCCGGGGTCGCTGCCGTTCACGCGCCAGGACATCGCGGTGCGGCCGGTCGCCGGCGTGGGCGTCGAGTGGGCGGTCACGGACCGCCTCTCGCTGGCGGTCGAGGCGGGCGTGGTCGGCGGCGGGATCCGCTGAGGCGCCCCCGCCGGTCCCGCCTTGCGGCGCGGCGACCGAGGCGCCGCGGCCGCCTACTTCGGCACGAACGCCCAGTAGTCGAGGTCGAGGATCACCGCCGGGTCGTAGCCGTCGCCGGCGCGGTCCGGGAAGGCACCGCAGGGTTGGTTCTTGGTGGCGACCGTGCGCAGGCGCAGGAGCCCGACATCGTCGCGGCCGACATCGGCGGTCGCCAGCACCTCGCTCCAGGCATAGACCGTGTCGCCGGAAAACAGCGGCGCCACGTGGCGGCCGGCGTTGATGCCCGCGAGGGCGAAGGCGTTGCCGAGCCCGTTGAAGCTCAGCGCCCGCGCCAGCGAGATCACGTGGCCGCCGTAGATCAGGCGCCGGCCGAAGCGGGTGTCCTTGGCGGCCAGCCCGTCGAAATGCACCTTGGCGGTGTTCTGGAACAGGCGCGTGGCGATCTGGTGCTCGGCCTCCTCGACGGTCATGCCGTCGACGTGGTCGATCTTCTCACCCACCGCGTAATCCGCGAAGCGGTGCGGGCTGCCGGCGAGGTCGGTGTCGTAGGCGGCGGCCGAGAGCTTCGGCAGGGCGCCCGCGAGGTCCTGCGGGTCGACCACCTTGGCGAGGCTCGGCACGTGCTCCTCGGCGATCGCCGCCTCCGGGTCGCGCTTGCGCACGAGCACCCAGCGGCAATAGCTCAGCACGGTCTCGCCGCGCTCGTCGGACCCCACCGAGCGGACATAGACCACGCCGGTCTGCCGGTTCGAGCTCTCCTTGAGGCCGATCACCTCCGACACCGTGGAGAGCGTCTCGCCCGGATAGACCGGCCGCCGGAACCCGCCCTCGGCGTAGCCGAGATTGGCCAGCGCGTTGAGGGAGACGTCCGGGACGGTCTTGCCGAACACCATGTGGAAGGTGAGCAGGTCGTCGAGCGGGCTCTTCGGGTAGCCGATGGCCCGGGCGAAGGCGTCCGACGACTGCACGGCGAAGCGCGGACCGTAGAGGCCGGTGTAGAGCGCCACGTCGCCCACCGTCACGGTGCGCGGGGTGGCGTGGCGGATGGTCTCGCCGAGGCGGAAATCCTCGAAGAAGCGGCCGGGATTCGTCTTCACGGGCGGGCAGTCCTACTGCGCGTAAACGTAGGTGGCGGGCACGGCGTACTCGTGCAGCAGGCGGCTGATGAACAGCAGCAGCAGGATCAGGATGATCGGCGAGATGTCGACGCCGCCGAGATTGGGCAGCAGGTTGCGGATCGGCCGCAGCACCGGCTCGGTCAGCCGGTAGAGCACCTCGCCGATCTGCGCGACGATCGGGTTGCGCACGTTCACCACGTTGAACGCCACCAGCCAGCTGAGAACCGCGCTCGCGATGAGGACGTAGATGAAAAGCTGGACGACCGTGTCGAAGAGCCAGATCAGGGCGTTCATGCGGGTCCGCGCGTGTCCTTCGGGGCGCCCGCACCCGGGCGCCGGAGCGGCGCGCGGCGGGCGACGTTGAAACAGGGAATTGACAGGCCGAGCCGCCCGCGCCTACAAGGCCGGCGCCTCGACGGGGCTGTAGCTCAGATGGGAGAGCGCCGCAATCGCACTGCGGAGGTCAGGGGTTCGAATCCCCTCAGCTCCACCAGGCTTTCCTGGTGACAAGTCAGCACCCCGGCGCCGCGGCGATACCGCTGTCGCGGCCGGGACTTAGCGGCGGTCGGCGGAGATCTTCCCGCGCCCCGCGCCACCCACCCGATCTCGAATTCCGAGCCGCTCGCGGCCCGTGACCGCGCCCGCCGCCACGCCCGGATCCGACCTGTCGGAGGATCGCCGCACCGCGTGCCGACGCGCCACGACGGCGCTCGCCCGCGCCGCGGAGGCGCGCGTCCCGGACGGCGCCGCTTCGTCGAACGGGGAAACCGGCGGTCGAGGCCGCGGCCGGGGCGGCCAAGATCCCGCTCCTGCACCGGCGCCCGCACCGGCGCCTGCAACCATCGCGGCGCGACGGGGTTCGGTCCCGATTGGCAGTGGACGGAGGTCGGGTGGCGTCCTGGATCGAACAGACTGTCTGGTGGCAGGTCTTTCCCCTCGGCTTCGTCGGGGCCCCCCAGGAGGCCGAGCCCGCCGCCCCGGTCACGCACCGCCTCTCCCACCTGCACGGCTGGCTCGACTACGCGGTCGAGCTCGGCGCGTCCGGGCTGGCGCTCGGGCCGATCTTCGCGGCCTCCACGCACGGCTACGACACGGTCGACCATTTCCGCATCGACCCGCGCCTGGGCGACGAGGCCGATTTCGACGCGCTGATCGCGGCGGCCCGGGCCCGCGGCCTCCGGGTCCTGCTCGACGGCGTGTTCAACCATGTCGGGCGGGCCCACCCCGCCTTCCAGGACGTCCTGCGGCACGGGCCCGGATCCGAGCGGGCCGGCTGGTTCAGGCTGTCCTGGCCGCGGGGCTCCGGCCCGGGCATCGAGCCGGACTACGCCTGCTTCGAGGGGCACCGGCAGCTCGTCACGCTCAACCACGACGATCCGCGCGTCGCCGACCACGTCGCCGCCGTCATGGGCCACTGGATCGCCCGGGGCGCCGACGGCTGGCGGCTGGACGCGGCCTACGCGGTGCCGCCGCGCTTCTGGGCGCGCGTCCTGCGGCAGGTCCGCCTCGCGCATCCGGAGGCCTACGTTGTCGGCGAGGTGATCCACGGCGATTACGCCCGGATCGTGCAGGACAGCGGCCTGGACGCGGTGACCCAGTACGAGCTGTGGAAGGCGATCTGGAGCGCCCTCAACGATCGCAACCTGTTCGAGCTGGCTCACGCCCTGGACCGGCACAACGGCTATCTCGACCGGTTCGCGCCCCTGACCTTCGTGGGCAACCACGACGTGACGCGGATCGCGAGCCGGCTCACGGACGAGCGGCACCTGCCGCACGCGCTGGCGATCCTGCTGACCTGCGGCGGGACGCCCTCGATCTACGCCGGCGACGAGCAGGCCTTCCGCGGCGTGAAGGAGGAGCGGGTCGGCGGCGACGACGCCATCCGGCCGGCCTTCCCGCCGACGCCCGCGGATCTCGCCCCGTACGGCTGGCCGGTCTACCGGCTGCACCAGGATCTGATCGCCCTCCGGCGGCGCCAGGGCGGGCTGCACCGCGCGCGGGCGCGGACGCTGCACCTCGCCAACGCAGAGCTCGTGCTCGCGCTGGGCGACGGGCGCGCGCGGGTGATGACGGCCCTGAACCTCGCCGACGCGGCCGCGACGCTGCCGGTGCCGGAGGCCCGGGCGATCGAGGCCGGCGGCGGCGACCTCGCCGAGGCCGGCGGTGCCGGGGCCCGCGTGACCCTGCCGGCCCACGGCTGGGCCATCCTGAGCGTCTGACCGTGCGGCGCACCGGGTCGGCGAAGGACCGGCCGCCGCCGGCCCCGAGCCCTAGCTGGTGCGGCGGGCCGTCCAGCGCCCCGCGCAGGCGCCGAGCCCCGAGAGCGTCCAGCGGCCGGTCCCGGCGGACCCGCGCAGGCGGCCCGAGACCGAGACGCTGGCGAGCCCCTTGCGGATCGTGCCGGTGATCCGGCCATCCGCCCCGGCCCGTCCGGAGGCGTCGACGCCGTTGCCGCCGGCGTCGTCCACGGCCCCGTCCCGGATGACGATGGGATAGCTGTAGGGGCCCGTGCAGCTCCCGCTCTCCGCGGTGGCGATGACCGACCAGGACCCGTCGAACCGGTTGGCCGCGGCGGCTCCCGTCGCGGTGCAGACCGCGACGATCAGGGCGGGCGCGAGCAGTGCAGCGCGAAATCGGGTCATGATCTCCTCTGTGGTGATCTCGGGTGGGAGGCATCCCCGCAGGGCGACCCCGTCGGGCGGTCCGGCGCGTGGGGAGCCGTCGGCCGGGACAGGCCGTTCCGAAGCCCCGCGCCCGGGGCGCGGGCCGGCGGAGGGAAGGGCAACGGGCCGGACGCGCGCCCGGAGCGGCGCGGGCGCCCGGCCTCGCGGCCGTGCCGGACAAGAGGGCCATCCGCCCGGCACAACCTCGAAGAAAGGGTCCGGAACCCGCCGACACCCGAGGGCGCACGGCGCGTTCCACGTTCGCGATATGGGGCCTAACACACTCATGTGAATGAGAGATTTTTACCAGTACGCCGCTTTTCTCACACGACGCCGCGGCGTCCGCGGTACGGCGAGACGTGGGCCGGCGCCACGGTGGACCGCTTCAGCAGACATGCCGGTTTACAGCGCGCGTGCCGGCCGGCCCGGCGCGGAGCGCCGCCGACCTGACATCGTCGGGATCCGGCGCCGCGAAGCGGTACGCCACGCGGCCGCTGACGGGGCGGCTGCGCAGGATCGTGACGAGCCGATCGGGCATCCCGGTGCCGCTCCGGAACTCCGCCCGGCGCTCCCAGGCCTTCAGGAGGGTGAGCCGCACGAGGTCGTCTCCCTGGACGTCGCCCGCGATGGCGTCGCGGATCAGCGTCAGCGCGCGGCGGCGCAGATCCGGCACGGCCTCGATCAGCGCCGCTCCGAAGCCGGCGGGGACCTGCCCCTCGGACTCCGCGGCGGCCGCGGCCTCCGACAGGCGGCCGAGCAGGCGCCCTAAGCGCGAATTTTCGTCGAGATCTGCAACTTCTGGAAAATCCTGCCGCAGACTCGTTCCGGATCGGATGCCCGATCCGGAGATCACGACCTCGTGCTCCGCGGCGCTCCGCAATGGTCGGTC
The DNA here is from genome assembly GCF_052045615.1 of Methylobacterium sp. 22177. Lineage (NCBI taxonomy): Bacteria > Pseudomonadati > Pseudomonadota > Alphaproteobacteria > Hyphomicrobiales > Methylobacteriaceae > Methylobacterium > Methylobacterium sp. 22177. Next base: position 1,887 of record NZ_JBQEPK010000010.1, on the reverse strand, counting down.
AATATCCTGCGCGTTCGGCATGGCCACGTCTGCTGAGAAGGGGGCCGAGATCGCGCGGGAACGGCGTCGCGGCGCTGCGAGCACTCATCTTTGGCCCAAATCGCCCGCGTCAATGATGCGCGTATACCAGGAAAATAACTTAGATGAAGGAACCGGCTTGTGCGCAACCCGTTTGTGCCCCGCTGCCGCGAGGGCAGTGATGGCAGGCGGGGGGCGCGGGAGCTGTGACGGCGGGGGTCGACAGGCATGAGCTCCGGCAGATCATCGCCGGGTTGAGCGAGGGCGTGATCCTGGTCGAGCCCGACCAGACCATCGCCTACGCCAACGCCGCCGCCCTGGCGATGCACGGCGCCCAGAGCCTCGACGAGCTCGGCCCCACCGTCGACGCCTACCGCGACCGCTTCTGCCTGCGCTACCGCAACCACATCGTGCCCAACCAGTACCCGATCGAGCGCGTCGTGGCCGGCGAGCGCTTCCACGACGTCGTGGTCGAGGTGCGGCGGGCCGACAGACCTGACGTGGACTTCGTCCACTCCCTGCGCAGCCTCGTGGCCACCGACCGCGACGGCAACCCGAGCTGCCTCGCCCTGATCCTCAAGGACGTCTCCGACCAGTTCGAGGCCGAGGAGCGGTTCGAGCGCACCTTCAACGCCAACCCGGCCCCGGCCGTGATCACGCGGCTGTCCGACCTGCGCCACGTCAAGGTCAACCACGGCTTCCTGGAGATGACCGGCCACACCCGCGACGCCGTCATCGGCCGCAGCGTCTACGAGGTCGACGTCCTGGCCGGCGCCCGCAACCGCGACCTCGCCGTCGCGCGCCTCAACGCCGGCGGCACGATCCCGCAGATGGAGGCCTGCCTCGACCTGCCCGACGGCGGCAGCCGCTTCGTGATCGTCGCCGGGCAGCCGATCGCGATGGGCGACGAGCCCTGCATGCTGTTCACCTTCGCCGACCTCGAGCTGCGCCGCAAAGCCGAGGCCGCGCTGCGCCAGAGCGAGGAGCGCTTCGCCACGGCGTTCCGGATGACGCCGGTGCCGACCGTGCTGGTGCGCGCCGACGACGGCCAGGTCACGGGCGTGAACGAGGCGTTCAGCCGGGTCTTCGGCCTGGGCGAGGACCGCGTCGTCGGCCGCTCGCTGGCGGAGGCCGGGCTGTGGGTCGCCGACAAGCAGCGCCTGCAGGTCGAGGCCGCGCTGGAGCGCCAGGGCTACGTGCTGGGCGTCGAGGTCTGCCTGCGCCACGAGAGCGGTGCGAACCTCGACTGCCTGGTCTCGGCCGAGCGGATCACGATCAACGAGACCGCCTTCGTGCTGCTGGTGCTGCAGGACATCACCGAGCGCAAGCACACCGAGCGGGAGCTGTTCGACGCGATCGAGACGGTGATGGCCGACACGTCGTGGTTCAGCCGCGGGCTGATCGAGAAGCTGGCCAACCTGCGCCGGCCGGGCCGGGAGGCGGGCGACGCGGTGGCGCCGAACCTGACGGTGCGCGAGCGCCAGATCCTCAACCTGATCTGCTCGGGGCTCAGCGACGACGCGATCGCGCGCAAGCTCGGCCTGTCGCGCAACACGGTGCGCAATCACGGCGCCGCGCTCTACCGCAAGATCGGCATCCACAAGCGCAGCGAGGCGGTCGTCTGGGGGCGCGAGAACGGTTTTCCCCTGAACATCTCTGACGGATAGATACCGCCATACTGGTACAACCACACCATTGATCGGCCACGCCCGGCGCACATCTTCCGGTCGGCCAGGGTTTTCTCACGCAGGACGGGGCGCCCATGACCGAAGACAGGAAGACACCCTCCGCCGAGCACCTCAAGGGCTCGGTGAAGGAGGCCATCGGCAAGCTGACCGGCGATGCCCGGGCGCAGACCGAGGGCCGGCG
>NZ_JBQEPK010000009.1:0-161435 GCF_052045615.1 Methylobacterium sp. 22177 | reverse complement strand
CCCGCAACCAGGGCGCGTTCGTCATCAACGCCGCCAACAACTTCCCGGTCGTCTACAGCGGCATCGGCCGCCGCTCCGACGAGTTCGCCGTCGTCCGCGCCGGCCTGAACTACAAGTTCGGCTCGTACTGAGACCACACCGCGACGGTCGCATCGCGACCGTCGCGCCGGACCGAACACGCGCGGGGCCGCTTCCGAGAGGAGGCGGCCCCGTCGCCGTTCGGGCGGCCGGATCGCGGCCCGGCGCCGCCTCAGTAGCCCTTCCAGAGGCCGGGAGTGGCCAGCTCGAGCAGGTGCCCGTCCGGGTCGCGGAAGTAGACGCTGACGCCGCCCCGCGGCCAGCGGGTACGGCCCTCGACGGCCACGCCGGCGGCCGCGAGATGATCCTCCCAGGACGCGAGGGCGTCCGCGTCGATCGAGAACGCGATATGGGCCGGGCCGCGGCCGTCATGGGGCGGGATGAGACCGCCCGGCGTCTCGATCGGCTGCAGGGACCCGCCTTCCGGGAAGAGCAGGAGGACGCCGCGGCCGCCGACGTCGAAGGCGCGCATGCGGAAGTCGGTGAAGAGGCAGCGCAATCCCATCGTGTCGCGGTAGAAGGCCTCGGCGCGGTCGAGGTCCGCGACGTACAGCGCCGTCTCCAAGATGGCGTTGAGCTGGGGCACGGCGATCTCCCGGCGGCGACTCGGTCACGGCCCGCCGGCGACCGCGCCGGCGATCACCATCAGCAGGGCCTCGAGGTCGATCCGCCCCGAGATCTGCGCGTAGCCCGGCTCCGACAGGTCGACCTGCGGCGCGGGATCCTCCGCCTCGGCCTGGCGCGTCAGTTCCGCCAGGATGGCGTCCCGCAAGGCGTCGTCGAGCTTCATGGGTCCGGCTCCCGCTCATCGCCGCGCCCGGCCCGCGGGCCCCGATCCGGTCCGGATCGGCCCCGCGCCGGGCGACGGCTGTACCGGAGCCAACCGGCCGGTCCCGGCCTCGGTTCGCCGCCCGGCCGGGCTCAGACGGTCGACGGCCGCGGCGTGCCCTGGTCCGGACGCGGGGCGCGGCCCGGCACCAGCGACAGGGCGGCCGAGAGCAGGGCGAAGATCACCAGGGGCAGAAGGCTCAAGGTGAAGCTGCCGGTCCCGTCCTTGATCGCGCCGATCAGGTAGGGCCCGAGGAAGCCGCCGAGATTGCCGACCGCGTTGATGGCCGCGATGCTCGCCGCCGCCGTGGCGGGCGGCATCTGCTCGGTCGCGAGCGCCCAGAACGGGCCCTTGAGCATGTAGACGCCCATGGCGGCGATCGTCAGCGCCGCCACGACCGGGCCGAGCCCCGAGAGGACCGTGCCGCCCGCGAGCCCCAGCGCGAGGATCAGGAACGAGAGCGCGAGGTGCCAGCGCCGCTCGGCGGTCCGGTCGCTGTGCCGGCCCCAGAGGACCATCGCGAGGGACGCGAACCCGTACGGGATGCTGTTCAGGAGCCCGGTCTCGACGTTGCCGAGGCCGAAGCTCTTGACGATCTGCGGCGTCCAGAACGACAGCCCGTAGCTGCTCGCCGTCGAGCCGAAGTAGATGGCGGCGAAGAGGGCGAGCCGCCGGTCGCGCAGGATGTCCCAGAGCGGCGGCTTCGCGGGCTGGCCGCGGCGGGTGTTGCGCGCGGCCTCGGCCCGGAGCTGCCGCTCCAGCCAGTCCCGCTCGGCCGCCGGCAGCCACGCCGCGTCCCGCGGCCCGTCCGGCAGGAACCACAGCACCGCCACGGCCAGGAACACCGCCGGCAGGCCCTCGAGGATGAACAGCCACTGCCAGCCGGCGAGGCCGAGCCCCGTCACGTTGAGCAGCGCGCCGGAGATCGGCGAGCCGAGGAACGACGAGATCGGGATCGAGATCATGAAGATCCCGATGATCCGCGCCCGGTAGGCGGAGGGGAACCAGTAGGTGAGGTAGAGGATGACGCCGGGGAAGAAGCCGGCCTCGGCGAGCCCCAGCAGGAAGCGCAGGCCGATGAACGACCACGGCCCCTGCACCAGCGCCATGGCGGCGGAGATCAGCCCCCAGGTCGCCATGATCCGGGCGATCCACAGCCGCGCCCCGAAGCGCTCCAGCATCAGGTTGCTGGGGATCTCCATCAGGAAGTAGCCGAGGAAGAAGATGCCGGCGCCCCAGCCGAACACGGTCGCCGACAGGCCGACATCGTGGTTCATCTGGATCGCCGCGAAGCCGACATTCACGCGGTCCAGGAAGGAGACGAAGTAGGCGAGGATCAGGAACGGCACGAGCCGCCAGCCGATCCTGCGCATCGCCGAGCGTTCCAGGGCGGCCTCGTCCAAGGAGCCTGTCATCGGGCCTATCCTCGCGGCGTGTCTCGGGGTCAGGCCGGCCCCCGCGGGGGTCCGGGTCGATCCAGGTCACGTCTCCGGGTCAGGGCCGGGCCCGCGCGGGGCGGGACGGCGCCGGGCGCCGCCGCGCGGGCGGGCGGCGGGCAGGCGCGGCGTCTCGGGCTTCCTCGCGGGCCGGTCATCTCTGGTCGTGACCTGTGCCGACCCTGCTTAACCCGCGGCCGCCGCGGCTGGGAAGCGCCGCCGGGCTTCAACGGCGCGGATCTGTCGAGGGGGCGGCGAAGCGACCCGGGGCAGCCCGGCATCCGCGGGCGCGGTGCCGCTGGACTGCTTCGCTGCGCCCGCAACGACGGGCGGCGCGGGCGTCTCTCGACCGCTCGCACCGCCTACAGACCTCGCCCTCAGGCCTTCTTGACGTTCCAGAACACCGGCACGCCGTCGAGGACACCGGTCAGGGACGGCTTGTACGAGGTCTGGTTGAAGTACTGCCCGAGGGGCAGGTAGGGCAGGTCGACGAAGGCCTGCTGCTGGAGCTCACCCGCGAGCCGCTTGCGCGCGGCGGTGTCCGGGGCGTCCAGCCACTGGTCCCGCAGGGCCTCGATCTTCTCGCTGGTGGGCCAGCCGATCGCGGCGCTCTGGCCCGTCCCGCGCAGGAAGGCGCTGACCGCCGGATTCGCCTGGTCGAGCCCGGCCCAGAAGGTGCAGAAGGCGCTCCAGCCGCCCTGGGCGACCGGCTCCTTCTTGGCGCGCCGCTGCACCACCGACCCCCAGTCCATGACTTGGTAGTCGACGTTGAAGCCGGCGCGGGTGAGCATGTCGGCCGCCACGTCGGCGAGCGCCTTCAGGCTCGGGAAGTCCGAGGCGCCCATCAGCACCACCTTCTCGCCCTTGTAGCCCGCCGCCGCCAGCGCCGCCTTGGCGCCCGCGTAGTCGCGCTTGCGCGTCAGGACGTCGAGGCCGACATCGCTCGCCATGGGCAGGCCCGGGCAGAAGAAGCCGGTCGGCACGTGGATCAGCTTGGGATCGGTCCCGGTCACCGCCTGCATGAAGTCGGTCTGGTCGACGACCTTCAGCAGCACCTGCCGGATCGCCGGATTGTCGAAGGGCGGCTGGAGCTGGTTCATCCGCAGGCAGCCGATCAGGCCGGTCGGATCGGTGATCCGCGTCGTCAGGCCGCCGAGGGTCGGGACGAGATCGGCCGGCGGCTGCTCCCACCAGTCCATCTCGCCCGTCTGCATGGCCGAGGCGGCGGTGGCCTGATCGGGGATGACGTGCCACTCGACCCGGTCGACGAAGGCGCGCTTCGGGCCCGAGGTCCATTGCGGCTCGCCGCCCTCGCGGGGGACGTAGCCGGCAAAGCGCTCGTAGACCACCCGGGCGCCGACCACGCGCTCGTCCGCCTTGAAGCGGAACGGGCCGCTGCCGACCATCTCGGTCACCTGCGTGAACGGGTCGGTCCTGGCGAGACGCTCCGGCATGATGGCGCAGATCGAGGAGCCGACCTTGCCCAGCGCGTCCGGCAGGAGCGCGAAGGGCTTCTTCAGCCGGAACTGGATCGTCCGGTCGTCCGGGGCCGAGAGCTCGTCCGTGTAGGCCATGAGGGTCTGGCCCATCGCGTCGCGCTTGCCCCAGCGCGCGACGCTCGCCACGCAGTCGCGGGCCAGCACCGGGCTGCCGTCGTGGAAGGTCAGCCCGGGCCGCAGGGTGAGGCGCCACAGCTTGCCGTCGTTCTCCACCGTGTGGCCCGCCACCATCTGCGGCTGGGCGGCGTAGCCGGCATCGGTGCCGTAGAGCGTGTCGAAGACGGCGAGCCCGTGGTTCCGGGTGACGTAGGCGGTCGTCCAGATCGGATCGAGCACCGTCAGGTCGGCCTGCGGGATGAACTTGAGCGTCCGGGCGGCGCTGCCCTGCGCCAGGGCCGGTGCCGCGAGGGCGGCGCCCGACAGGGCCATGAAGGATCGTCTGTTCAGCATGCCGACTCGCCCAAGCGTTGCAGTCCCGCGGAGGTTAGCACGTGGCGGGCCAAGCGCGTCACGGGCGCGTCACGGGCGTATCACGGGCGTGCCGGTCAGCGTGCCGCCGCCAGATCCTGCACGAGGGTCAGGACGCGGCGGCGAATCTCGGGATCGTCGATGCGCCTGTAGGCGTGCAGCAGGGCGTCGGCCTCGTCGGCACGCCCGCCGGCGACGGCGGCGCCGCGCTCCGCACCCTGCGGGCCGTACAGGGAGGCGGCCGGAACCTGCAGCGCCTCGGCGATCCGCCGCAGCAGCCGCCCGGCCCCCGGCGCGTGCGGCAGGGCGGAGCGCTGGAACAGGTCGTCCTCCGGCGCCGCGTCCCCGGAGGATCTGCCCCGGACAGGTGATTTCGATCCCATCGGCGGTCAGGCTCTGGCGCGCGGGCTGGCTTGAGCATTCATAATACAGAAGACCATCGGCACGCGAGTGGCCAGCACGCAACAGTTGCATAAATGCGTCAAAGAACTCTTGAGGTTGCAGCTACCGTCCCCGTAGACCGACCGGCTCGGAACCGCACACGCCCATCGCCATGCCCAAGACCCGCGCGCCCGTCGGTCAGACCTGCATCGAAGCCTTCCAGATCGCGCTCGATTCCGCCGACATGATCGGGCACTGGGCGTGGGATCCCGCGACGGACCGCGTGCGGGTCGACGCCCTGGTGGCGCTCCTGTTCAAGGTCGACCCGACCGAGGCGGAAGCCGGGATCCCGATGGCACACTACGAGGCGGCCATCCACGCCGACGACCGCGACCGCGTCGTCGGCCTGGTCCGCCGCAGCGTCGCGGCGGGGAGCTCCTACGTCGCCGAGTACCGGGTGATCTCCGTCGACGGCCGGACGCGCTGGGTCCTGGCGCGCGGCCGCTTCACCAGCGACCGTGACGGCCGGCCGACGGGCGGGCGCGGGATCCTCGTGGACATCACGGCGTTGCGCGCGGGCGAGGAGACCGGCGGCGCGGCCGCGCCCGGCACCGGCGAGACGCCCCTGGACCGGGCGGTCGAGTACGCCCTCGCCGCGCAGCGGGCCCTCGCGGCGCTGGGCGATCCGGCCCTGAAGGCCGAGGCGGACGCGCTGCTGATGGCGCTGGGGCGGCGGCTGGCCCGGCGGCAGGTCGCCGAGCGGCGCCGGCTCCTGAACTGAAGCTTGGCCGCGGCGAAGCGGCGGCAAACACTGGATCCGCACCGACAGTGATCGGCCTTTTTCCGTGCAAAGCGGGGACGAACAAGCTTTCGTCAAGATAACGACTTTATTGGCGGCGAGCAGGTGCGGGACCGGATGCCGGCAGCGGCGTTGCCGGAGCCCCGTCCTCACCCGAGCGTGCCGCGCGCGCGCCGTTGCCGTCCGAACCCCGGCGGGATTCGGATTTCCGGGATCGTCGTCATGCATTTCACCGTCACCGCACGCCTGTCCGCGCGCCGGTTCGCCTACCAGCACGCCTCGGTCCTGACCGCCCTGGATCAGGGCATGAGCCTGATCGCGGCCGGCATGGCCGAGGTGACGATCACGGACGGCAGCGGCGAGGCCCGGACGCCGGCCGCGCTGTACCAGTCCCTGTTCGGGGCGCCCGGTCCCCTGCGGCGCCACCCGGCACACGGGCAGGCACACGGGCAGGCGCGGGCCGCCTGATCGCGAGAGACCTGATCGCGCGGCGCCCGTCCCGCAACAGATCACCCCGTGCCCGGGCGGTGCTCGGGCGTACACGACTTCCGTTTCACGACCCGAGGCCTGGAAAGGACCGCGGCCGATCTCGACTAAAGAGAAATTTGACCAGTACGACGTCGTCTTTCTGGACAACGGCCGAGATCAGGCTTAACCTCGGTGTGTTCGTGCCGCCGAAGTGCGGGCTCGAATGCTTCCGAGGATCATCTTACATGAAGCGCCGCAGCGCGCGACCGTTCATGGTCGAAGTCAAGCAGACTCGTTCGGCCCGCACAACGCTGACTGCCACCGAGGCGCGACCGCGCCCGGACAAGATCCTGTGGCCGGAACTGGCGCAGGCTGCCCTCGAGCCGCCCGCGCCCGCGCCCGCCCCCCAGGCGGCGCCGGCGCCGCGCCCGGAGCGGAAGGTGCCGGACGCACCGGTGCGCCGCGTCCTGCCGAGCCTCATGCCGATGTTCGATGTCCCGGTCGAGCCGGTCGTCGAAGTCGCCGGCGATGCCGTGACGGAACCCGCCGCCGAGACCGTCCCGGCGCCGCGGGCGCGGCGCGGACGGCCGCGCGCGGCCGCGCGGGACGCGCTCCCGCAGGGGCCGACGGCACCGCCGCCGCGCCCGGCCGCGCCGCCCGCCCCACTGCCGGCTCCGCCCGTGGACGAGGCGCCCGCCGGCATCCCGCCGGCCGCGACGGGCCAGGCGACGGGCCAGGCGACGGGCCAGGCGACGGGCCAAGCGACCGGTCAGGGGCCGTCGCCGCGGTCGACGGCAGGACGGCGGACGAACGAGCTGCGGCTCGGCGAGCGCTGGAAGCGGCGCCTTCCGCAGTTCATGCGCTGACGGCCCGGTCGCGTCCGCCGCGGCCCGCCGCGGCCCGAATCGTCAGGTGAAGAACGGCCTGAAGTTCTCGAGCCATCCGCGCAGCCAGGCCTCGCAGCCCTGCCGGGCGCCCTCGGCGTCCTGGCCGTGGCCCCAGATGTCCTCGGCCAGCGGGCTCCACCAAGTCCAGAACCGGCTCGATCCGTCGTAGGCGCAGATCCCCACGACGACCGCCCCGACCCGGCCGACGAAGCGCGGGAGCGGCACGCCGGCAGTCTCGTCCTGCGTCCAGGTGATCAGGGTCCGGGGCATCCCGTTAGAACGGCGGGTGTCCCCGGATGTTCAACCGGGCGGACCCGCCGGACGCGGCGCGGATCTAGGCTGCCTGCCGCTCCGGCATCGGTCCGGCGGCCAGCCGCGAGTTGCGGTAGCGCGCGTCGTCGGTGACCTCGCGCTCGACCCACGGGGGGAGCACCACCGGCTGGTCCTCGCGCTCCAGTTCGATCTCGGCCAGGATCAGGCCCGCGAGTTCCCCGCCGAACACGTCGACGTCCCACATCGCCCCGGCATGCGCGACCCGGTAGCGGGTCTTCTCGAGCCGCCGGTCCGGCGGCACCGTAGCGAGGAGCGCCGCGCCGTCCTCCGGCGCGATGGCGAACTCGATCTCGTCCCGGCTGGCGCCGCGGCGCGGGCTCTTCCACGTGATGAGCGCGCGCTCACCGGCCCGGCGGATCCGGATTGTGTTGGCCGCGTCGGTGAAGAGATAGCCCTGAACCAGGGGCGTCCCCGCCCGGCACAGCGCCAGAACCGACGGGTTCGCGATGAACTTGCGCTCGATCTCGACAGCCATGCCGCGCCTCGTGGACGGTTGCCGCGTCAGCCTTCGCCGACAAGCCGGCCCGAGACAAGCCGGCAGGCGGGGATGAGCACAGCGTTACAGGCATGGCTCGGTGCCAATGCGCGTGGGCTGCAATGCGATCCTGTTAAACTTATGTAAAAGCGTGAGGAGTCCGTCGCTTGCACAAGCATCATCAGAAATCCCGCCCCCCTCCATCCCCGAGGTCACCGCTGAAGACGGCATCCAAGCGGCCGAATTTGAAGAAGCTGCTCCGGAAGGCGCAGGTCAAACCGCTCAAGCAGGTGGCGGCCCTGCCGTTTCGCGTCGGCGCGGACGGACGGATCGAGGTTCTGCTGATCACCTCGCGGGACACGGGGCGCTGGATCATCCCGAAGGGCTGGCCGATGGCTGGCCGCAAGGCCCATCAGGCCGCCGAGCGGGAGGCCTACGAGGAGGCGGGGCTCGAGGGGCAGATCGCCGCCAACCCGGTCGGCCGGTATCACTACCAGAAGCGCTTCGATCACGGCCGCGCCTTCCCCTGCATGGTGCGCGTCTACCCGCTTCGGGTCGAGGCCCAGCACGAGCGCTGGCCGGAACAGGCCCAGCGCACGCTGCGATGGTTCCCGCCCGAGGAGGCGGCGCGCCTCGTCCACGAGGACGAGCTCCAAGAACTCCTGACGGATTTCGCGACGCGGCCGGTCGAGATTCGCGGCGAGCGCGGCTGACCGGCGCGGGCGGCCCGTCGCGGCGCCGGGAGATGCGACTCCCGATCTGCGGCCGGACCGGCCCGTCGCGGCGCCCGTGAGAGCCGGGCCAGCATCGCGAGGCCGATCGGCGCCCGGGCGCGATGCAACTTCTGATTAGTATCCGCAGGTTAAGGTTCCCGCCGTCGAAGATGGGCGGGGCACCTCGATGTATCGCGCGTTCGCTTGCCTGACCGAGGAACATACCGGTTGGGTGGTCGCCCTGGCCGCCTGCGTGTGCTGGATCTCCTGCGCGGTCGCCCTCAAGCTCGAGCAGCGCGTCCAGGTCCGCGCCGACGGGTACGGGCCGGTCTGGCTCCTGGCGTCGGGCTTCTCGATCGGGGCCGGGATCTGGAGCACGCACTTCATCGGCATGCTGGGCTACGATCCCGGCGTGGTGCTGGGCTACGAGCCGCGCACGACCCTGCTCTCGCTGATCGTCGCGATCGCGGCCGCCACCGTGGCGTTCCTGTTCGCCCGGGCCATGCCGTCGCGCTGGGCCGGGGCGGGGGCCGGGCTCGCGCTCGGGATCGGCATCGCCTGCATGCACTTCCTCGGCATCGCCGGCGTGCGGCTGCCGGGGCACTTCACCTGGGACCCGGCCCTGGCCGCCACGGCGATCGCGGCGGGCTGCGGGCTCGCGGCCGCCGGCATGGCCATCCATGTCGGGCGCGCGGGCGCGCGGGCCCGGCTCGCGGCCGCGACCGTCCTGACCCTCGCCATCGCGGTCCTGCACTTCCTGGCCATGGCGGCCGCCCGCGTGGTGCCGGACCCGGCCCTGGCGGTCCCGCAGCTCGGCCTCGCCCGCGGCGTCCTGGCCGCCGGCATCGCCGGCATGATGGCGGTGATCCTGGCCTTCGCGGCGCTGACGCTGATGCTGGACCATCTGCGCCGGATCAACGTCGCCCTGGCCCGGCAGGGCCGCATGCTGCGCGAGAAGACCCTGCTGCTCGACGCCACCCTCGACAGCATGGACCAGGGCCTCATCATGGTCGACGCGGGCGGCGTGGTGCGGGTGTGCAACGAGCGGGCACTGGCGCTCCTCGACCTGCCGCGGGCGATGATGCAGGCGCGGCCGAGCTACCGGGCGGTGCTGCGCCACGAGGCGAGCCGCCGCGAGCGCCGGCGCCCGGACCGCTCGATCCGGACCTGGATCGAGCGCGGCGAGGCCGGGCAGACGCAGGTTCACGAGCGGGCGCGGCCGAACGGCCTCGTGCTGGAGGTCCGCACCGTGCCCCTGGCGGATGGCGGCTTCGTGCGGACCTTCACCGACATCACCAAGCGGAAGGCCGCGGAGGCGGAGGTGGCGCGCCTCGCCCGCCACGACGTGCTCACCGGCCTGCCGAACCGGGCGCTGTTCCACGAGACCCTCGAACGCAGCCTCGCCGACATCGTCCAGCGCGGCGGCGCCTGCGCGGTCCTGTACCTCGACCTCGACGGCTTCAAGAGCGTGAACGACAGCCTCGGCCACCAGGCCGGGGACGAGCTCCTCCGGCGCGTGGCGGCCGGCCTGCGGGGAATCGCCGGGGACGGGGCCGTGGCCCGGCTCGGGGGCGACGAGTTCGCCGTGCTCTCCGCCGGCGGCGCGGCCGAGGCCGGCGCCCTGGCCGAGCGCCTCATCGCGCTGTTCGACAGCCCGTTCAGCGTGGGCGGGCACCGCGTCGGCGTCGGCCTGAGCGTCGGCATCGCGCTGGCGCCCGAGCACGGGACCGACGCCGAGCCCCTGTACCGCCGCGCCGACCTCGCCCTCTACCGGGCCAAGGCCGAGGGCCGCGGCACGTACCGGATCTTCACCCCCGCCATGGACGAGGAGGCCGAGGAGCGGCGGGTGCTCGAGCGCGACCTGCGCCAGGCCCTCGACGACAACACCCTGGGCCTGCACTACCAGCCGCAGGTCGACGGCCACACGGGGGCGCTCGTCGGGTTCGAGGCGCTGCTGCGCTGGACCCACCCGGTGCGCGGCAGCGTCTCGCCGAACCTGTTCGTGCCCCTCGCCGAGGAGACCGGCCTGATCGTGGCGCTCGGCGACTGGGTGCTGCGCGAGGCCTGCCGCGAGGCGGCGCAGTGGGCGCAACCCCTGAAGGTCGCCGTCAACCTCTCGCCCCGCCAGTTCCAGAAGCCGGACCTGCCCGAGACCGTCCTGGCGATCCTGGCGGAGACCGGCCTGTCGCCGGACCGCCTGGAGCTGGAGGTCACCGAGAGCATCATCATCAACGACATGGCGCGGGCCGTGGGCATCCTCCGCCGCCTGAAGAGCTACGGCATCCGGATCAGCATGGACGATTTCGGGACAGGCTACGCGTCGCTCGCGACCCTCCAGGCCTTCCCGTTCGACAAGCTCAAGATCGACCGCTCCTTCGTGGCGCAGCTCGGGACCGGGCCGCAGGCCGCCGTGATCGTGCGGGCCGTGCTCAGCCTCGGCCGCAGCCTCGGCATGGGCGTCGTCGCGGAGGGCGTCGAGACCCACGCGCAGATGAAGTTCCTGACCGAGGAGGCCTGCGGCGAGATGCAGGGCTACCTGTTCGGCAGGCCGCGCCCGATCACCGATTACGCCGCCGCGGTCGGCGGTCCCGCCGGGGCCTCCGGGGCCTCCGGGGCCTCCGCCCCGGCCGAGCCGGCCTTCGCGGCCGCCGGCTGAGCGGGAGCGCCCCGCCGCCGCGACCGGGAACCCGCCGGAACCCTCCGACGTTGGCCCCGCAGATTGGATCACTTCTAAGGTCCAAGCTCTCGTCCCTCGCCGGGACGGCCCCCGGGCCGCCGGCCTCACAGGAGCCTGACCATGAACGCCAAGTGCGAGACCTGCCGGTTCTTCGACGAGCACAAGGGCAACGGCGCCGTCGCGCAGAACGATGCCGGCCTGTGCCGCTTCAACCCGCCGGTCAGCCAGCCCGCGCCCGAGTCGAAGGGCCTGTGGCCGGTGGTCGCCGCCCAGGACTGGTGCGGCCACTACACCGCCGAGATGACCGCGGCCGAGTAGGCAGGGCCTCAGCGCGACGATCGGGGCCGGCCTTCGGGTCGGCCCTTTCGTTTGGGCGCCCCGGCGCGGCCTGCCCCCTTATTCGTGCCCCGGCCGCGCGGCCCCCCTGACGATCGCCGGCGCGGGCTCTACCTTGGAGCCAATCCAGGGTGCTGGTGTGTCCCGGACGAGCCCGCCGGGTGTCCCGCCGGAGCGGGGTGCCCGTCGGCACCGGGCCCGGAAACCGGGATCCCGTCCGCGCCTCTGTAATCTGAACCGGAGAGACTTGATGCTGGGAGTTGAAGCCGCGCCCCAGGACCCGGGCGCCAGACCCGCGCGGACCGACGCACCGGTCCTCGCCACCGTCACGTTCACGGTGAACGGCGAGCGGCGCACGCTCGAACTCGACACCCGCACCAGCCTGCTCGACGCCGCGCGCGAGCACCTGCACCTCACCGGGTCCAAGAAGGGCTGCGATCACGGCCAGTGCGGCGCCTGCACGATGATCGTCGACGGGCGGCGCATCAATGCCTGCCTGACGCTGGCGATCATGCACCAGGGCGCCGAGATTGTGACCGTCGAGGGCCTCGGGCAGCCGGACCACCTGCACCCGATGCAGGCGGCCTTCGTCAAGCACGACGGCTACCAGTGCGGCTACTGCACGCCGGGCCAGATCTGCTCGGGCGTCGCGGTCTTGGAGGAGATCAGGGCCGGCATCCCGAGCCACGTCACGGCGGATCTCGGCGCCGCCCCGCAGGTGACCGAGACGGAGATCCGCGAGCGGATGAGCGGCAACCTCTGCCGCTGCGGCGCCTATTCCAACATCGTCGAGGCGATCACCGAAGTCGCCGGGAGCCGCGCATGAAGTCCTTCACGTACGAGCGCCCGGGCACGCCCGCCGAGGCGGCCGCCGCCGTCGCCGCCACGCCCGGCGCCAAATTCATCGCCGGCGGCACCAACCTGCTCGACCTGATGAAGCTGCAGATCGAGACGCCGCGCCACCTCGTCGACGTGAACGGGCTCGGCCTCGACGCGGTCGAGCCGACCGAAGAGGGCGGCCTGCGCATCGGCGCCCTGGTGCGCAACACCGACCTCGCGGCCCATCCGCGGGTGCGCAAGGATTACGGGGTCCTCGCCCGCGCGCTGCTCGCCGGCGCCTCGGGACAGCTGCGCAACAAGGCGACCACCGCCGGCAACCTGCTGCAGCGGACCCGCTGCCCGTACTTCTACGACACCGCGCAGCCCTGCAATAAGCGCCAGCCGGGCTCCGGCTGTTCGGCGCTCGACGGTGTGAGCCGGCAACTCGCGGTGATCGGCGCCAGCGAGGCCTGCATCGCCACGCATCCGGGCGACATGGCGGTGGCCATGCGCGTCCTCGACGCCACCGTGGAGACGATCGACGCCGGGGGCGCCGCGCGCAAGATCCCGATCGCCGAGTTCCACCGCCTGCCTGGCGACGAACCGCAGCGCGACACGAACCTCGGGCCCGGCGAGCTGATCACCGCCGTGACGCTGCCGAAGCCGGTCGCCGGCACGCACATCTACCGAAAGGTCCGCGACCGCGCCTCCTACGCCTACGCGCTGGTCTCGGTGGCGGCGATCCTGGGCAAGGACGGCACGGGCCACGTCGCCTTCGGGGGCGTCGCCCACAAGCCCTGGCGGGTCGAGGCGGCCGAGGCCGATCTCCCGAAGGGCGCCCGGGCCGTGACCGACCGGGTCTTCGCCGACGCCGCGCCCACCCACGAGAACGCCTACAAGCTGAAGCTCGCCGAGCGGACCCTCGGCGCCGCGCTCAACCAAGCGAGGGCCTGAGCCATGAAGTTCGACACCGCCGCGGGCCCGAACCCGATCGACCGCCTCAAGGTCGTCGGCCGGCCCACCGACCGCATCGACGGCAAGTACAAGACCACCGGCACCGCGCCCTACGCGTACGAGCGCCACGACGCGGCCCCCGACGCCGCCTACGGCTACGTGCTGGGCTCCGCCATCGCCAAGGGCCGGGTGCGCAGCATCGACACGGCCTCGGCCCGGCAGGCGCCCGGCGTCGTCGCCGTCGTCACCACCCTCGACACGCCGCGGATCGAGCGCGGCGTGATGAACGTCGCCTACCTGTTCGGCGGCGACGTGATCCAGCACTACCACCAGGCGATCGCCGTGGTGGTGGCCGAGACCTTCGAGCAGGCCCGCGCGGCCGCCTTCCTGGTGACGGTCGATTACGCCCCCGAGGCCGGTGCGTTCGACCTCGCCGCCGCGGCGAAGACCGCCGAGCCGGTCCCGGCCGACAGCGGCGAGGGCAGCGGCGGCGACGGCGAGGAGCGGGTCGGCGATTTCGAGGGCGCCTTCGCGCAGGCGCCCGTGACGCTCGACGCGACCTACACGACGTCCGACGAGAGCCACGCCATGATGGAGCCGCACGCCACGACGGCGGCCTGGGACGGCGACCGGGTCACGCTCTGGACCGCCAACCAGATGATCGGCTGGGGCCACGGCAGCCTCGCCAAGATGCTCGGCCTGCCGAAGGACAAGGTCCGGCTCGACGCGCCCTACGTCGGCGGCGGCTTCGGCGGCAAGCTGTTCGTGCGCGCCGACGCGGTGCTGGCGGCGCTCGCCGCGAAGGCGGCGGGGCGGCCCGTGAAGGTGGCGCTGACGCGCCCGCTCATCGCCAACAACACCACGCACCGGCCGGCCACGATCCAGCGGGTGCGGATCGGCGCGACCCAGGACGGCACCATCACGGCGATCGCGCACGAGAGCACGTCGGGCAACCTGCCGGACGGCGACCCCGAGACGGCGGTGAACCAGACCAAGTACCTCTACGCGGGGGCGAACCGCCTGACCGCCATGAAGCTCGCCCGTCTCGACCTGCCCGAGGGCAACGCCATGCGGGCGCCGGGCGAGGCCCCGGGGCTGGCGGTGCTCGAGGTCGCCATGGACGAGATGGCGGAGAAGCTCGGCCTCGACCCGGTGGAGTTCCGCATCCGCAACGACACGCAGGTCGTCCCGACCCAGCCGGACCTGCGCTTCTCACACCGCGACCTCGTCGGCTGCCTCAAGCTCGGCGCCGAGCGGTTCGGCTGGGCCAGGCGCAACCCGAAGCCCGGCCAGGTCCGGGAGGGGCAGTGGCTCGTCGGGCACGGCATGGCGGCGGCCTTCCGCGACAACATGGTGCTGAAGTCGGGCGCCCGGGTGCGGCTCTCGGCCGACGGCACGGTCACGGTCGAGACCGACATGACCGATATCGGCACCGGCAGCTACACGATCATCGCGCAGACCGCCGCCGAGATGATGGGCGTGCCCCTCGACCGGGTCGTGGCGCGGCTCGGCGACTCGGACTTCCCGGTCTCGTCGGGCTCGGGCGGCCAGTTCGGCGCCAACTCGTCGACCGCGGGCGTCTACGCGGCCTGCGTGAAACTGCGGGAGGCGGTCGCGCAGAAGCTCGGCTTCAACGCCACCGACGCGGTGTTCGAGGACGGCGAGGTCCGCGCCGGCAACCGCGCCATCCCGCTGGCCCAGGCCGCCGCCGACGGCGAACTGGTGGCCGAGGACGCGATCGAGTTCGGCAAGTTCTCGAAGACGCAGCAGGTCTCGACCTTCGGGGCCCACTTCGTCGAGGTCGCGGTGGATGCCGACACCGCCGAGGTCCGGGTGCGGCGGATGCTGGCGGTCTGCGCGGCGGGGCGCATCCTCAACCCCAAATCCGCCCGCAGCCAGGTGATCGGCGGGATGGTCATGGGCACCGGCGCGGCCCTGATGGAGGAGCTCGCCGTCGACACCAAGCGCGGCTTCTTCGCCAACCACGACCTCGCCGGCTACGAGGTGCCGGTCCACGCCGACATCCCGCACCAGGAGGTGATCTTCCTCGACGAGGTCGACCCGATGTCCTCACCCATGAAGGCCAAGGGCGTGGGTGAGCTCGGCATCTCGGGGGTCGGCGCCGCGGTCGCGAACGCGATCTACAACGCCACCGGCATCCGCGTGCGCGACTACCCGATCACCCTCGACAAGCTCCTCGACCGCATGCCGGACGCGGCCTGACCGGGGCGCGGGGACGTCCTGCCGGGCGTCCCCTACGGGTCCACGACGTGGAAGCTGGCCCGGGCCCGCATCACGAGGCGACCGTCCTCGTCGTAGGCGCGGGCGGTGAAGTCGTTCACCCCGGTCTCCTCGCCCTCCTCGTGCAGGAGCGCCGTCAGGGTCCGGCGCAGCAGGTCCCGCAGGGCGGCCCGGTCCGGGAGGACCGTGCCCTCGTCGTCCCGGACGGCGACGTGGTCGGCGGTGTCGATGAAGTAGCGCGGCATGGGTGTCTCCGGGATCGGATGACGGGGACGGGAGCGCCCGCAAGCCTCGCCGATGGCCGATCAGGGATACAGATCGGGTCGGCCGCCGCACTCATCTGGGTTTGAAAGTCCGGGCTCATCGTCCGGGCGCGAAGACGCGATGCCTCAAACGGAAGAGGGGCCGCGGATCCCGCAGCCCCTCGCTCCGTCGTTCCCCCCTCGGACGGGCTCAGTACTTCCGGATGATCGGCTCCGGCGCCATCGGGACCGGATCCGCCCCGAACCGGTAGGTCAGGCCGGCGTAGATCGAGAGCGGCTGCGCCAGGGTCGTGGTCCGCGGGTCGTTGATCGACAGGTTGCCGGCGACCGCGCCCGTTTCCGCGAAGGTGCCGAACGTGGCGTAGCGGTTGTTGGTCAGGTTGGTGATCAGCCCGAAGATCTCCAGGTTCTTGCTGACCTGATACTTCGTCGTCAGGTTCATCACGTAGTAGGCCGGCAGCTTGCGGTTGAGGTTCGACTCGTCGCCCCGGTAGTAGGACGACGAGAAGGCCGAGACGTTGAGGCCGAAGCGCCAGTTCGGGGTGATGCTGTACTCGAAGCCCGCCTTGATCTGGTGGTCGGGGATCAGCGGGATCTTGTCGCCCGGCCGGACGCGGATGCCGCCGTTCGGGATCACGTCGCCGCCCGCGGCGCCGCCGGCCGCGCCGGTGCTCGCCAGCGGGTTGTTGGGCGACGAGAGGGTCGCGTTGAACTGGAAGGTCGCGTCGACCAGGGCGTAGTTGGCGTAGACCAGCAGGTCGGGCGTGACCGCGTACTCGGCGCCGACCTCGATGCCCTGGCGCCGGGTCGCGGGCACGTTGATGTAGTAGGCGCGGGCGGCGTTGCCGGCGACGGCGACCTGGTAGAGGTCGTTGCTCAGGTCGGTGCGGTAGACGCCGGCCTTGTAGGTGAGGGCGCCGCCCGACAGGAAGGCCGGGATCACGCCGCGGAAGCCGGCCTCGTAGGTCCGGCCGGTGACCTGCTTGAGCGGCGGGTCCGCCACCAGCGAGTTCGGCAGCAGGCACGGCTGGGTCGGGCTGGAGCAGGACAGTTCCAGCGGGGTCGGGGCGCGGTTCGACTCCGAGTAGCCGCCGTAGAGGTTGAGCGCCGGGTCGAACTGGTAGGTCAGGCCCGCGAGCGGGTTGACCTTGGTGTACTCGTGGGCGCCGGTCACGTCCGGCGCGAAGCCGGTCTGGTCCCGGGTCTGGATGCGCGCGTAGTTGAGCCGGAAGCCGCCGGTCAGCGACAGCCGGTCGGTCACGTCCAGTGTGTCGGTGGCGTAGAGGCCGAGATACAGGGTCGAGCCGCTGACGTTGCTCGGCGCGAGGCCGATCGCCCCGAGGGTGCGGATGTCCGGCGTGCCGAGGCCCGGGATCGTGCCGTAGTACGGGTTGTTCGGGTCGACGGTGATCGACAGGTTCGGGTTGATGACGCCCAGCTGGCTGGACGATTTGAACGCGAAGGTGGAGGCGTCGACGCTGCCGCCGACCACGAAGGCGTTGTTCAGGCCGAAGATCCGGTCGCGGTTGGCGGCCTGGAGCGAGCCGCCGTAGGATTCGGCCTCGGTGAGGGTCGTGTCGATCGTGCCGTACGGGATGTTCCGCAGGAACGGGATCGTCCGGTTGTTCAGGCCGAGGATCGCGAACTGGTTGGCGTAGGCGCGGCGGGCCGCCACCTGGCTGGTGGGCGGCGCGTTCACGTTGAACGCGTCGTCCTGGTAGCAGAGCGAGCCCCGGAAGCTGCTGCGGCTGCTGCAGTTCTCGAAGTTGCCCTGGTTGCCGTCGACGTAGAACTCGCTGAAGCGCCGGTAATAGGCGTTGCCGGCGAGGTCCCAGGTCGGTGAGATGTCGACCCGGCCGGTCAGCTGGAGCGTTCCGACCTGCGTCGTCTGGGTCTGCGGGTAGGTGAAGATCGCCCGCGGGTCGAGATGGGTGAAGTCCACCGGCGTGGCGGCGGCGGCGCCGTAGAAGCTGCGGGCGGCGAGCCCGATCAGGTGGAATTCCGAATCCTGCGAGCGGTAGCCGAGATCCGCGTAGAGGCGGCCGATCGTGCTCGGGTTCTGGTAGCGCCAGCCGCGGTCGTTCAGGCCGTCGCCGGTGAAGTAGAAGCTCCAGGGACCGGAGATCTTGCCGTACTCCAGGTAGCCGGCGGTGCGCGCGTCCGAGCCGCCCCAGGCCGAGATCTCGGTGCCCTGCCAGGTGAAACCGTTCTTCATCTGGATGTTGACCGCGCCGCCGATGGCGTTGAGGCCGAAGACCGGGTTGCCGGTGACCACGTCGATGCGCTGGATCGCCTGCGGCGGGATCAGGTCGAAATTGACGACGTCGCCGAAGGCCTCGTTGATGCGCACGCCGTTCTGGTAGACGGCGAGCCCCTGCGGCACGCCCTGCACCGACGAGGCCGTGAAGCCGCGGTAGCTGAGATCGACCCGGTTCGCGTTGCCCTGCGAGTCGTTGAGGTTCACCCCGGGCGTGCGCCGCGCCAGCGTGGCGATCACGTTGTCGGAGCCCTGATCGACCTCGATCTGCCGCGCCGTGACGGTCTCGACGGTGCTGGGGATCTTGTTGAGCGGCTGCTCGGAGCCCCGCAGCCGCACCCCGCCGGCCGGGGCCGGCAAGGTCGGGGCGGCCTGGGCGAGCGTATCGAGATTCTGGGCGCCGCTGGAATTGCCGCCGCCCGCACCCACCGGCGACGTCGAGACGACGCTGATCTCGCCGAGGGTGACGGCTTGTTGAGCCTGCGCGACACCCGGCAACAGCGCCACGGACGCGATCAAGCTGCCTCGTAGGGCACGCATATCTTCCCCCAACCTGGATTTAAGGCACGCGCCGCTTCTCGTCGGCTGCGAGAGGCTCACTGATCTCGGGTCGGGTCCAGATCTCAATTCACATTCTGTTTAATCCCTGTCGGGGACGACCTGAGGGCTCGAATGATCGGGCCTGTGGCGCAAAGACAACAAGAGCGGAAGATCGCGGCAAGTCTTCGGGATTATTATGAAGGACATCGCGGGATAATTGCGCAATCGGGCCGGTCCTCAGGGGCGGCGTCCGAGGCCGCGCCCGGCCGTCGGGACTGGTCCCGGCTCTCACGGCGGCGGCAGGCGGACGGCGACCTCGTTCCGGCGCAGGAACGGGATCGCGAAGGGCGGGTCGTAGCCCATGACGAAGGGCGCGCCCGCCGGTGCGCGGCCGGCCGCCGCCAGGACGGCGGCGAGGATGCCCGCCTGCGCGGCCCGCGCCTCCGGGGTGAGGCGGCCGGAGAAGCGCAGGGCCGCGACCAGCTCGGCCGGGACCTCGACCAGCCGGACCCCCGGCTCGTTCGGCGCCGGCGCCCCGGCCGCCGCCACCGCGCGGGGCAGGAAGAACCGCATCGTGCCGGTGCCGTCTCGCTCCACCGGGACCGTCATGGCGATGCGCTGGGCGATGCGCTGGCCGCCGCTCTCCACCGGCGCCGTCATGGCGATGCGGTCCCCGGCCCGGTTGGCGCCGGTGATGTAGCGGAACAGCCGCCCGAAGGCGTCGCCGTCGCCCTGTCCGCGCGCGTCGGTCTCGACCGCGAGGCGCGGCGCGTAGGACCGGATCTCGACCCCGCGGTCGAGGCGCGCGACGACCGCGTAGGCGGGCTGCTCGTAGAGCGCCCGCACGCCGAAGATCCCGAGCACCGCCTCCGCCAGGGTGACGAGCGCGTACATGACCCTGTCCATGGGACCTCCGGGGGCGGGCGCGGCGTCTCCCCCGCGCGCGGAACCTCCCGCGGGAACATGGCGCCGGGACCGCCCGTCGCCGCCCGGCTGCGGCGTCAGGTCTCCGCTTGTCCCGGCAGCGCCCAGCCTCATCAGGGCTGCCCGCCCCTCGGCCGCCTCCGCCGCGCGCCGACGACCTTGCGCAGCACGCGCGAGACCTGGTCGGCGGAGTAGGGCTTGTGCAGCAGCTCGAAGTCGCGGATCCCCTCCTGGGCGAGGACGTGGCTGTAGCCGGAGGCCAGCACCACCGGCAGGTGCGGCATCCGCCGCCGGAGGAGCCGGGCCAGCGCGATCCCGCCCATCCCGGGCATGACCACGTCGGAGAACACGACGTCGAAGGCCGCGCCGTCGGCCCCGAGCTGATCCAGCGCCTCCTCGGCATTGGCCGCCCAGGTCGTCGCGTAGCCGAGATCCTCCAGGATCTGCGTGGCGAAGCGGCCGACCTCGATGTTGTCCTCCACCACCAGCACGCGCTGCCCCGCGCCGCCGGGATCGAGCGCGGCCGCCTCCGCGGCGGCGGCCGCGCAGGACGCCTCGGGCTCGACCTGCGGCAGGTAGAGCGTGAAGGTGGCGCCGCGGCCGGGCGCGCTCTCGACCGCGACGTCGCCGCCGGACTGCTTGGCGAAGCCGAAGACCTGGGACAGGCCGAGGCCCGTGCCCTTCCCGACCTCCTTGGTGGTGAAGAACGGCTCGAACACCCGTGCCAGGACGTCCGGCGCGATGCCGGTGCCGGTGTCGGTGAGGGCGATCGCCGCGAACGGGCCGGGGGCGCCGGCATGGCCACGGATCGGCGGCAGCGCCGCGCCGCAATGCAGGCGCAGGGTCAGCGTGCCGGCGCCGTCCATGGCGTCCCGGGCGTTCACCGCCATGTTGACCAGCGCGGTCTCGAACTGGCTGAGGTCGACCCGGATGAAGCAGGGCTGGTCCGGCAGCTCGGTCACGACCGCGATGCGGGCGCCCGTGACCGTGTCGAGCAGGTCGGCCACGCCGCGCAGCCGCGCGCCGACGTCGAGGATCTCGGGCTTCAGCGCCTGCCGCCGCGCGAAGGCGAGGAGCTGGCCGGTGAGCTTGGCCGCCCGGTCGACCGTCTCCGAGACGGCGTTGAGGTAGCGGGACCGGCGCTCCTCCGCCAGATCGGGACGGCGCAGGAAGTCCACCGACGAGCGGATGATCGTCAGGAGGTTGTTGAAGTCGTGGGCGACGCCGCCGGTGAGCTGCCCCACCGCCTCCAGCTTCTGCGACTGCCGCAGGGCCTCCTCGGCGTGCCGGAGCGCCTCGGCCTGGGCCTTCTCGGCGGTGACGTCGCGGCCGTAGGCGTAGACGTGCGCGCCCTCGACGGAGGTGCGCCACGAGATCAGCCGCGGGGTGCCGTCTTTGTGCCGGTAGCGGTTCTCGAAATCGGTCAGGTCGCGCGCGGCCGCGGCGGCGTCGAGGGCCTCCCGGGTCGGGCCCGCATCCTCCGGCCAGACGAAGTCCAGGAAGCTGCGGCCCACCACCTCGGCCGGCTCGTGCCCCAGGATCGTCTGCCAGGCCGGGTTGACCGCGCGGAAGATGCCGTCGGCCCCGACCACGACCAGGAGGTCGCGCGAGTTGCGCCAGACCCGGTCGTGCTCGGCGGTGCGCTCGGCCACGCGCTGCTCGAGGGTCACGTTGAAGCGCACGAGCTCGGCCATGAGCCGCTTCTGGTCGTCGATGTCGGTGCTGGTGCCGACCCAGCGGGTGACCGCGCCGTCGGCCGCCCGGACCGGCTGCGCCCGGGCCAGGAACCAGCGATAAGCGCCGTCGGCGCGGCGCAGGCGGTACTCGGACTGGTAGTCGGCCCGCGACCGGACGGCCGCCCGCCATTCCTCGTCGACCCGGTCCCGGTCGTCGGGGTGGATGATCCCCCGCCAGCCCGCCCCGTCGAGGGTGCCGGGCTCCCGGCCCGCGTAGGCGTAGACGCGCTCGTTGAACCAGTCCGCCGCCCCGCCGGCGTCGGTCGCCCAGACGAAGTTCGGCAGCACCTGCGACAGGACGCGGAACTGCGCCTCGCTGGCGCGCAGGGCCTCCTCGGCCTGCTTGCGGGCGGTGACGTCGATCGCCGTGCCGATCACCCGCACGCAGCGCCCGCCCTCGAAGATCCCGCGCCCCTTGGCGGCGACCCAGCGCACGACGCCGTCCTCCTTGCCGACGGTGCGGTACTCGACGTCGTAGAGGGCGCGCCGGTCGGGATCGAGGGCGGAGGCGAAGGCCGCGCTCGTGGCCTCCCGGTCCTCGGGATGCAGGCCGGCGTAGTAATCGGCCATCGTGACCGGCACGTCGGCCGAGATCCCGAACATCGCCTTGACCCGCGCCGGCCAGAACAGGGTGTCGGCGACGACGTCGACGTCCCAGAGGCCGATCTCGGCCGACTCGGTCGCGAGCCGCAGGCGCCGCTCGCTCTCCCGCAGCTGCTCCTCGGTCCGGTGGCGCACCGTGTCGTCGAGGTGCAGCCCGTCCCAGACCAGGCCGTCGCCGACGCGGCGGGGCGCCGAGATGATGCGCGTCCAGACGCGGGTGCCGTCCGGCCGGCGCATCGGCGCCTCGACGTCGAAATGCGCGAGGTCGCGGATCGCGCCGGCCTCGNCGGTACTCCGGCAGGATCAGGTCGTAGGCGACGGCCGGGTCGGCGAGGACCGCCTCGGCCGCCACGCCGGTCATGCGCTCGAACCCCTGCGACACGTAGAGGAAGCGCCGGTCCGCGCCGTCGGGGGCCATGGCGAGCTGGTAGACGTAGCCGCCCGGGAGGTGGTCGGCGAGCGCGCGGATCCGCGCCTCCGTCTCCCGCAGCCGCGCCTCGGCCAGGACGCGGCCGGTCGTCTCCGTGCAGGCGCAGTACAGGCCGGCGACCCGGCCGGCCTCGTCGCGCACCGGCGCGTACGAGAAGGTGAACCAGGTCGGCTCGTCGTAGCCGTGCCGGTTCATGGTGAGGGGCATGTTCTCGGACCAGGTCGCCGCGCCGGCGAGCGCCCGGTCGATCAGGGGCCCGATCTCGGGCCAGATCTCCGGCCAGACGTCGCGGAAGCGCGCGCCGAGCGCCGCGGGATGCTTGTCGCCCAGGATCTCCGCGTAGGCGTCGTTGTAGAGGAAGACGAGGTCGGGCCCGAACGCCACGAACATCGGGAAGCGCGAGCCCAGGATCAGGCTCAGCGTCGCCCGCAGGCACGGCGCCCAGCGCTCCGGCCGCCCGAGCGGCGAGCCGGACCAGTCGTGGGCGCGCATCCGCGCGCCCATCGCGCCGCCCTCCGCGAGGAAGGGCAGATCCGCGGTCCTGACGGTCTCGGACATGGGACAGGGACAGGCTCCGCGATGGGCATCGCTCCGCCTGGCGCCACCGTTCCGGCCGCGGGGCCCGGCTGACAGGGCGGCCTCGCGCCGGCGCGGAGGGGCCGTACGGTGCCCGCAGTGCCATCGGTGCCCCAGCGCGCGGGCCTGTGCAACTGCATCGATCAAGTCGGGCCCGTCGAACGCCGCGACCCGTGTGGAGGACGCCCTCAGGACGCCTCAGGCGCTCTTGTCGCGGCCCGAGATCAGCCGGAGCTGCGCCGGTGGGCGGGCCGCCAGGGCGGCGGCGACCTTGCCCTCAAGTTCCCCGACGCGGAACGGCTTCAGCACGATCGCGTCGGTGCCGACGGCGCCGGCCTTGGTCAGGGCGCTGGTGTCGGCGAAGCCGGTGACGAACAGGACCGGCAGCGCCGGCCAGCGCTTCCGGACCTCCAGGGCCGTCTCGGCCCCGTTCATTCCCGGCATGGCGAAGTCCATCACGACGAGGTCGACGCCCGGATCCGCCTCCAGGGCGGCCAGCGCCTGGAGGCCGGAGGCCGCCTCGCGCACCGCGTAGCCGGCCTCGATCAGGCGGGTCGTCGTCACCTCGCGCACCTCGGCGTCGTCGTCGACCACCAGGAGCCGGGGGCCGCCTCCGGGCGAGTGCGCCCGCGCGGCCTCGGCCGCGACCGGCAGGCGGGGCACGGCGCCCTCGGGCTCCGCGGCCCGGGGCAGGTAGACCTTGATCGAGGTGCCCTCGCCCGCGACCGTGTCGATGCGGATGCCGCCGCCGGACTGCTTGACGAAGCCGTAGACCTGGGCGAGCCCGAGACCCGACCCCTTGCCGACCTCCTTGGTGGTGAAGAACGGCTCGAACACCCGCGCCAGCACGTCCGGCGTCATCCCGGTGCCGGTGTCGCTCACCGCGACCATGACGTAGGCGCCGGGCGCCGGCTGCTCGGGCCGCGTCGGCGCCCCGGTGACGCTGACATTGGCGGTCTCGATGGCGAGCCGGCCGCCCACCGCCATCGCGTCGCGGGCGTTGATGGCGAGGTTCAGGATCACGAGCTCGATCTGGGTGGCGTCGACCAGGGCCGGCCACAGGTCGGGCTGAAGGGTCGTCTCGATGCGGACCGCGCCGCCGATCGAGCTCTGCAGCAGGTCGCGCATCGACGCGACCGTCTGGTTGAGGCTGACCGGCGTCGGCTCCAGGCGCTGGCGGCGGGAGAAGGCGAGGAGCTGCGCGGTGAGCCGGGCGCCGCGCTCGGCGGCCCCGCGCATCATGGCGAGGCGGCGCTTCGAGCGCGCGTCGGAGACGGCCTTCTCCAGGAACTCGATGTTGCCGGCGATCACCGTCAGCAGGTTGTTGAAGTCGTGCGCGACGCCGCTCGTGAGCTGGCCGACCGCGTCCAGGCGCTGGGCGAGCCGCAGGGCGTCCTCAGCCCGCTCCCGCTCGACGATCTGGGCCTGGAGGGCCTCGTTCGCCGCGGCGAGTTCCCGGGTCCGCTCGGCGATGCGCACCTCCAGCGTCTCGTTGAGCGCCTGCAGGGCGGCCTCGGCCTCGCGCTTGTCGGCGCGCGCCCGCGCCTCGGCGAGCGCGCGGACGATCGTGCGCGGCATGCGGTCGAGGCGCTGCTTGACGACGTAGTCGGTGGCGCCGTTCTTCAGGGCCTCGACCGCGACATCCTCGCCGAGCGTGCCCGAGCAGAAGATGAACGGCGTGTCGGGGCACTGCGCCCGGGCGATGCCGAGGGCACTCACGCCGTCGAAGGTCGGCAGGACGTAGTCCGCCAGGATGAGGTCGTGCCGGCCGGCGACCGCCGCGCGGGCGAAGGCGTCGCGGGTCATCACCCGCTCGATCGCGACCGGGTGCCCGAGGCTCTCCAGCTCGGCCTCGATCAGCTCGGCGTCGAGGTCGCTGTCCTCCAGGTGGAGGATGCGCAGCGGCCCCGCGGAAGGTCCGATCACGCGTTCGATGGCCAGCCTCCCCGGTACGGCGGCGGCTCGTTGAGGAGGGCCCAGAAGACGCCGATCTCCTTGATCGCCGCGAAGAACTCCTCGAAGGCGACCGGCTTCACCACGAAGGCGTTCACCCCGAGATCGTAGGAGCGCACCAGGTCGGTCTCCTCGCGGGACGAGGTCAGCATCACCACCGGCACCTGGCGGGTGACCGGGTCTCCCTTGATCTTGGCGAGCACCTCCAGGCCGTCGACCTTCGGCAGCTTGAGGTCGAGCAGGACCACCGCGGGATCCTGGGCCTGCCGCTTCTCGTGCACGCCCCGCCGGTAGATGAAGTCGAGGGCCTCGGCGCCGTCGCGGCAGATGACGATCTCGTTGGCGAGCTGGCTCGATTCGAGCGCCGCCAGCGTCAGCTCGATGTCGTTCGGATTGTCCTCGACCAGGAGGATGGGCTTCAGTCCCGCCATCAGTGCGCCTCCTCCCGGATGGGCAGGGTGAAGTAGAAGGTGGCGCCCTCGCCGAGCTTGCCCTCGGCCCAGGTCCGCCCGCCGTGGCGCTCGACGATGCGCCGGACATTGGCGAGGCCGATGCCGGTGCCCTCGAACTCCTCGACCCGGTGCAGCCGCTGGAAGACGCCGAACAGCTTGTCGACGTAGGCCATGTCGAACCCGGCGCCGTTGTCGCGCACGAAGTAGACCGCCTCGCCCTCCCGGGGCGGGAGGCTGCCCATCGCGATCACCGCCTCCGGGGTGCCGCGGGTGTACTTCACGGCGTTCGACAGCAGGTTCTCGATGACGAGCCGCAGCATGACGGGGTCGGCATAGGCGCGGCCCAGCGGCGCGATCTCCCAGCGGAGGGTCCGGTCGGGGGTGACGTCGCGCAGAACCTTCCGGCGGACCTCCTCGACCAGGGCGTTCATGTCGCCCCAGACCTTGTTGAGGGCGTGCCGGCCCATCTGCGAGAAGCTCAGGAGGCTGTCGACCAGGGTGCCGGCCGAGAAGGCCGCCTCGATGATCGTCTCCACGTAGTGCCGGCCCTTGTCGGAGAGCTGGGCGCCCTCGCGGGTCTTGAGCAGGTTCGCGTAGCCGACGATGTGGCGGAACGGCGCGCGCAGGTCGTGGCTGACCGAGTACGAGAACGCCTCCAGCTCCTTGTTCGAGCGCTGCAGCTCCTCGCTCATGGCGGCGAGCTCCTCGGCCCGGCGGAGCACGATGCCGAGCACCGAGGCGCGCAGGTCCTTGGCGGCCTCCACCTCCGGGTCGGACCAGGGCAGGGAGCGGCCCTGCACGGTCTCCTTCCAGATCTCGAACGACTTGCGCGGGTGCAGCCGGTCCGGTCCGCCCTCCGGATCGGGCCGGACGGCCTTCACGGGATTGCCGCCCCACTTCACCGTCCGCACGACCTCGGGCCTGAACCAGAGGATGTAGCTCGCGTACTTCTTCGAGACCGAGATCGCCAGGAGGCCGCTCGCCCGCTCGGCGAAGGCGGCGGCGGCCGGGAACGCCTCCGACAGGGCCTCGGAGACGAAGACCTCCTCGGCGTCGTCGCGCTCGGACAGCCACCGGTAGAGGGCGCGGACCTCCCGCTCCGCCGGCGTCGCCCCGAGCAGCCGGCAGCGGTCCGCCGTCACCACCGCGGCGCCGGTCGCGTCCACCAGGGCCAGGACGTCGTCGGGGTGGTTGAGCAGGCCGTCGACGAAGCTGTCCTCCTCGGCCATGAACGCCAGGAGGCGCGCCTGCACGGCGCCGAGCGCCAGCCGCTTCTCGGACTGGGCGCCGCGCTCGCGGGCCGAGAGCTGCAGGGCGAAGATCTGGGTGAGCACGTCGCAGGCGTTGCGCGCCTGCAGGGGCACGCGCTTGGGCGTGCGGTTGTGGCAGGAGATCAGGCCCCAGAGGCCGCCGTCCACGAGGATCGACACCGACATGGACGCCATCGTGCCCATGTTGCGCATGTACTCGACATGGACCGGCGAGACCGAGCGCAGCACCGACTGGCTGAGGTCCAGCGGCTTGCCGGAGGGCGTGGTGGCCGGCCGGATCGGCACGGGGACGTAGCCGGCATCGGGGATGATGCGCAGGCGGTTCCGGCGGTAGAGCTCGCGCGCCTGGACGGGGATGTCGGAGGCGGGGAAGCGCAGGTCGAGGTAGGAGGGCAGGACGCCGTTGCCGGCCTCCGCCAGCACCGTGCCGTGCCAGTCGCGGTCGAACCGGTAGACCAGGGCGCGGTCGAGGCCGGTGATCTGGCGGATGTCCTCGGCGACGAACCGGCAGAGGTCCTCGACGGTGCGGGCGGTCTGCAGGCGCTCGACGAAGGCCCGCAGGCGCGGGGTGAGCACGTCGACGCCGATCTCGGCCGCGGCCGCGTCGATCTCCTCCAGTTCCAGCACGACGAGATCGTCGACCCGGTGAGCCGCGACCTCGTAGGCCTGACGGCCGCCGCCGGTCTCCAGCGTCACGGTCCGGAGATAGAGGGCGCCGTCCTGGGGCTCGGCCGCCGTGAGATGGTGGCGGACGACGGCCGCGAGGTCGGGCAGGGCCGCGTCGAGCACGGTTCCGACCGTAGCCGCCGCGGGGGCGTTGGCGCTCGCCTGGACGATGGTGAGGGACCGGGCCTCGAGGCCGAGCAGGAACCCGTGCGGCTGGACGCTGCCGACGATGTGGATGGGCTCGCGATCGCACGCGCTCAGGTCGAGACGCGGGGCCGCGCCGCTTCGAAGGTTCAAGCCGGGATTCGCCTCCTCACCGGGTCAGTCGCAGAGTTTAACGCGTGTTAACAGCCGAACCGGGCCGCTCCTATAGGCTTAAAGCACGGGTCGGGACGGCCCGCCCCGTCCGCGCGCGTCGTCCGGGCCGGGCCCAGAAGGCGGGAGCCGTCTCATCCGCCTCGCGCGCGCGACGCCAGGTCGCACGGCGGGGCTCCGGCGATGCCGCAGGGCGCCGAGCCTGCGGGGAGCGGCACCCCTGGGGTCTGGATCGCGAGATCCGGGCCGCGCGGACGATCGGGACCCGCGCTCGGCTCGCCGGCGGCCGGGGACGCCGCGCCGTCAGCCGCGCCCCAGCGCGTAGAATTCCGGGTTGGGGCGCAGGCTGGTGACGTTCGCCAGCCGGTTCGACAGGCCGAAGAAGGCCGCGATGGCGGCGATGTCCCAGGCATCCGCGTCGTCGAATCCGTGAGCCCTGAGCGCCGCGAACGCGGCCTCCCCGACCTGGTGCGCGGACTGGCTGACCAGCATGGCGAAGTCGAGCATCGCCTTCTGCCGGTCGGTGATATCGGCCTTGCGGTAGTTGATCGCCACCTGATCGGCGATCAGCGGATCCTTGGCGCGGATCCGGAGGATCGCCCCGTGGGCGATCACGCAGTACTGGCACTGGTTGATGGCCGAGGTCGCCACGACGATCATCTCGCGCTCGGCCTTGGTCAGGTTGCCCGGCCTGTCCATGAGGGCGTCGTGGTAGGCGAAGAAGGCCCGGAACTCGTCCGGGCGGTGGGCGAGCACCAGGAACACGTTCGGGACGAAGCCGGACTTCTCCTGCACCGCCTCGATCCGCGCGCGGATGTCGTCCGGCAAGGTCTCCAGGCGGGGGATCGGGAAGCGGCCGATCGGGGCGTCTTCGGCTGACACGGGCGCGCTCCTCGCAGATCGTCGCAGATCGAGCCGGCGCCCGAGGCCGCCGGCCGTCCCGGTCAGCCGATAGACCGAACGGTCCCGCCGACGCAATCGAGCGGGGCCGCGGGCCGGACCGCGGACCGGACCGCGCGCTTCCGACCGGAACAGCGCGAGGCGCCGGTCTATTTCAGCAGCAGAACCGGGACGTGAATACCTTCGATCGCTCATGAACGACGATCTTCGAGAGTAACCGTTGCCGCTCGTGGCGCCGCGCGGGCCTGTATCGCCCCGTCACGGCGGGGACGAAGCCCGCGACGCGGAGCATAGGGATCCACGCGTCTCGCTGACGGCGGTGCTTTCTCGCGGCCTCGACCTGACACGGTCCTCGCGATCGGCCTCAACTCTGCCCGAAAGCTTCCGTCCGGTCCGGCCGGGATTCGATGGCGCGCGACGGCGCGCCGCGGGGAGGACGGTGTGCCGCGACGGAAGACGGTCTGGACGAAGCTGTCGCTGCCGCGGGGCGGCGGATCGAAGCCCGTGTCGCTCCCGGGTGAGCGGTGTCCGCGCCGGGCCCCACCCTGGGCCGCGTAGGCCTCCGGACCTTCCGAAGCCCGCGCCGCCCCCGCACCGACGGATCCAACCAGCGAGCCCGACAGCCGTGCGAACCCCAGCCACGCCCCGCACCCCGCGCCTCGCCCTGCTGCTGCCGGCGCTCCTGCCGGCGCTCCTGTCGGCGATCCTGTCGACGGCCCTGCCGCGTCCGGTCCGGGCCGACGACAGCGTCGCGGCCCTCGCGGCCGGCGGCCTCGTCCTGGAGAAGACGGACCGGATCGCCCTCGTCTCCGAGGACCTCTTCCTGTCCGAGAAGGCGGTGCGGATCGCCTACCGCTTCCACAACCTGACCGACCGGGACGTCGAGACGACGATCGCGTTCCCGATGCCCGACATATCCGGCGGTCCCGACGCGATGCTCAACATCGCCGACCCGAAGCACGACAACTTCCTCCGCTTCACCACCGAGGTCGACGGCCGGCCGGTCGACTCGCAGGTCGAGCAGCGCGCCTTCGTCACGCCGGCCGGCAAGCCGGAGGTCGAGGTGACCGGGCGGCTGAGGAGCCTCGGCATCCCCCTCGTCCCGACGGTCGAGGCCACCGAGGCCGCTCTGGCGGCCCTGGGCGAGGATCAGCGCCGCCGCCTCGTGGCCGACGGCCTCCTGGAGGCCCAGGAGATGGGCAACGGCACGACGAGCCTGTTCCCGGTCTGGACCCTGCGGTCGAAGTTCTGGCGCCGGCAGGTCTTCCCGGCGGGACGCGACGTCGTCGTCCGGCAGAGCTACGTTCCGGGCCTCGGCGGCCTGTCCAGCCTGTCGTTCGGTACCGCGACCGAGGGCGCCGACGAGAGGGCCGAGTACGCGCGGAAATACTGCACGGACGCGGCCTTCCTGAAGGCGGCCCAGGCGCTCGCCCGCAGAGTCGAGGCGGCGGGCGGGCGGGGAATCCAGGCCTTCGAGCAGTACCTGTCCTACGTGATCACCTCCGGCGGCAACTGGGCCGGGCCGATCGGCACGTTCAAGCTGACCGTGGACAAGGGCGATCCCGCGACGCTCGTGTCGTTCTGCGGCACCGGCGTCCGCAAGACGGGCCCGACGACCTTCGAGAGCGTCGCGACGGATTACGTGCCCCGGCGCGACATCGACGTCCTGCTGCTCAAGACCACGGCGGGCCGATGAGCGGCGGCGCGCCACGCTGCCCGGATCCGGCGGGCCCGGCGGCCGGCCGCGACGACCCGGATCCCGCGCCGCGCAGACCCGACGGCCCGTGCCGGCCGAGATTGTACTGCCGATCACGTCCAGACCGCCACAGGAGGGATTCCGTGCGTATCCAAGCTCGTCCGGCGCGCCCGAGCGCGCGATCAGGCGTCCGATCGATCCTCCGACCGGGCCTCGTCGGCGCGCTCGCCGCGCTCGGCACCGTGGGCGCCCAGGCGGCGCCGGCCTGTCCCGCGCGGGACTTCCCGGGTTTCCTGGCCGCCTTCGCCGACGACGTCGCGGTCCAGAAGGCGTTCGTCGCCGTGCCCCTGCGCAGCGACACGATCGATCCCGAGGCCGAGCCCGAACCGAAGCCGGTGACGACGATGCTCGGCGCCGACGCGCTGCGCTTCCCGCTGATGCCGAGCCTCCGGACGCAGAAGACCGACGGCCTGAAACAGGCGCTGAGCGCCGCGGGGGCCGACGCGATGCGCGTCAAGCTGTTCAAGCCCGATACGGGCCTGCAGATCACCTACACGTTTCGCCGGGCGGCCTGCTGGACGCTCGTCAGGATCGAGGATGACAGCCTGTGAGCGCGGCCGTGCCGAGCACCCCGCGCGCGCATCGCGCGACCGCGCGGCCGCCTCGATGGCCGGCCGTGCTGCGCGTGCTGGCGCTCGGCCTCGGCGCGGGCGCGGGCGTCCCCTCCGCCCGGGCGGCCCCGGATTG
Organism: Methylobacterium sp. 22177; assembly: GCF_052045615.1. Lineage (NCBI taxonomy): Bacteria > Pseudomonadati > Pseudomonadota > Alphaproteobacteria > Hyphomicrobiales > Methylobacteriaceae > Methylobacterium > Methylobacterium sp. 22177. The sequence continues at coordinate 130,713 of NZ_JBQEPK010000009.1, read as the reverse complement.
CGCCGGGAATCGGGGCAGGGTCGAGACGCTGATCTGTGCCGACCCCGCCCTGACGCGGCTGGACGACGAACTCAGGCGCCTGTTCGACAGGATCGTGGGCGAGACACGCGGGGTCGACGGGGAGACCGGCCAGGCGATCGACACCTTCGGCGAGGACCACGCGCGCTGGCGCGCGCGGGTCCGCGACGCCTGCCCGGACACGGCCTGCCTGACGCGCGCCTACACCGCGCGGATCGCGCGGGTCCGGCGCGACTGGAGCCGGGCCTTGTCGGACACGCCCGCGCTGCGGCACGTGGTCAACGCCCGTTTCGGCTTCTCCGTCGACGTGCCCGCCGACCTCGTCGCGGAGCCGCCGCCGGACAACGGCGACGGGCAGGCCTTCCACTCGGCCGACGGCCACCTGCAGCTGACGGTGTCGGGCCTGAACGCCGCGCGCGACCAGGATCTCGACGCCGTCGTGGCCGCGGATCGGCAGACCTGCCTGCGGCAGCCGCCCGAATACGCGGCGCGCAAGCCCGGCTGGATCGTGTTCTCCTGCACGACGGCGGCCGGAATCCTGTACCGGAAGACCCTCCTTGCGGGCGGGCGCGGCGGCGCCTTCGTCACCCTGCGCGTCCGCTACCCCGCGGCCGAGCAGGCGCGGTGGCGGGCGGCCGTCACGGCGGCCGCGACCTCGCTGCGCCCGACGGAACCGGCCCGGAGCACCCGCTGACGGCGCCCCGGGTCCCGGGCGCCTCCGGTCACCGCGAGAAGGTCGTGGCCGTCTGCGCGGTCGACACCATTATGTTGTAGTCGTTCACGATCCAGGTCACGTCGCGCCCGGCGCCGCGCCGGGCGTCGCCCTTGGCCTTGGCGAGCTTGGCGTCGAACTCGCGCAGCTTGCCCAGGAGCGCGCGCGGCCGGCTCTCGAACACGTGGAAGGAGTTCGGGTTGGCGGCGCTGTACCCGTCCATGTCCTTCACGGCGGCGGCGTAGCGCCCGAGCGCGGCCTCGAAGGCCGCCATCTCGACGACCGGCTCGGCGTCGGTGGGCAGCAGGTCCATGACCTTGCGGCACGCGGTCATCACGTTCGCGACGTGCCAGCGCGCCTTGCGACCCTCCCGCGCCTCGAGGGCGGCGAGTTCCAGCGCGTCGCTCTTCTCCTTCTCGACCCGCAGCGCGGCCTCGACCCTGGCGCGCGCCGCCAGGAAGGCCGGCCCCGCGACGGCGAGCTTGGCGTGGAGCGCCTTGCCCTGCTCCATCTTGTCCGCGCGGTAATCCTGCCGCTCGTAGTAGCCCTCCGCCTCGGTGACCGTCGGGGCGAGCGCCTGATAGGCGGCGATGTAGCTCTTCACGGCGCCGTCGAGGTCCGGCATCGCGGGCGGCTGCGCCGTCGCGGCCTCCGCCTTCGCGATCTCGCCGCGCACGTCGTAGAGCCCGTAGAGGCCGTAGATGGTCCGCTCGCGGCCGGTCGGGCCGGTCTTCATGTTGACCCAGCTCTGATAGCGGCTGAGCGATTCCTGCGCCCGCAGGGTCCGGTTGAGGAGGCCGACATAGGCGTTGAGCTTGCGGATCGTCTCCTGCGCGGGGTCGCTCTCGGGCTTGGTCGTCGGCCCCGCCGGCGACGGGGCGGGGGCCTGCGCGCGGGCCGGGGCGGCCGCGAGCAGCGCCGCCAGCATCAACCAAGTCGTCGTTCTCAGGGTCGTCGCTCTCATGGGCGCGGGGGATCCTCCGGATGGGTTGTTCCCGTGTAGCCGGCGATCTGCGCGAAGACCAGACGCGGGATCGGGTCGATCGCGCCCAATAGATCTCACGGGATCGACAGCGACCGTCTATCGGAGAGATCGACGATCACATCCCCGATCATCGCCACCGGGACGATGATCTCGCGCGATGTCGGAGGTCGAGGCCGGGAACGTCTATCGCGGCGTCCGGAAGCCCGCCCCCGGGGACCGGGCCGGGGCAGCCGCTGGGCCGCATCGTCCGGTCGTCCCGGCGCGCCCGCGACGCCCCGCACCGGCGGCGCGATCCCGCCTCGTCCCGCGGAGGCGGATCGGGTAGAGGATCGGCCGATGCTCGACGGCCATCCCCGCATCCTGGCTGACCTGCGCGCCCGGCTGGCCGAGCCGCATCGCGTCTATCACGGCCAAGCGCATATCGACGCGCTCCTGGAGGCGTTCCGCGCCCGCCGCGGGACGGTCCGGGATCCCGACGCGGTGGAACTGGCGATCTGGTTCCACGACGCCGTCTACCGGCCGGGCGCCCCGGACAACGAGCGCCGCAGCGCCGCGCTCCTGCGGGCGCTGCTGGACGGCGCGGTCCCGGCGCCCGCGCTGGCGGCGGCCGAGACGATGATCCTGGCGACCGAGCGGCACGCCGTCCCGGACGGCCTGCCGGCCGCGCTCGCCGCGGACGTCGCGGTCTTCCTCGACATGGACATGGCGATCCTGGGGGCGGCGCCGGCCGCCTACGACGGCTACGCCGCCGGCGTGGCGCGGGAATTCGTCCCGTTCGTGGGCGCGGCCGCCTACCGGCGGGGGCGCGCGGCCTTCCTGCGGGGGACCCTCGAGTCCGGCCGGCCGCTGTTCGTCACCGACCGGGCCCGGGCCGAGCTGGAGGGGCCCGCGCGATCGAATATGCGGCGGGAGCTCGCGGCGCTGGACCGGTGACAGGCGACCCGGACCCGCGACCCGCACCCGGTCACGGCGCGATGAGGTGCGGCACGAACCGGGCCCGGTCGGTCGTGATGAGGCCGTCCGACTCGCGCAGGCACAGGCCGGCGGGCCGGTCGCCGACCATCCAGCTGCCGACCAGCGCGCGGCGGCCGTCGAAATCGGGCAGCGCGGCCAGGGCCTGCCGCACGTAGCCCTCGCCGCCGTAGGGACCCTCGTCGCGCGCCGCGACGGCGCCGTCGCGCACGATCAGCACGTTGGCGCCCTCGCGGCCGTAGAGGGGCTTCCTCACGAAGCTCCGGCCCAGCGCGGCCTTGGCCGGGTCCTCCTCGAAGAAGGCCGGCAGCAGGTTGGGATGGCCCGGCGCCATCGCCCAGAGATGGGCCAGCAGCCCCTTGTTGGAGAGCACCGCCTTCCAGGGCGGCTCCAGGAAGCGGGTCGCCGCCGCGCCGACCGCCCGGCCGAACGGGTCGGCGAACATCCACTCCCACGGGTAGAGCTTGAACAGGCAGCCGATCGGGATGCCGGCCGCGTCCACGAAGCGCCCGTCCTCCGCGAGCCCGATCGCCTCGACCGGCAGGAAGGGGGCGGGGCGGCCGGCCTGCAGCGCGCAGTCCTGGAGATAGGACAGCGTGCCGCGATCCTCCGGCGCGTCGGGGAAGCCCGCGAAGGCGACGCCCTCCGGGGGCGCCACGGCGGCGAGGCGCGCCACCAGCGCCTCGTGCAGGGTGTTGAACTGATCGGCGCCGGCGGGGAGGCGTCCCCGCGCCAGCCCGTCCTCCAGCCACAGCCACTGGAAAACCGCGCTCTCGTAGAGGGCGGTGGGCGTGTCGGCGTTGTACTCTAGGAGCTTGGCCGGCCCGTCGCCGCCGTAGCTGAAGTCGAAGCGCCCGTACAGGCTGGGATCGCGCCGCGCCCAGCTCGCCCGGATCGCGTCCCAGGCGTGCTCCGGGATCCGCAGCGAGCGGAGGATCGCCGCGTCCCGGACCGCCCGGTCCACGAAGGCGAGGCAGAGGTCGTGCAGCGCGGCGCTCGGCGCCTCGATGGCGTCCTCGATCTCCGCGAGGCTGAAGGCGTAGTAGGCGCTCTCGTCCCAGTAGGGGGCGCCGTCGAACGTGTGGAAGGTGAAGCCGGCGCGCGCGGCGTGGAGCCGCCAGTCGGGCCGCTCCGGGATCGGCACGCGGCGCATCAGCCGCCGCCGAACCCGCCCGCGCGGCCGCCCGAGCCTCCGGAGAACGCCGTCGCCCGCCCGGTGCCGCCGAAGCCGCCGCGGCTGACCGTGCGCGGGGTCGTGCTCGTCGTCGTGCTCGTCGTGCTCGCGGTGCGGGCGACCGAGGCGGGGACGTGGACCCGCGAGGCGCCGCCCGCGTAGGCGACCCGGCCGCCCGCACCGGTGCAGTAGCCGCCCCCGTGCCCGGCCGTCGCGGTCCCGGCCTCGTCGCGCTCCTCCTCGGGCGCGTGCGGGTAGAGCGGCTGGACCGGCAGGTCCTGCGCGTCCGTCCGCCCCATCATGAAGGCGGCCATCACCGGCAGGTAGCGGCCGCGCGCGGCCTCCGTGACCTGCGCGCCCGGCGTGCAGCCGCCGGTCCCGTGGTGGCGCTGGCAATCGGCCTCGGTCTCGTAGCGCGGCGCCGTCGCCGCGTAGGTCTCCTGCGCGCTCGTGTAGGCGGCGATGCAGGCCTCGGCGCCGCGCAGCTGCTGGGCGATGCAGGCGCCGAGCGTCCCGTAGACGAGCGCCTCCTCCTCCCGCTGGGACGGGTCGAGGCCGCCGAGCGTCAGGGCGGCCGCGCCGGCGCCCGCGACCAGGACCAGAGACACGGCGGCCGAGCGCTTGGAGCGGCGGGCGGCGGCGAAGCCGGTCGCGGACCCGCCGGCGGCGCGGCCGGCAGCATCGGGGGCCGCGTCGGGAGCTGGCGCGGTCTCCGTCACCGGCCCCTCAATAGGTCATCGAGGCGGCGTTCACGACGCCCCCCGCCAGCGAGGCCGCGCCGAGGAGGATCGCGGCGGCGGCGCGGTCCTCCTCGATGCGCCGCGACAGGTCCGGCACCGCGAGGCGCACGAGCCAGTAGATCGCGATCTGGATCACGAGGGCGATCAGCCCCCAGACCAGGCAGTCGAGCAGGGACGCCGCGTTGTAGATCGCCACCGCCAGCGGCAGGGTGAAGCCGACCAGGCTCCCGCCCAGCGCGACGGCGGCCGCCGTCACGTCCCGGCGGATCAGCGCGAGCTCGTTGTGCGCGGTGGCGAGGGTGTAGATCAGCAGGTAGAGGCCGATCAGCCCGGCCGCGGTGCCGAGATAGAGCAGGAAGTCGGGCAGTCCGGAGACCAGGGTCACGCAAGACCCGCCGTCTCGCCGGCCCCGATCGTCGCGCGCGCCGCGACCGGACAGGTCTTCCGGTCGAATCGCCCGGCACGCGAAGCGGATGTCGGGGCTGATTGCTGCGCGCGGGACCGATTCACACGCGCGAATGCACGCAATTTCCCGCGCGGTGTCAAGCTTGTCGCGGATTTCAGAGGGTTAGACTGGCGGCAATACGCGCGAGGCCGGCCCGCGTCGGCGGGTCGGGCGCTACCAGACCAGCCGCTCGATCACCGCGTCCGGATGCACCGCCTGCCGGCCGAGCCATTCCGCCACGTCGCCCAGCCGGTGATGCGCGGCCGTGACGCCGAGTTCCTCCGCGTGGATGCCGCGGGCCACCAGCAGGCTCGCGAGGCCGAAGCCGCGGGCGCCGGCGATGTCGGTGCGGATCGCGTCGCCGATCGCCAGGACCCGTGCCGGATCCACCGCGGCCCCGGTGAGCGCCGCCCCCTTGGCGAGCGCCGCCTCGTAGACCGGGCGGTGCGGCTTGCCGGCGTACACCACGGGGCCGCCGATCTCCGCGTAGGCCGCCGCGAGCAGGCCCGCGCAGGGGATCAGGCGGTTGCCGCTCTCCACGACGAGATCGGGATTGGCGCAGATCATCGTCAGCCCGCGGGCGGCCAGGCGCTCCAGCTCCGGCCGGTAATCGTCCGGGGTCTCGCTGCGGTCGTCGAACAGGCCGGTGCAGACGACGAGGTCGGCCTCCGTCTCCGGGACGAGGCTGAGGTCGAGCCCCTGGAAGATGCCGAGGTCGCGCTCCGGACCGAGATGCCGGATCCGCGCGCCCGGGCGCGCGGCGATCAGGTCGTGGGTGAGGTCGCCCGAGGTCAGGATCGCGTCGTAGGCCTCCCGCGGCACGCCGAACCGGTCGAGGATGCGGCCGACGCCGTCGCCGGGCCGGGGCGCGTTCGAGACGAGGACGACCCGGCGCGGCCGCGCGCCCGGGAGGCCGCGGAACCGGATCAGCGCCTCGCCGGCGGCCCCGTGGGCCGTCTGGCCGTCGTGCAGCACGCCCCAGACGTCGCAGAGGATCAGGTCGTACCGGTCGGCGACCTCGGCGAGACCCTGGAGGGTCGGGATCGGTGCGGGGGTGCTGGTCATGGACGGTCCTGGATTCAAAAGGTCCGGGACCTTTTGTGGGGGCAGGGCAGAGCCCTGCGATACATCAGGGCCGCGCCCTGACAACCCGCCGGGGCGCGCGGCAGCCGGAAATCCCTCACGGGCGCCGCGCCGGTCCCAGCCGGTGCTCGGCGAAGAAGTCGAGCATCGCCCGGGACGCGTCGGGCCCCTCGGGATCCGTGTAGCTGCCGTCGGGGCGGCCGCCCGACCAGGCGTGGCCGGCGCCGCGCACCCGCCAATCCTCGACCACGACCCGGCCCGCCTCGTCCCGGTAGCGGGTGCGGGTGAAGGGATGGCCGCGGCCCTCGAACGTCTCCGACCGGGGCGTCAGCCCGGCGACCTTGGCCTGGGCGAGCACCTGGTCGGCGTTGCGCACGCTCACCGTGCCGTCGTCCTCGCCGTGGAAGATGATCGTCGGGACGCGGGCGGCGGGCGCGGGGGTGCCGAAGGCGGTCGGAGCGCCGAGGCCCGGTGCACCGACCTGCATGGCCATCAGCGCCGAGCCGAGATCCCGGGCGCAGCCGGCCGCGAGGCCCGAATGCACGCCGACGGCGGCGTAGAGATCCGGGTAGGCGCGGGCGATGTTGAGGGCGGCGGCGCCCCCCGCCGACAGGCCGGCGATGTAGACCCGGGCCGGGTCGATCGCGTGCTCCGCCATGATCGCGCGGGTGAGGCCCGCGATGATGGCCGGCTCGCCCGCGCCGCGGCCCTGGTCCCGGGGCTCGTACCAGTTCCAGCAGCGCTGGGCGTGGGCCTGGCGGCTCTGGGCCGGGTAGGCCACGAACACGCCGGCGCGCTCGGCGAGGGTGTTCATGCCGGTGCCGGCGGCGAAATCGTCCGGATTCTGCGTGCAGCCGTGCAGCATCACGATCAGCGGCGCCGGCCGGTCGGGGTGGCTCGGGATGAACAGCTTGTACTCGCGGGTGCCGGCGGGCTCGGCGTGGGTCAGCGCCACGAAGCGGCCCCCGGTCCCGCCCGCCCGGTCGGCGGGCGGCGGGGCCGGCGGCCGCAGCGGGTTGCCCAGGCCCTTCAGCACCGGCGCGAGCCCGCGCACGACCTGCCCCACCACCTCGCGCATCCGCGTCCCGGACTCCGCCGCGGGATTCCGCGTCTCGGCGGCAGGCTGCGGCGCGGCCGACGGATCGGCGGGCGGGGGCTTCTGACCCCCGAGGCTGCGCTGGATGAGGGCGGTCGCCTCCTCGAGCCGGCCCAGGCCGGTCAGGCGGGTGGCCTCGATCATGTCGGCGAAGGGTGACGGGCCGGTCCTGTCGTCGCGCTGTCCGTCGCGACTGCCGAAATCCTCGGTCATGCGTGCGCGCCTCACTGCCTCAGCATCTCCGTCACGGCCGGACCCGGCACGCCCGTGCCACCGCGTGGACCAGCCCCCGCCATCCCGAGAGATGGTGCGCCGACGGCGTTTTGTGCATTGCACTAAACGCCCCTGTGCGATGCGGCAACAGCCGGTGCCGCGCACGGAGCGGGGGCTCTGGCGGGCGGATCAGACCGGATCGTCCGCGCCGATGTAGTCGGCCCAGATCGCGGCGGGACCGAGGCTCGCGCGGAAGCTGTCGTGGCGGGCGCGCTCCGCATCCGTAAGGCGGCTGCGGTAGGGACGGGGTGCCGCCGGGGCCGCCGCCAGGGCGGTCGATCCGGCCGCCGGGGCAGCCTTCTCGGCCTCCAGGAGCCCGAGGCTGGTCTGCTTGCCGCCGAGCAGCTCGACGTAGACCTCGGCCAGGATCTGCGCGTCGAGGAGCGCCCCGTGCTTGGTCCGCCGGGTGTTGTCGATGCCGTAGCGGGCGCAGAGGGCGTCGAGGTTGTTGGCCGCGCCCGGGTGCTTGCGCCGGGCCATCGGCAGGGTGTCGACCACGTCCTCCAGCTGGATCGGCGGCGGGGCGTTCGCGCCGAGCCGGGCGTATTCCATGTTGAGGAAGCCGACGTCAAAGGGCGCGTTGTGGATGACGAGCCGCCCGTCGGCCAGGAACGCCAGCAACTCGCCGACGATCTCGGCGAAGACCGGCTTGTCGGCGAGGAACGCGTCGGACAGGCCGTGGACGTTGAACGCGCCCTCGGAGACCGGGCGCTGCGGGTTGCAGTAGCGGTGGAAGGTCCGGCCGGTGGGGATGTGGTTGAGGAGCTCCACCGCGCCGATCTCGATCAGCCGGTCGCCTCCCTTCGCCTCCGTGCCGGTGGTCTCGGTGTCGAGGACGATCTCGCGCAGCATGGGTCTCGCGGCTCGCGGGGATGGGGGCGGACCCTAGCCGGATAAGCCCGGACGGTTAACCCGCCCTGCACGGCCGTCCCCGTCCATCGCCCGTCGGCCGCCCCGCCTAGCGGGAGGTGTTGCGGTAGACGCAGACCGGCCCCCGGTCCTCGTAGCCGCCCGGGCAGGCGGTGACGCAGGCACCGGCCGCGAACTTCTTCGGCGGCGGGCAGCGGGCGGCGTACTGGGCCTGCGCGGGCACGGCCGCCAGCAGCGCGAGGAGGGTTGCGGCCCGGATGCCGCCTGACCGAACGCGATCGATCCTGCCCCAGCGCCGCGCCATCACGTCCATCCCGCAGTTCGTGTTCCCCCCGGAACGCAACCGCAGATATTCAATCCGCCCAGCGCGTCATCCGTTGCCGGCGTGCGGCTTCGCACGGGGCGTTGTCAGGCGCTCGACGATCCGCGCCACCTCGGCCTCGGCGGCGGGGAAACCCCGGCCCGTGTCGATGACGAAATCCGCCCGGGCGCGCTTCTCGGCGTCGGGCATCTGCTTGGCGAGGATCGCCGCGAGGGCCGCCTCGGTCATGCCGGGTCGGGCGAGCACCCGTTCGCGCTGGATCTCGGGCGGGGCGCTCACCACCGCGACCGCGTCGCAGCGGTCCTCGCCGCCGGTCTCGTAGAGGAGCGGGACGTCGAGGACGACCAGCGCCGCCGCCGCGTGCCGCGCCAGGAATTCCGCGCTGGCCGCCCGGACCAGGGGATGCACGATGGCCTCCAGCGCCGCCATCCGGTCCGGCGAACCGAGCACCGCGGCGCGCAGCCGCGCCCGGTCGACGCCGCCGTCCGCGCCGAGCACGCCGGGAAAGGCCGCGCCGATCGCCGCCGCGGCCGCGCCGCCCGGCCCGTAGAGGGCGTGGACGGCGGCGTCGGCGTCGTGGACCGGGACGCCGCGCTCCGCGAACATCCGGGCCGTGGCTGACTTGCCCATGCCGATCGAGCCCGTGAGCCCGAGGATGACGGGTCCGGATCCGGCCGTCGGCATCATCCGGCGAGGTCCGCCACGATCCGGTCGCGCAGCTCCGGGGTGACGGCGGGGCGCGGGCCGAACCACGCCTCGAAACCCGGCACCGCCTGGTGCAGCAGCATGCCGAGCCCGTCCACGGCGGCGAGCCCCCGCCGGCGCGCCGCCGCCAGGAGCGCCGTCTCCAGGGGCGCGTAGACGATGTCGGCCACGGCCGCGTCCGCCGGGAGGGGCGACAGGTCGACGGCGAGGGGCGGCTGGCCCTTCATGCCCAGGGACGTGGTGTTGACGAGGAGGCCGGTCCCGGGAAGCGCCGCCGGCAGGTCGTCCCAGGCGAGCGCCGCGCCGACGCCCGGCGCGAGCGCCGCCACCGCCTCGGCCCGGGCCGCGGTGCGGTTGGCGACCCAGACGCGCCGCAGGCCGCGCTCGGCGAGCCCGACCACGACCGCCCGCGCCGCGCCGCCGGCGCCGAGCACCAGGGCGGTGCCGCCCGCGCGTTCCGGCCAGGCCGCGCCCAGGCTGTGGTCGAGATGGGCGCAGAAGCCCGGCGCGTCGGTGTTGTCGCCGCGGATCCGGCCGTCCGGCCCGACCACCAGGGTGTTGACCGCGCCGATCGCCCGGGCCCGCGGCGTCAGGGTGTCGGCCAGCGCGAAGGCCGCCTCCTTGTGGGGGATCGTGACGTTGCCGCCCCGGAAGCCCGAATCCGGCAGGCCCCGGACGAAGTCCGGGAACGCCGCCGGCGGCACGTCGAGCCGCTCGTAGGAGCCCGGGATCCCGTGCACGGCGAGCCAGTGGCCGTGGATCAGCGGCGAGCGCGAGTGGGCGATCGGGTGGCCGACCACGAAGGCGCGGGGGGTCGCGACGCTCACGCCGCGCAATCCTGCGCGAGGCGGCAGGCCGGACCGCCGGCCTCCTCGACCTGGAGGGTGGCGTGGCCGATGCCGAACCGGGCGCGCAGGCCCTCGGCGGTGTCGGTGAGGAAGCCGTTGCCGGGCAGGCGGTGGGCCTGATGACCCTCCTGCATCACGAGATGGACCGTGAGGGCGACGCTGGTGGTGCTCATGGGCCAGATATGCAGGTCGTGGAGGCCGGCGACGCCCGGCCGTTCGAGGAGGAAGCCGGTCACCGCGTCCGGGGAGATCTCCGGCGGCACGGCGTCGAGGGACATGGCCACGCTGTCGCGCAGCAGGCCCCAGGTCGCCCAGACCACCAGGGCGGCGATGACGAGGCTGACCGCCGGGTCGAGCCAGGCGAGGCCGGTGAGCTGGATCACGAGGCCCGCCACCACGACCCCGGCCGAGACGGCGGCGTCGGCCACCATGTGGAGGAACGCCCCGCGGACGTTGATGTCGCCCTTGGCGCCGCTGGCGAAGAGCCACGCGGTGAGGCCGTTGACCAGGATCCCCACCGCGGCCACCACCATCACGGTCGTGCCCGCGACGGGCTCCGGGTGGACCAGCCGGACCAGCGCCTCCCAGATCACCGCTCCCATGGCGATGAGCAGGAACACGGCGTTGAACAGGGCCGCCAGGATCGAGGAGCCGCGGTAGCCGTAGGTGAAGCGCGCGCTCGCGCGGCGGCGCACCAGGATCGCGGCGATCCAGGCGGCCGCGAGGCCCAGAACGTCCGACAGGTTGTGGCCGGCATCGGCCACCAGCGACATCGAGTTGCTGAGATAGCCGTAGACCGCCTCGATCACCACGAAGGCGGTGTTGAGCACGATGCCGATGGCGAAGGCCGTGCCGAAATCCTTCGGCGCGTGCGCGTGGCCGCCGAGGCCGCCATGGGCGTGGCCCCCGTGGGCATGACTTCCGTGGGCATGGCTCCCGTGCCCGTGGCCGCCGTGCGAATGATCGTGTCCGGCCAAGAGCTTTTCCCTCAGAAGGCCAAGTAGCCGGCGGCGCGGAGCCGCGCGAGGAGCGTCAGCAGCGGCAGGCCCAGCACGGTGCTGTGGTCCCCGGCCACCGATTCGAACAGGTGGATCCCCGGCCCTTCGAGCTGGTAGCCGCCGACGCTCGACCGCACGCGCTCCGCGCCAGCGCAGTCCACATAGGCCGCGATCGCCCGTTCATCGAGAGGGCGCAGGGTCAGCCGGGCGGTCTCCACGAAGGCGTCCGCGACCGCCCCCGCCAGCGCCACGGCGGAATGCAGGGCGTGGGTCCGGCCGGACAGACGGGCGAGCTGCGCCCGGGCGGCCTCGGCATCGGCCGGCTTGTGGAACACCGTGCCGTCGCAATCGAGCACTTGGTCCGCGCCGAGCACGATCCGCCCCGGGAAGCGTGCCGCCACCGCCTCGGCCTTGGCGCGCGCGAGCGCAAGGGCGAGGTCGGGCGGGGACAGGCCGGGGCGCGCCGCTTCCAGGGCGCGCTCGTCGACGTCGGGCGACGCGGTCTCGACCGGCAGGGCGGCGCTCTCCAGCAGGAGGCGCCGGGTCGGGCTGGTCGAGGCGAGGAGGAGCGGTTGCGGACCGGTCCAGGGCGAGCGGGGCATCGCGCCAGTGTCACGGATCCGGGGATCTGTGCAAGACGCGCGCTGGGCTGCGACGAGCCCCGCCGCCGGGATCGACCGGGCGGCGGGGCTGTCGCGGCGCCGATACGCAACCTGGCGCCCGGTGATGATCCTGGCAGGGACCGGTTAGGGGAAGGTCAACGGCCCGATCGGGCCGGAATCGCGTTTCGTGCCGCTGCGGGACAGGCGTCGCGGCGTTCCGCGCGGCGGGCGCAACCGACGTCCAAGCCTCTCCTCAATCCTCAGGTGCCGGAGCGCGGCGGAGGCCGCCCGCGTCGTCATGGCGAGCGCAGCGACGTGACCCGGGGCCGCGCGCGGCTCACCACCGTGGCGCTGCCTGGATCGCTTCGCTCCGCTCGCGGGGACGGCGGTGATGCCCGCGACCGGGGATGGCCTCAGGTGTTCATCGAGTCGAAGAAGTCGCTGTTGCTCTTGGTCTGGCGCAGCTTGTCGAGCAGGAACTCGATCGCGTCGGTGACGCCCATCGGGTTGAGGATGCGGCGCAGCACGTAGGTCTTCTTGAGCGAGTCCGGCGGGACCAGCAGCTCCTCCTTGCGGGTGCCCGAGCGGGTGATGTCGATCGCCGGGAAGATGCGCTTGTCGGAGACCTTGCGGTCCAGGATGATCTCGGAGTTGCCGGTGCCCTTGAACTCCTCGAAGATCACCTCGTCCATGCGCGAGCCGGTGTCGATCAGCGCCGTGGCGATGATCGAGAGCGAGCCGCCCTCCTCGATGTTGCGGGCCGCGCCGAAGAAGCGCTTGGGCCGCTGCAGGGCGTTGGCGTCGACACCGCCGGTCAGCACCTTGCCGGAGGACGGCACCACGGTGTTGTAGGCGCGTCCGAGGCGGGTGATGGAGTCCAAGAGGATCACCACGTCGCGCCCGTGCTCCACGAGGCGCTTGGCCTTCTCGATCACCATCTCGGCGACCTGCACGTGGCGGGTGGCCGGCTCGTCGAAGGTCGAGGCGATGACCTCGCCCTTCACCGAGCGCTGCATGTCGGTGACCTCCTCGGGCCGCTCGTCGATGAGCAGCACGATCAGGTAGCACTCGGGGTGGTTGAGGGTGATCGACTGGGCGATGTTCTGCATCAGCACGGTCTTACCCGTGCGCGGCGGCGCCACGATCAGGGCGCGCTGGCCCTTGCCGATCGGCGCCACGATGTCGATGATCCGCGGCGAGAAGTCCTTCTTGGTCGGGTTGTCCAGCTCGAGCTTGAACCGCTTCGTCGGGAAGAGCGGCGTCAGGTTGTCGAAGTGGACCTTGTGCTTGATCTTCTCCGGGTTCTCGAAGTTGATCGTGTTGACCTTGAGCAGCGCGAAGTAGCGCTCGCCGTCCTTGGGGCCGCGGATCGGGCCCTCGACGGTGTCGCCGGTCCGCAGGCCGAAGCGGCGGATCTGGGTCGGCGAGATGTAGATGTCGTCCGGGCCGGGCAGGTAGTTCGAGTCGGAGGAGCGCAGGAAGCCGAAGCCGTCCTGCAGCACCTCGACGGTGCCCGACCCGATGATCTCGACCTCCTTGGCAGCGAGCTGCTTCAGGATGGCGAACATCAGCTCCTGCTTGCGCATGGTCGAGGCGTTCTCGACCTCGACCTCCTCGGCGAAGGCCGTCAGGTCGGTCGGCGTCTTCGATTTGAGGTCCTGGAGCTTGACCTCGCGGACGCCCTCGAGGGCGGCCGGCATGGTGGGGCGATCGGCGGACACATCGGCCGACTCCGCGGTCTCGATGTCGTCGGCGAGGGCGTCGGGATTTGGCGTCATGGGGGTATCTTGAGACCGACGGAGTAGGTGGGAGGGCCGGTTCAGTGCCAGGTGCCCGGGGGATGGGCACCGGAGAGCGGGCCGCGCTGCGGCGAGGGGCCCGGGGTCAGGTTGGCGAAACCGATGAGGCAGGACCCTCGCGGCTCACGGGCGCGCTGCGGCGCAGACCTTGTGATGAGGGCCCCACACAGATAACGCCTTTTTCGCCCGCACTCAAGGGCCCGGGGTGGTGGACCGGGATCCCGACGGCGCGGCGACGGGCCGGGCGACCGGCAGGGCCTCGCGGGAGGGCCGTGCCGGCGCTACACAGGACGTGTCGCGCCGAGCTCGGGCCGTCTCTCGGAACCGGGCCGACGCGCGGCCGTTCCCTGTCCCGGTGCTGCGGCGCAGCAGACCGCCGAATCGAGAGTTCCCCCAGACCGCCATGCGCGACGACGCCACCGGACGCACCCTCACCACGCACGAGCCGCGCCGGATTCCCTGGCTCGAGATCGTCTTCGGCTTCGGCCCGATGCTGCCGATCGCCGTCGGCACCGCCGTGGCGTGGTGGCTGAACGGCAAGCCCCTCGACTACCTCGTGGCGCTGTTCACCCTGCTCTACGCCGCCTCGATCCTGCTGTTCCTGGCCGGCGTGCGCCGCGGCGTCAGCTTCCGGACCGAGGGCGGGCCGCAGGTGTCGCAGATCGTCACCATGCTGGTCCTCTACGGCCTCGGGCTGGGCAGCCTGTTCGCGGCGGTGATGGGCAAGGCGGTGCCGGCGCTCGCGATGCTGATCCTCGGCTACGCCGCCATCGGGATCCTCGATCCGATCGCGGCGCGCGCCGGCGAGGTGCCCCTGTCGCATGCCCGCCTGCGCCCGCTGCAGATGCCGATCGCCGTGGTGAGTCTCGCGGCCCTGCTCTGGCTCAAGCTGACCGCGCCGTACTGAGTTCTCGCCGAGCGAACCGCGCCCCGGTCCGGTGCGCGGCGCGCGTCCGACACGGCTCCCGCATCGACGCGTCGGCTGACGCGCCCCACACGTCGCCACCGGCGCAGCGAGGTGAGCCGGGGCCGCGCGACCTCGACCGGCGCGGCGCGGTCCTGGATGGCTCCGCTCGCGAGGGCGACGGCGCCGTCCTGCCCGGGATGGTCGGGTGCCGGGCGAGCCCGCAAACCGAATTCCCCTTTCGCCCGGCATGCTCTAGAGCCCGGCCGCAGGATCTCCGCCCGCCGGAGACGATCGAAGATTCGATGCGGGACCCGGATTCCGGGTCCGCGAGAAGCGAATGCACCCATGTCCAAGCCCGACACCCCGAAGGCCGAGAAGGCCGACACCCTGAAGCCCCGCCTGCCGCGCGGCTTCGTCGACCGCCGCGCCGGCGAGATCGCCGCGCAGGGCCGGATGCTGGAGACGATCCGCAAGAGCTTCGAGCTCTACGGGTTCGAGGCCCTGGAGACGCCCTTCGTCGAGTACACCGAGGCCCTGGGCAAGTTCCTGCCCGACCTCGACCGCCCGAACGCCGGCGTGTTCTCGTTCCAGGACGACGACGAGGCGTGGCTGTCGCTCCGCTACGACCTGACGGCGCCACTGGCCCGGTTCGTGGCCGAGAACTACGACGCTCTGCCCAAGCCCTATCGGAGCTACCGGGCCGGCTACGTCTTCCGCAACGAGAAGCCGGGGCCGGGCCGCTTCCGCCAGTTCATGCAGTTCGACGCCGACATCGTCGGCGCCGGCAGCGTCGCGGCCGATGCCGAGACCTGCATGCTGATGGCCGACACGCTGAACCGGCTCGGGCTCGGCGGTCAGTACGTGGTCAAGGTCAACAACCGGAAGGTGCTCGACGGCGTCATGGAGGCGATCGGGCTCGCCGGTCCCGACAAGGCCGGCCAGCGCCTCACCGTGCTGCGGGCGATCGACAAGCTCGACCGGCTCGGCGTCGACGGGGTGCGCGACCTGCTCGGGTCCGGCCGCAAGGACGAGAGCGGCGACTTCACCAAGGGCGCGGGCCTCGACGCGGCGGCGATCGGCCGGATCCTCGCCTACGTGTCGTTCCAGGCGGATGCCGGCGACGGCGCCGACAAGGTGGCGTTCTGGGAGAAGTTCTTCGCCGGCTGGCACGACGCGGTCGGCGACTCGGAGACTGGCCGGGAAGGCATCGCCGAGCTGCACGCGATCATGCGCCTCTGCGCCGCCGCCGGCTACGGCCACGACGTGATCCGGGCCGATCCGAGCGTGGTGCGCGGGCTCGAATACTACACCGGGCCGGTCTACGAGGCCGAGCTGACGTTTCCCGTCACCAACGAGGACGGCCAGACCGTGCGCTTCGGCTCGGTCGCGGGCGGCGGGCGCTACGACGGCCTCGTCGGGCGGTTCCGGGCCGAGCCGGTGCCGGCCACCGGCTTCTCGATCGGCGTCTCGCGGCTGTTCTCGGCGCTCCAGCTCGTGGGCAGCCCCCTGATCGCCGGTGCCGAGGCCCCCGGGCCGGTGGTGGTGCTGGTCCTCGACCGGGAGAACATGGCCGATTACCAGCGGCTCGTCGCGCTCCTGCGCGCCGACGGCATCCGGGCCGAGCTCTACCTCGGTGCCGCCGGCATGAAGGCGCAGATGAAGTACGCCGACCGCCGCCGCGCGCCCGTGGCGGTGATCCAGGGCTCGAACGAGCGCCTGGCCGGCGAGGTCCAGATCAAGGACCTGATCGCGGGCGCCCAGGCGGCCGAGTCCATCGCCAGCAACGCCGAGTGGAAGGCGGCGCGGCCCGCGCAGGTCTCGTGTCCCGAGGCCGACTTGGTGGCGCAGGTCCGCGCCGTGCTGAGCCGGCATTTTCCGTCAACCGAGATCTGAGACACGCGCGCCTCGAACCGCGCCCCGAACCGCGCGTCGAACGCAGGGGCTCCGGCGGCGTTGTCGTCGGTCGGTGCCGCGGAGATGTCGGGATGCGCGCGAAGATCCTCGTCCTGTCGGCCGGCCTGATCTGCGCCGGCGCGGGACCCGTCTGGGCCGCGCGGCCGGTCCTCGGCCGGCTGCCCAGCGCCGTCGCGCAGGCCACGCCCGGGACCGGCAGCGCGCCGATCCTGAGCGCCGGGATCGCGGGGGCGCCCGCCCTGACCGTGCTCGCCCGCCGCAAGCCGACCCGGCGCCCGCGCGGCGCGCGCCTCGGCAGCCTCCGGCCGCTCTGAGGCCGCTCTGAGGCCGGTCACGTCCTTGATTCCGTAGCGGATAGCGGGTCCCGGCGCGGGACTGCGCAGTCCTGCGCGGCGCGCCGGCGCGGCGCCGCGGCACGTCTCGCCGCGCCGAGTGTCGCCAAGTCCGGTCGCGGTTGCTACAGAGCGCCCGCGAGGTGGATTGCCCCGCGAGGTGGATCGCGATGACACGACCGGAGGCGGGCGAGACGGGGGCGGGGGACGCGGCGCGCGCGCGGCTCTCCGCGCATCTGGCGGCGGCGGGCTACCGGCCGGTGACGCCGCCGGTGCTGCAACCGCTGGAGCCGTTCCTCGAACTGTCGGGCGAGGATATCCGCCGGCGGATCTTCGTCACCCAGGACGCGGGCGGCGCCGAGCTGTGCCTGCGGCCCGAGTTCACCATTCCGGTCTGCCGCCTGCACCGGGCGGAAGCCGACGGGCAGGCGGCCGATTACAGCTATTGCGGCCCGGTCTTCCGGCTCGCCGCCGACGAGCCCGACGAGTTCTTCCAGGCCGGCATCGAGTCGATCGGGCGGACCGACACGCCGGCGGCCGACGCCGAGGTGCTGGGCCTCGCCCTGGAGGGCCTCGCGCTGTTCGGCCGGACCGACCCGGCGGTGCGGCTCGGCGACATGGGCCTGACCGTGGCGCTCCTCGACGGGCTCGCGGTCCCGCCCGCCGCCAAGCGCCGGACGCTCCGGGCGCTCGCCGCCGGGCGCTCGCTGGACGCCGTGACCAACGGCGCCGAGGGCACCCGTCCGGAGGATCCCCACGCCGGCCTGCTGGCGGCGATCCAGGGCCAGGACCCGCGCGGGGTGCGCGCCTTCGTGGAGGACGTGCTGGCCATCGCCGGGATCTCGGCGGTGGGCGGGCGCAGCGCCGGCGAGATCGCCGAGCGCTTCCTCGCCAAGGCCGCCGCGCAGGCCCATGGCGGGGCCGGGCTCAACGCCGAGAACCGCGCGCTCCTAGACCGCTACCGGGCGATCGCCGGCCACCCGGACGCCGCCGCCCGCGACCTGCGGGCGCTCGTCGCCGACGCGGGCATCCGGCACGACGCCCTCGCGGCCGCCCTCGACCTGTTCGAGGAGCGCACCGGCTTCATCGCGGCCCGCGGCCTGCCGATCGAGCGCTTCCGCTTCCAGGGCGGCTTCGCCCGCAACCTCGACTACTACACCGGCTTCATCTTCGAGGTGACCGAGCGGGACGGCCCGACCCTGGTCGGCGGCGGCCGCTACGACGGCCTGCTCGGCCATCTCGGCAGCCCGGCGCCGCTGCCCGCGGTCGGCTGCACCTTCTGGATCGAGCGCGTGGCGGGAGCCGGCCGATGAGTGCCTCGGACGCGGCCGCCATGCCGCTGATCCTCGCCGTCCCGTCCAAGGGTCGCCTGCAGGAGAATGCCAGCGCGTTCTTCGGCCGCGCGGGCCTCAAGCTCGCGCAGGGCGCCGGCGCCCGCGACTACCGGGGCAAGCTCATCGGCGTCCCCGACGTCGAGGTGCGCTACCTCTCGGCCTCCGAGATCGCCGCGCAGCTCGCCTCCGGCGCCGCCCATCTCGGCGTCACCGGCGAGGACCTGATCCGCGAGACCCTGCCGGACGTGCGCGGCCAGGTCGAGCTGCTGACGCCGCTCGGCTTCGGCAACGCCACCGTGGTGGTGGCGGTGCCCCAGGCCTGGATCGACGTGCGCGACATGTCCGACCTCGACGAGGTCGCGGCCGGCATGCGGACCCGTCACGGCCGGCGCCTGCGCGTCGCCACCAAGTACGTCAACCTGACCCGCCGGTTCTTCGCCGAGAAGGGCGTCGCCGATTACCGGATCGTCGAGAGCCTGGGCGCCACCGAGGGGGCGCCGGCCGCGGGCTCGGCCGAGATCGTGGTCGACATCACCACCACGGGGGCGACGCTCTCGGCGAACGCCCTCAAGGTGCTGGACGACGGCATCATCCTGCGCTCGGAGGCGAACCTCGTCGCCTCGCTCAAGGCGCCCTGGGGCGAGGGCCAGCGAGCCGCGCTCCGCACCGTGCTCGGCCGCATCGCCGCCGAGGAGCGCGCCCGGACCACCCGGGAGGTGCGCGCCGCCCTGCCGGAGAGCGGCACGATCGACCTCGCCACCCTGGCCGGCCTGCACGAGGCCGAGCTGCCCTACGGCGCTCCGCGCGCCCCGGACGGCGAGATCGTCCTGCGCTGTCCCGAGGCCGCGGTGTTCGAGCTGGCCGGCGCCCTGGTCGAGGCCGGCGCGCGGGCCGTGACGGTGCGGCGGGTCGACTACGCCTTCGCGGCCGAGAACCCGCTGGCGGAGCGGCTGCTGGCGCGGCTCTGAGACCGTCGCGCGATGGAGCTGAAATGGCTCGAGGACTTCCTGAGCCTCGCGCGCACCGGCAGCTTCTCGCGCTCGGCGGTCGAGCGCCACGTCACCCAGCCGGCCTTCGGCCGCCGCATCCGGGCGCTGGAGGGCTGGCTCGGCGTCGCGCTGGTCGACCGCAGCACCTACCCGACCGCGCTGACGCCGGAGGGCCGGCTGTTCCTGGAGACCGCCGAGGAGACCGTGCGGCGGCTCCACGCCAGCCGCGACGCGCTCCGGGCCCGGATCCGGCCGCCGCCCCGGACCGTGTCGGTGGCGGCGCTCCACACCCTGGCGCTGACCGTCTTCCCGCGCTGGTTCCGGGACGTCGAGGCCCGCACCGGGCCGCTCGGCAGCCGGCTGCTGCCCGATGATTTCCACGCCTGCGTGCAGGCCCTGGCCGAGGGCGGCTACGACCTGCTGCTGACCTACCACCATCCGCTGGTGCCGATCCCCCTCGACCCGGCCGCCTTCCCGCACCTCGCCATCGGCCGGGACAGCCTCGTGCCCGTGCACCGGCCGGGGCCGGCCGCGGACCGGCCCGGGCTCGGCTATCCCCGGGACTCGTTCCTGGGCCGGGTCGCGGCGCTGGCCGGCGACGGGGTGGCGGCCGCCCACGTCAACGAGAACGCCATGGCGGAGGCCCTGAAATTCATGGTTCTTGAAGGCCACGGCCGCGCCTGGCTGCCCGAGAGCCTCGTCGCCCGCGAGCTCGCCGACGGCAGCCTCGTGGCGGCCGGGCCGGGCACGGCGCTGGAGATCCGGCTCTACCGCCGGGCCGGCCGCGGCGGCGCGGTCGAGGCGGTCTGGGCCGCGGCGGCCGCCCTCGCGGCCGAACCCTAGGAACCGCCGCACGCCCCGGTGCCGGATCGGCATGGCCGGTGCCGACACGGCATTGGATTCCCGCCCCGCCGCGGCCCATCAGGGCGTCGCGACGGTCGGAGGCGGCGATGCTCGGTGTACTCGGCGGGATGGGCCCGATGGCCACGGTGGACTTCCTGGCCAAGCTCGTGCGGGCGACGCCCGCGGGGCGCGACCAGGACCACATCCCGACCCTGGTCTGCTCGGCCGTCGACATCCCCGACCGCGCCGACGCGATCCTGGGCGCCGGCCCGGACCCGCTGCCGGCGATGCGCGCCGCCCTGGCGCGGCTCGAGGCCGGCGGCGCCACCCGGATCGCGATCCCCTGCAACACGGCCCATCACTGGCACGCGGCGCTGCAGGCGGGGACGGCCCTGCCGATCCTCCACATCGTCGACGCCGTGGCCGAGACCCTGGCGGGAGCCGGAACCGGCGGCCGGATCGGCCTGCTCGCGACCGACGGCACCCTGCGGGCCGGGCTCTATCCGGACCGGCTGGCGCGGCACGGCCTCACCTGCCTCGGGCCCGATCCGGAGGGTCAGGCCGCCGTGGCGGCGGCGATCCGCCTGGTGAAGGCGCACCGGGTGGCCGAGGCGCGGCCGCTCCTGGAAGCGCAGGTCCGGGCGCTGGCGGAGGCAGGCTGCGACCGGGTGGTGATGGCCTGCACGGAGATCCCGATCGCGCTCGCCGGGAGCGACCCGTCGGGCCGGCTGGTGGACGCCACCGAGGCGCTGGCGCGCGCCTGCGTGGCGGCGTGCCGGCCGGATCAGCGGCCGGCGTGCGGCGCGCAGACCGCGGCGCTGCCGCGCGCGGCCTGAGCGCGCTCACGCGCGGTCCCGATCGGGCGCCCTCACGGGCCCTGCTTGGCGAACTCCGCCAGGACCCCGCGCAGCACCTTGAGCCGGGCGTCGTAGGCGGCCGTCAGGCAGCCGACGTCGCCGCCGCAGGCCTGCCGCTCCTTGAGCCACGCCTCCTGGTCGTCGCGCAGCTTGGCTTGGCCGCCCATCGGCAGCACGCTCTTCAGGATCTCGAACCGGGTCGCCATCTCGACGTCCCGGTCGTTGAGGGGGAGATGCGCGCAGATCGCCCTCTCGTCGGGGGCCTCGGCCCTGTCGCACGGGAAGCTCGCCGCCCGGGCGGGCGGCGCGGTGATCGCGGCGGCGACCGGACCCGCGAGGGCGGCGAGGGCGAGGACGAGGGGCTTCGACATGGCCTCCCAACGGACCGGCGGCGAAAAGGCTCCGGCCGCCGGGGCAGACGCCTGGGATCACGGGATCCCGGGATCAGAAGCCCGGCTTGACGATCGCCAGGATGACGATGCCGATCATCAGCAGCGTCGGCACCTCGTTGAGCACCCGGTAGAACTTGTGGCCGCGGGTGTTCCGGTCGGCGGCGAAATCCTTGACCATCCGGGCGAGCCAGCCGTGGATGCCCGACATCGCCAGCACCAGCACGAACTTCGCCTGCAGCCAGACGCTCGCGTAGAAGCCGCTCATCCAGGCGAGCGCCAGCCCGAACGCCCAGGTGGCGATCATCGCGGGGTTCATGATCGCCTTGAGCAGGCGGCGCTCCATGACCTTGAAGGTCGCCGACTGCGCCTCCGCGCCGGGCGGCAGGCTCGCGTGGTAGACGAACAGCCGGGGCAGGTAGAGCATCCCGGCCATCCAGGCGATCAGGCTGATGACGTGGAGGGCCTTGATCCAGTCGTACAGCACGCGCCCGACCTCAGCCCTGGCCGCGCAGCCGCGCGAGCATCCGCTCGACATGGGCCACCGGCGTCTGCGGCGTGATGCCGTGGCCGAGGTTGAAGATGTGCGGCAGGCCGGCGGTCGCCTCGAGCACCGCGTCCACCGCCGCGTCGAGGGCCGCGCCGCCCGCGATCAGCGTTTCGGGATGCAGGTTGCCCTGCGTCACCGTCGCGGCCGGCACCGTCTGCCGCAGGGCCTTCAGATCCACGCCCCAGTCGACGCCGACGGCGTCGGCGGCGGTCTCCGGCACCACCCGGGCGTGGCCGTCGAGGCCCGAGCCGCGGGCGAACACGATGATCTTGGCCCCCGGCACCCGGGCGCGGACGCCCGCCACCATCCGGGCGATCGGCCGCAGCGACCAGCGGGTGAGGGCGTCCGCCGCGGCCGCACCCGGCAGGGCGCTCTCGGCGACGTCGCCGACGGGCTCGACCGTGCCGCCGGGAGCCGGAACGGCAAGCGGCAGGGTGCCGGCGTGGGACTCGAAGATCTGCACCGCGTCGGCGCCGGCCTCGAGCTGGCGCACGAGGTACTCGGTCTGCACGGCGACGAGGCGGTCGATCAGGGTGTCGACCAGGGCGGTGTCGCCCTCGGCCAGCGCCCGCGCGGGGGCGAGGTCCGGCGTGCCGCGGCCGCCGATCATGTAGCTCGCCACCGTCCAGGGGGCGCCGCAGAAGCCGAGCAGCGTGGTCTCGCCCGGCAGCTCGGCGCGCAGCCGCGTCACGGTCTCGAAGACCGGCGCGAGGTGGCTCATCACCGCCGGGTCGCCGGCCTCGCGCAGGCGCGCGAACGCCGCCCGTCCGTCGAGGGGATCGAGCCGGGGGCCCTCGCCCTCCACGAAGCGCACGTCCTGGCCGAGCGCGTGGGGGACGACCAGGATGTCGGAGAACAGGATCGCCGCGTCGAAGCCGAAGCGGCGGATCGGCTGGAGCGTCACCTCGACGGCGAAGTCCGGGCTGTAGCAGAGGTCGAGGAACGAGCCGGCCTCGGCGCGCGTCGCCCGGTATTCCGGCAGGTAGCGCCCGGCCTGGCGCATCATCCAGGCGGGGGGCGGCCCGATCGCCTCGCCCTCGAGGACGCGCAGCACCTTGCGCTCGGACGTCGTCCCGGACGTCTCCCGCTCGGGCTCGCGCTCCGTCCCCGTCATGGTCGCTCCCATCCCGTATCCCTCACCCCGCATGCCCGTCGGCGGGCGTCCTGTCGAGTCGAGGCGCGCCGATCCCCACACAGGCCCCTTCGAAAAGATAAGAGAGAATCTTGGAGTCTGTTTTTTCTCTTGGGGGGCCGAATCTCGGGGGCACAAAAGCGTCCACAGGCGGTCCCCGCCGCCGCGCCGTTAACGGGGCTTTAAAGGATTTCCGCCAACTTGCGAGAACCGGATGGTCCGACAGCGCCTTGGCAACGCCGAGTCGTGTACGGGCGCCGGATTCGCGACCGATTCGTCCAGAGAGCCGGATTCGGCGCGTCCCGATCGTCTGCCTGTGAACGGCGGAGTCGACAGCGCGCACCGGGATCGCCCTGGACCGGCCCGGCGGGGCATCCTATCCACACTCATCGACTCCCCTGGCGGCCGGCGGTGGACAACGTGGGCGCCGCGCGAGGCGGCCGCACAGTCGGCCGAGAGGTCGACCGCAGAGGCGATCGGAATGGGCCGCAGCTACTTCCACCTCCACCTCGTCTCCGACTCCACCGGCGAGACGCTGATCAATGTCGGGCGCGCGGCCGCCGCCCAGTACGAGGGCGTGTCGGCGATCGAGCACGTCTACCCGCTGGTGCGCTCGGCCGCGCAGCTCGACCGGGTGATCTCGGAGATCCGGGCCGCGCCGGGCCTCGTCCTCTACACGCTGGTGGGGGGCGATCTCGGCGAGCGGCTGGAGGAGGTGGCCCGCGAGACCGGCTCGCCCTGCCTGTCGGTCCTGCGGCCGGTCCACGACCTGCTGCGCGCCTATCTGGGCGCCGAGACCACGGCGCGGCCCGGCGCCCAGCACATGCTGAACGCCGAGTACTTCAAGCGCATCGACGCGATGAACTTCACGCTGGCCCACGACGACGGCAACCTGCCGGACGATCTGGAGGAGGCCGACGTGATCCTGCTCGGCGTCAGCCGGACGTCGAAGACGCCGACCTCGATCTACCTCGCCAATCGCGGCCTCAAGACCACCAACCTGCCGCTGGTGCCGGGCATGCCGCTGCCGCCGGCGATCGAGCGGGCCCGCAAGCCCCTCGTGGTCGGCCTGTTCGCCTCGCCGGAGCGCATCGTGCAGATCCGGCAGAACCGGCTGTCGAGCCTGAACGCCGACGAGTCGTCCCTCTACGTCGACCGGTCGGCGGTGGCGGACGAGATCACGATGTCCCGCCGGCTGTTCACCAAGAACCGCTGGCCGACGATCGACGTGACCCGCCGCTCCATCGAGGAGACCGCGGCCGCGATCGTCGACCTCTACCGCGACCACCGGCTGAAGTTCATCGCGGACTGAGACGGGGTCTCCGAAGGGCTCAGCCCTTCGGCGGGGTCCGGGGCGGTCCGCGGGTCGGTTCGCGGAGCCGCGGGCCTCAGCGCGCGAAGGCGAAGTGGCTGCGCTGCTCGATCTGGGCGGCGTAGAAGTCCTCGACGACCTCGCGCACCACCTCGGCCAGCTCGTCGCCCCGGTGCTCGTCGAGCTGGATGTCGCTGCCGACCGTCCGGCCGATGGAGCAGCTCGCCGCTCCCGGCACGAGGCGCTCGTTGTAGCGCTGGTTCAGGCCCGAGACCGAGATGTAGTTGCTGCCGCCGAGTTCCGGACCGTACTTGATCTTGATCTTCTGCTCGGACTCGGTGCCGCGCAGCTGCGCGCACAGGCTGATGAAGTTGTCCTGATCGATCTTCGCCTCGAGGCCGGTGATGCTGCCGTGCACGTTGTCCTCCTCGTTGAGGACCTCGGCCATCAGGTTCAGCACGCCCATGACGGGCTGAAGCGCCCGGGACCCGTCCTCGAGCAGCTTCCGCCGGAAGTCGTTGCTGCGCTCGTCGGCCGCCTGCAGCCGCGCGCGGAACCTGTCCTTGACCTCGTTGGCGCGTGCCATCGCGCTCCTCCCTGGTGGTTCACCCGATGCTTTGCCGCTCGGATAACCGAAACCTACGAGGCCAATTCAGATGACGCAAGATAGTGCAAAATATTGATGCCTGCTCAGAACGTGAGCCGTTGCACAGGAATAATACTTGCTCATGAACTGTGCAACGGCGACGGGTCCGGGAAGCGGGCTTACTTCAGGAGCTGCAGCAGGCTGCGCCCCGCCGGGGACTTGAGCTCCCTGGCGTCGAGGGTGCCGTCGTTGTCGGGATCGGCCGCCTTGAAGCGCTGATCGACCAGGGCGAGGTACTCCTTGCGGTCGAGCGTGCCGTCGGAATCGGTGTCGGCGGCCTTCAGGTCCTTCTTGCTGAGCCGGCCCTTCAATTCGTGGGCGTCGACGGTGCCGTCCTTGTCGGTCTCGGCGGCGTCGAAGACCTTGCCGGCGGCGGCCTGGGCCTCGGCGAGGTCGATCGTGCCGTCGTGGTCGGTGTCGACCATCTTCAGCGCGCGCTCGGTGCCGGAGGACCGGGCGAGGGCCGCCGACGGCAGCGCGGCCGGCAGGACGAGGGCGGTGACGAGGACGGTTCCGAGGGCGACGGTCGCGGCGCGGGCGGATCTGTGCGGGGTCGCGGGCATGGGGATCTCCGGTGGCGGTCGGTGCCGGCAGCCCAAATCACGATCCCGGCGGGCGTTCCCGCCCGCGCCTTCACGAGCTGCGGAGCCGCGCCGCGCTCAGCGGACCGGGCCGTCGAGCGGTGCGAGCCGCTCCGGCGCCGGAGCGGCGGCTTCGCCCGGCTCGGCGCGCGACAGGGTCCGGGAGAGGGCCCGGAGATCGGGGACCGGAGCGCCCGCCGCGCCGAAGACCGCCCGGTCGAGGGCCGCGAAGGCGGCCGCGAGGTCGGGCCGTGCCCGCCAGGTCCGGGCGAGGTCGGGGGATTCCCGCAGGGCCGCGTCGAGGGCCGCGCGGAACCGGGCGGGGTCGCCGGCGCGGGCCGCCGCGCGTAAGGAGCGCCGCGCCGCACCGGAGAGGCGCAGGCGCGGCCGTCCGAGGCCGAAGCCGATCAGCGCGAGGCCCAGCCCGAAGGCGGCGAGCGCCGCGGCGGCGACCACGAGGGGCGAGGGGATCGCGGGGGGCGCCCGCTCGGTGTCGCGGTCGGGCAGGCCGCCGCCGATCTGCCGGGCCGGGATCTCGGTCTCGCGCATCGTGCGGGTGTTGGTGTCGAACCACGGGATCGCGATCGCGTCGAGGGGGATGATCTCCGGCACGCCGGGCTTCACGTCCCACTGGTAGGTGGCCCGGGCCACGGGGCCCGAGGGCGTCAGCAGGGTCTCGCGGGTGACGGGCCCCGCGAAGGTGATGATGCCGCGGGTGCGCATGACCGGCCGGGGCGGCAGGCCCTCGGCGACCATGCCCTGCGCCTCCAGGGTGACGATCCGGCGGGTGGTCTCGCCGACCTTGATGGTCTCGGGGTCCGGGCTCCAGGAGTCGGTGATCGCCACGTCCTTGGCGGGCAGCCACCAGGGCTCCTTGGCGTCGGGGCCGCCGGTGGGCTCGGTCCACGACGCGACCGGGAAGGGGATCGGCTTCGAGCGGACCTCGACCACCCGCCGCTCGCCGACATCGTTGACGGTGAGTTTGTGGACGAACGGCTCGATGGTGAACTGGCCGGCATGGTGCGGGAAGACCGCCACGGTGCGGTCGAACGCGATGGCGCTCTGGCCGTCGGCGAGCTTGGTCCGGCTCCAGTGGTCGCGGCCGAGCTGCGTCCAGGAGAAGTTGGCGAGGGAGGGCTGCACCACCTCCTCGAGCAGGATCGGCTGCTTGTAGACCCCGTGGATCTTCAGCAGCACCATCTCGCGGGGGAAGGGGGCGCTGTTGCCGTTGAGCTCCGCGGTCACCGTCAGGGTGAGGTCGCCCGGCTCGATCTCGGCCCGGGCGGGCAGGGGGGCGGGGAGGGGGGCGAGGAGGGGGGCGAGGAGGAGGAGGGCGCGGACGCGCCTCCCGGAAACCCCGAGAAAACTCACCACGGGTTGCTCCCGGCGGGAATCGCGGTGCCGGCCTCGACCCGGCGGGTCTGCTCGGCGCGCAGGCGCAGCTTGAGATAGCGGCCGGGATCGTCCGGCAGGGTCTGGAGCCAGAGCCGGTCCGGGCGGATCTCGTGCGCCTCGAAGCTCTTGGTCACCCGGCGGACCTCGCGCTCGGGCGCCTCGGCCACCATGGCGGCGCCGCCGCCGGTCCGGCCGCGTCCGGCCGCGTCGCCGGCCGAGCCCCGGGCCTGGCCCTTGCCGGCGTCGATCGACTGCTGCTCGGCCTTGCCGCGGCGCGCGACCTTGCTGTTGCCGGGCAGCGACGCGCTGGCGTTAGACTCCTTGTTGCCGGCGAGGCCCTCGCCGCTGGAGGCGGCGTTGATGTCGTTGTTCTGGTCCTGATTGGCGGTGTTGTTGTAGCGGGCGCCGTACTGGGCGGTGCCGTTGGCGATGCCGCCGCCGGGCCCGCGGTCGATCACCTCGGCGCGCATCCGCGCGATCAGCGAGCGGTTGGCCTGGGCGTCGGCGTCGCGGGGGTTGAAGCGCAGGGCCTCGTCGTAGGCCGCGAGCGCCCCGTCGAGGTCGCCGGCCTTGGCCAGCGCGTTGCCGAGATTGTAGCTCGCCCGACGGCCGCCGGCGCGGAACAGCGCGATCGCGTCCCCGTAGCGGCCGGCCTCGTAGAGCGCGGCGGCGCGCCAGGCCGGATCGACGAACACGTCCGCGGCGAGGCCCGGCAGGCCGAGGCCCATCAGCAGCCGGCCGAAGCCGGTGCGGGGCTGCGAGACCGCGAGCAGCGCCAGGAGGCCGATCCCGGCGAGGGCGAGGCCGGCGACGCGGGCGAGACGCCGCCAGCGCGGCGGCAGGCCGGCCCGGAGCGGGGCGGCGAGGCCGGTCTCGGGGAGGGTCAGCCGCATCGGGCGCTCCGCATCACGCGCTCCTGCGGAACAGCAGCAGGGCCGGCAGGGCCGCCAGCAGCAGCAGCCAGCGCCCGAGATCCGCGTAGGCCAGGACGCCGTAGCCGCCCGCCGCGAGGTGCTGGGCGAGGCCGGCCCCGACCGCGTCGAGCACCGGGCCCGGGGTCGCGATGTCGGCGGTCGTGCCGCCGCCGGCCCGGGCCAGGGCGTCGAGGGCGGTCCGGTCGGGCTTCGGGGCGCCGGGCGGCAGCGGCTTGTCGGTCGGGACGAACAGGGCCTGGAGCCGCCAGCCGTGCTCGGCGATGGCGCGGGCCTCGCGGGTGGCGGCCTCGCCGACGCCGTCGCCGTCGCTGATCAGCACCACGTCGGCCGCCACCACGTTGGCCTCCGCGAGGGTGCGGCGGGCCAGCGCCAGCCCGCGCTCGGGGTGAGAGCCGCGGTCCGGCACCGTGTCGGCGTCGAGGGCGAACAGCGTGGTGCCGAGGCTGTCGCGGTCCGTGGTCGGGGAGGCGGCGAGGTAGGCGTCGCCCGCGTAGACCACGAGGGCGACCGGACGGGTGCCGGCGGCCTCCGCCACGGCGGCGGCGGCCTGCCGGACGCCCTGGAGGTTGCCGCCCTCGGTGACCGAGCGCGACAGGTCGACGACGAGCACGGTCTCGTCGAGGTTGCGGAAGGTGCGCCCGTCGGCGCGCTCCACCGCCGGGCCGGTGAGCGCGAGGGCGATCAGCCCGGCCGCGAGCGCCGCGGCGCGGTTCGCCTGCCGCCGTCCGCCGAGCACCGCGCCGGTCCGGGCGAGGTGGGCCATCAGCGCCGGGTCGACCGCCCGGGCCCAGTCGCCGAGCGGCGCCGAGCGCCACGCGGCGCGGAGCGCCAGCAGGGCGACGACCGGGATCGCCAGGAACCACCAGGGGCGCAGGAGGGCGACGGCGTCGAAGGCGCTCATCGGGCGGATCCTCCCGACCAGACCACCGCATCCTGAGATGCCGGAGCGCGGCGGAGGCCTCGAAGGAGCCCTCCAGCCAGACGCGCGACGTCCGGAGCCCTCCTTCGAGGCTCGCCGCACTCGCACCTCGGGATCAAGGGGGCGGTCGGACAGGCGCGGTAACGAACCATCACGCCCCCCTCCGGCTGGCGAGCAGCGCCGCGGCGGCCAGCAGCGCCAGGGCGGCCGGCCAGGGCCACAGGTCCCGGCGGAGCGGCAGGGGCGGCGCCAGGGCGCGGCCGCCCTCCAGCCGGTCGATGGCGTCGGCGACCCGGACGAGGTCCTCGGTGGTGCGCACCCGGAACGCCTCGCCGCCGCTGGCCCGGGCCATGTCGCGCAGGGTCTCGGTGTCGACCACGTCCTGCTCGCCGTCGGCGTCGGCCATGTCGCGGGGGCCCAGCGCGATGGTGTAGACCTTGATGCCCAGCTCCCGGGCGAGCTCCGCCACGTCCTTGGGGGCGGTCTGGCCGGCATTGTTGGCGCCGTCCGAGAGCAGGATCACGGCCTTCGCGGGCTTCTCGCCGGGCTTGCTCCCGGACGCGGCCTCGCCCCCCGCGTCCCGCGGGTCCAGCCGGCGCAGGGCGAGCCCGAGGCCGTCGCCGATGCCGGTGGAGCGGCCGCTGATGCCGATCGTCGCCTCGTCCAGCGCCCGGGCGACCGCCGCGGTGTCGAAGCTCGGCGCCGCCGCCACGTAGGCCTGGTCGGCGAAGATCACGAGGCCGATCCGGTCCCCGGCCCGGCGCCGGATGAAGTCGGTGCCGACGCGCTTGACCGCGGTGAGCCGGTTCACGGTCTCGCCGTCGAGGGCGAAGTCGCGCCGCTCCATCGAGCCCGACAGGTCCATGGCGATCATGATCTCGCGGCCCGAGGCCGGGAGCGCGGCCGCCGGCATGACGAGGCGCGGGCCCGACAGGGCCGCCACCAGGGCGATCCAGAGCGTCCAGGTGAGCAGGGCCCGCCGCCGGCCCCGGGCCGCGCGGTCGGCGCCCGAGCGCGCCCCGGCCACCAGGGTGGCGGGCACGCGCAGGGCGCCGCTGCCGCCCTCCGGCTCCGCGGGGATCAGGCGCGCGGCCAGCAGCGGCAGGGGCAGCGCCAGCAGCGCCCAGGGCGCGGCGAAGTCGAAGGCCGACAGGAGCGCGCTGAGCCACGCGGGCAGGACGCCGCTCATGCCCGCAGCCGCCCGATCAGGCGGGCGAGCGCGGCGTCGAGGGCGTCGAGGTCGGGATCCTGCCGCCGGTACAGCCCGTCGGCGAGCACCCGGCCGGCGCCCCGGGTGAAGAAGTCGGTCCGGAACAGCCCGTCGAGCCGCGTCGCCCACGCCGCGCCGGTCGCCCCGGTCCCGGCCCCGCCGGACCGGTCGAGGGACCGGTCGAGGCGGCGCAGCAGCCGGGCCTGGGCGAGGAGGCGCGCCTCCGGGCCGAGGCCGCGGCTCCGGGCGAGCTCGGCGAGCGCCGCCCGGCGCAGGGTGTCGCGCGCCCGGCCGCGCCCGTAGCGCACGAGCCCCACCAGCAGGGCGGCGAGGAAGCCCAGGGCGGCCGCCGCCACGACCTCGCCCTGCACGGCGCCCGCGGCGCCGCCGGGCAGGTGCAGGCCCCGGAGCTGGTCGAGGGACAGGGGGATCTCGGCGGGCACGACCGGATTCATCGGATTGCGCCGCCGATCGGGTCGCCGGGTCCGGCCTCACAGCACCGCATCGAGGCGCTCCATGAGCGGCGCGTAGGCCTCCGGGCCGGTCTCGACGTCGAGGCGCACGCCCGCGATGCCGCGGCGGGCGTAGGCGGCGAGCCGGGCCTCGGCGGATTCCCCCGCCGTCCCGGCCCCGGTCGGCGGCACGGTCGGCAGCGCGGTCCCGCGGCGGCCATCCGAGAGGGCGAAGGGGTAGTAGCCCGGCGGCCGGGCGCGCTCGAAGGCGTCGCTGACCAGGATCAGCCGGATCGCGATCCGCTCGGCGAGCAGGGTCAGGAGCTCGTCGAAGCCCGGGCCGGGATCGTCCAGGGCGCTGGCGATGACGAGGTGGCCGCCGGCCGGCAGCAGGCCGCGGGCGAGGGCGAGCGTCGCCTCCAGGGGCGGCTCCGCGCGGGTCGGCGCGCCGGTCTCGGCCGCCAGCGCGTCGGCGTGGGCCTGGGCGAGGGCGCCGGTCACCGCGATCATGGCGCGCTCGCCGCCGGCCGGCCGCAGCACGGTCGGCGCGCCGGCCGAGGCGACCGCGAGGCCGACCCGGCCGCCGTCGGCGGCGACCCGCCAGCCGAGCAGCGCCAGGGCCTCGGCGGCCGCCACCGAGCGCAGGGCCCTCCGGGTGCCGAACAGCATCGCGGGCCGGAAATCGGCGAGCAGCACCACGGCGCGGTCGCGCTCGTCGTGGTGGGTGCGGACGTGCAGCTGCCCGGTCCGGGCCGTGGCGTTGCGGTCGATGAACCGGCGGTCGTCGCCCTCGGACCAGAGCCGGACGTCCTCCGGCTCCGAGCCGCGCCCGCGGCGCCGGGTGACGATGCCGCCGGGCAGGCCCGCCAGCGTCCGGGTGGCGGGCGCGGAGCCCCGCCGGGCGAGGTGGCGCAGGCCCATCAGGGCCTCGCCCGAGAGGTGGATGCCGTGCCCGGCGCGATCCCGCCCGGTCCCCTGGGCGGGGAGGGCGGCCCCGGCGGTCGGGCCAAGCTCCCCCGCGGCGGCGGGAGGGGATCTGCGGCGCGCCTGCCCGAACCCGAACACCGTCAGAGCGCCCGCACCCGCTGCACCAGCTCGCCGACGAGGCCGCGCGCCGTCCGGCCCTCGGCGGCCGCCCGCCAGGTCAGGCCGATGCGGTGGGAGAGGGCGTCGCGGGCCAGCTCCGCGACGTCCTCGGGCGTGACGTGGTCGCGTCCCCGCAGCCAGGCCCGGGCCTTGCCGGCCATCATCAGCGCCAGGGTGCCCCGCGGCGAGGCCGGGTGCTCGATCATGGCGCGCAGGTCCGGGGCGGCCGCGTCGGTGCGGGTCGCCGCGACCAGCCGGACGAGGTAGTCCTTGAGGGCCGGCGACACGTAGGTGGCGAGCGCCGCCTCCCGGGCGGCGCGCACGTCCGCGAGCGACAGCCGCACGGTCATCGCGTCGACGTGGTGGGTGATCTCGCCCTCCACCAAGTCGAGGATCGCCCGCTCGGTGGTCTCGTCGGGCATGTCGACCACGACGTGGAGGAGGAAGCGGTCGAGCTGCGCCTCCGGCAGCGGGAAGGTGCCGGCATGCTCGATCGGGTTCTGGGTCGCCACGACCATGAACGGGTCGGAGAGGCGGTGCGTCGCGCCCGAGACCGTCACCTGCCCCTCGGCCATGGATTCGAGCAGCGCCGACTGCACCTTCGGGGGCGCGCGGTTGACCTCGTCCACCAGCACGAGGGCGTGGAACAGGGGGCCTGGCAGGAACTCGAAGGTGCCGCTGTCCTGGCGCCACACCGTGGTGCCGGTGAGGTCGGCCGGCATCAGGTCCGGCGTGCACTGGATGCGCGCGAAGGAGCCGTCGAGGCCGTCGGCGAGCCGCTTGACCGCCCGGGTCTTGGCGAGCCCCGGCGCGCCCTCGATCAGCAGGTGGCCGCCGGTCAGGAGCCCGATCAGCAGGCGCTCCACGAGGCCGGCGCTGCCGATCAGGCCGCGCTCCAGCCCCTCGCGCAGCGCCATGACGCGGCCGTGCAGGGCGGCGTCGGGAGCGCCGGTGGGCGCATGGTCTGGCGCGCTGTCGGGCCGGCGTTCGGCGAGGGCGCCGCTGGTGGCGCCGCTCATGCGGAGAACGTTCCGGTGCGGACCGAATCCGCCCGTCGGGCCTTATCCTGGGCCGTGTGCTGCATCCTGCACGTCTCCTCGGCCGGGTCCCGGATTCTTAAGGGATCCTCAGGCTCTTGCCGGTGTGCCCGCTGCCCGGTGCGGCCGTCAATCCCGCTTCGGACACGCTTTCCGGTCCCGGCCGGGCCATGGTGTCACGGTTCCGTCACCTCCCCGCTTTCATGAGACGGTGGATGACCAGCTACGCCGCCCTCCCCGAAGAACTGAAATCCGCGATCGGCCTGCTCGTGGCCTTCGTGCTGGGCACGATCATCGGGGCCGAGCGGCAGTACCGGCAGCGCACCGCGGGCCTGCGCACGGCGGTGCTGGTCGCGGTCGGGGCCAGCGCCTTCGTGGATCTCGGCATGCGCCTGACCGGCCCGGACGGGGGCGTCCGCACGGTGGCCTACGTGATCTCGGGCATCGGCTTCCTCGGCGCCGGCGTGATCATGAAGGAGGGCATGAATGTCCGCGGCCTCAACACGGCCGCGACCCTGTGGTGCTCGGCCGCGGTCGGGGCCTTCTGCGGCGCCGACCTGCCCCTGGAGGCGGTGTTCGTGATGGTGACGGTGCTCGCCTGCAACACGGCGCTCCGGCCGCTGGTGAACGCCATCAACCGCGCGCCGATCCGGGAATCCGCCACCGAGGCGACCTACGAGGTCCAGGTCACCACGGCGCCCGGCGAGGCCGGGCCGGCCCAGGACATGCTGGTGGAGCGCCTGGAGGCCGCGAACTATCCGGTCGGCAGCGTCGAGATCGAGGAGCGCGGCGAGAGCGCGGTCGACGTGGTGGCGACGCTCACGGCCAGCGCCGTGAAGGCCGAGGAGCTCGACGCCGTGACCAACGCGCTGGCCCGCATGCCGGGCATCCGCCACGCCACGTGGTCGGTGCAGACCGCCGACTGAGCGCGGTCGAGGGCCAGCGGGCCGTCCGTCCGCCGGGTGCCCCCTCCGGCGGGTGAGGCGGGGCGGTGCCCCGGGGCCGTCAGCGGCGCGGGTCGAGGGGCCGGCTGCGGCGCTCGATCACCACGGTCGGGCGCGTGCGGCGCTCCACCACCACGGTGCGCGGCGCCCGGCTCGGGCTCGCCTGGGTCAGGATCCGCTCGGGGGCGCGCTCCGGCTTGACCTTCTTGGCCGCCAGGACGTGGGGGCGGACCTCGTCGGCCGGCAGGCCCATCAGGCCGGCGGCGATCTCGACCTGCTGCTCGACGTCGTCCGCGAGGTCCTGCGCGGCGGCGACCGCCTCGCTCACGGTGGGCGGCTCGCGGCGGACGCGGATCGGCGGCAGGTCGGCGAAGCTCTTCTGCGTCTTCTTCACGGGGCGACTCGCAGTCTTCATGCACCAGACATAGCGCCTTCCGGGCAGGTTGTGCAGTGCATCAAAAACGTGTGATGGGCGCCTCCCGCACATGTCTCGCGTCCGGGCGACGCGGATACGAGGCCGGCTGCCGCGGCCTTGTGCAGCCTCGGGCGTTCGGTGCCCGTTCAACCGGGCCTCGCGGCGATCCCGCGGGCAGATGCCGGCCGTCCCGGTCCGGGCGCGCCCGTGTGCGTCATAGTGGCGCGGCGTGCGGGGCCCGCGCTTACCCGCGCTTCAGCCCGGCATGGTAGGATCCGCCCATGACCGAGAGCCTCGATCCCCGGCTGACCCCGGCCCGGCCGCACGTCGCCGATCTTCGCCTGCGGGACCGCGTCGCGGCGGCGCGCTACGTCGCCGGCACGCCGCGGCGGGTGACCGCCCCGTCGGCGCCGCTGCGCCGCGCGCCCGCCGCCGACGCGGGGCTCGACACCGAGGCGCTGCTGGGCGACGCGGTCGATCTCTACGACGCGGCGGACGGCTACGCCTTCGTGCAGCTCGCCCGCGACGGCTACGTCGGCTACCTGCCGGCCGACAGCCTCGGTCCGGTCGATCCGGAGCCGACGCACCGCGTCACCGCCCTGCGCACCTTCCTGTATCCCGAGCCGGACCTGAAGCGGCCGGTCCTCGGCCATCTCAGCCTCGGCGCCCGCCTCGCGGCGACGGGGGAGGCCGGCGCCTACCTGGAGACGCCGGGAGGCTACGTGTTCGCCCGCCACTGCGCGCCCGTCGACGCCCGCGCGCCGGACTACGCGGCGACGGCCGCGCGGCTCGCCGGGACCCCCTATCTCTGGGGCGGCCGCACCAGCCTCGGGCTCGACTGCTCCGGCCTCGTGCAGCTCTGCCTCGACGCGGCGGGGCTGCCCTGTCCCCGCGACGCCGACATGCAGGAGCGGGCCCTCGGGCAGGCGCTGCCCTTCGACCCCGCGCGCCCGGACTTCGCGGGCCTGCGCCGGGGCGACTTCATCTTCTGGCGCGGCCATGTCGGGCTGATGGGCGATCCCGAGACGCTGATCCACGCCAACGGCCACCACATGGCGGTCGCCGCCGAGCCGCTCGCCGAGGCGGTCGCCCGCATCGCGGCGCACAGCTTCGGCGCTGTGACGGGGATCCGGCGGCTCTGAGGGGGCCGGCGCGGGTCCCATTGCCGCGGCAATCGTGCTACAGACGGGCCACGGAGCGGCTCCGCTTCCCTCTTCCCGCCCGGTTCCTGGGCCAGTCCTGTTGACAGGACAGCCCCGCCCTCGCCACATCCCCCGCATGACCGCCGATATCGCGACCCCCGAGCCCGCCCCGGGCACCGCCGGCAAGCCGCCGCTGGAGATCCTGCTCTGCGCCCCGCGCGGCTTCTGCGCCGGCGTGGTGCGGGCCATCGACGTCGTGGAGCGGGCGCTCGCCATCTACGGGCCGCCCGTCTACGTCCGCCACGAGATCGTGCACAACAAGTACGTCGTGGAGAGCCTGAAGCGGAAGGGCGCCGTGTTCGTCCGCGAGCTCGACGAGGTGCCGGACGGCGGCGCCCCGGTGATCTTCTCCGCCCACGGCGTGGCCAAGACCGTGCCGGCCAACGCTGATTCGCGCGGGCTGACCACGATCGACGCCACCTGCCCGCTGGTGACCAAGGTCCATCGCGAGGCCGAGATCCACCACAAGCGCGGCCGCCACGTGCTGCTGGTCGGCCATTCCGGCCATCCGGAGGTCGTGGGCACGATGGGCCAGCTGCCCAAGGGCTCGATCACCCTGGTGGAGGATCTCGAGCAGATCGCCGCCCTGACCCCGGACAATCCCGACAACCTCGCCTGGGTCACCCAGACGACCCTGTCGGTCGACGACACCCGCCACATCGTCGACGCCCTGAAGAAGAAGTTCCCGAACATCACCGGGCCCCATAAGGACGACATCTGCTACGCCACCACCAACCGCCAGGAGGCGGTGAAGCAGGTGGCGCCGCTGGTCGACGCCCTGATCGTGGTCGGCTCGTCGAACTCGTCGAACTCGCAGCGCCTGCGCGAGGTCGCCGAGCGGGTGGGCTGCCCGATCACCCGCCTCGTGCTCCGCGCCGAGGAGATCGACTGGCCGGCCTTCGAGGGGATCCGCAAGCTCGGCCTCACGGCAGGCGCCTCGGCCCCCGAGGTCCTGGTCGAGGAGATCATCGACGCCTTCGCGGCCCGCTACGACGTGATGGTCGACACGGTCTCGACGGTGATCGAGGACATGGTCTTCCCGCTGCCGCGGGAGCTGCGCAGCGAGGCCGCCGAGTAAGGCGGTCCGGTCGACGGCGCGGGACCGACGCCTCGGTCTCGGGGCGCGCGGCAGGCTTTGTGCGGGGGCGCTTCGGCGCCCCTTGCCGTATCGAACTTCCGACATCAGAGCGCAGACACGTGGCCGTCTACACCGAGGTATCCGACGCGGCGCTCGCCGAGTTCCTGTCCGCCTACGCGATCGGCAGCCTGCTCTCCTTCAAGGGCATCGCGGAGGGTGTCGAGAACTCGAACTTCTTCCTGCACACCACCGAGGGCGCCTACATCCTGACGCTCTACGAGAAGCGCGTCCGGGAACAGGACCTGCCGTTCTTCATCGGGCTGATGGAGCACCTCTCGGCCCGCGGCCTCGCCTGCCCGCAACCCGTGCGCGACCGGGCCGGCCAGGCCCTCGGCCAGCTCTGCGGCCGGCCCGCCGCCATCGTGAGCTTCCTGGAGGGCGTCTCGGTCAAGGCGCCGGGCGCCGAGCATTGCCGGGAACTCGGCCGGGCGCTCGCGGAGCTGCACGCCGCCGGCCGGGACTTCCCGATGGTGCGGGACAACAACCTCTCGGTGTCCGCGTGGCGCCCGCTCTTCGCGCAAGCGGAGGCCCAGGCCGATTCGGTCGAGCCCGGCCTCGCGGCGCGCACCCGGTCGGACCTCGCCGTCCTGGAGGCGCACTGGCCCCGGGACCTGCCGGGCGGCGTGATCCACGCGGACCTGTTCACCGACAACGTCTTCTTCATCGGCGACGCCCTGTCGGGCCTGATCGACTTCTACTTCGCCTGCACGGACGCCTTCGCGTACGACCTCGCGGTCTGCCTGAACGCGTGGTGCTTCGACCCCGACGGCACCTTCCACCGGGACATGGCCGCCGCGCTGATCGCCGGCTACGAGGCCGTGCGGCCCCTGGAGGCCGCCGAGGTCGCGGCCCTGCCGATCCTGTGCCGGGGCGCCGCCCTCCGCTTCATGCTCACCCGGCTGGTCGACTGGCTGAACGTGCCCCCGGGCGCCCTGGTGAAGCCGAAGGACCCGCGGGAATTCGATCGCCGGCTCACCTTCCACCGGCAGGCGCGGGACGCGCGGGATTACGGGCGGGCCGGCTGAGACGCGGATGAGCCGGCGACCCGCCGAACAACCGGGTCGATCCGTCTGCCACGACCAGTTTGACAGGGCCTAAACCCCGTCACCGCGGGCGCAGCGTCGTGCAGGGTCGCGCGACGCCCGTCGCCGTGGCGCTGCCCTGCATCGCTTCGCTGCGCGCGCACTGACGGCTGGGCCGCAGGAGGCGGCCGCACCGCTTCGGGAAGGGGAGGCGCGGGACCGCCGACCCTCGCGTTCGAGCGAGTCGTCGGGCCGCTCAGTCGGTCTCGCCGTCCAGCCCCAGCCAGTGGCGGCCGTCGCGGGCGAGCAGCGCGTCGGCCTCCGCCGGGCCGGCGCTGCCCGCGGGGTAGAATTTCACCTCCGCCTGCGGCCAGCCCTTGAGCAGGGGATCGACCGCCGCCCAGCCGGCCTCGATGTTGTCGGCGCGCTGGAACAGCGTCGCGTCGCCGGTCATGCAATCGTAGAGCAGCGTCTCGTAGCCGACATTCGGCCGGTCGGCGAAGAAGTCCTTGTAGCGGAAGCCGGAGCGCACCCGGCCGATCTTCATCTGCGGCCCCGGCACCTTGACGTTGAACTCGGTGCTGACCCCGTGATCGGGATCGATCTGGATCCGCATCACGGTGGGCCCGAGGTCGGCCGTGGGCGTGTCCTCGAACATCTTGAACGGCGCCGGCTTGAACAGCACGGCGATCTCGGTGCGTCGCCCGGTCATGCGCTTGCCGGTGCGGACGTAGAACGGCACCCCGGCCCAGCGCCAGTTCTCGATGTTGAGCTTCAACGCGATGTAGGTCTCGGTGACCGAATCCTTCGCGACGTGCGGCTCGTCCCGGTAGGCGGGCACGTCGCGCCCCTCCGAGGTGCCGGCCGTGTACTGGCCGCGCACCGCGTCCTCCGGCGGGATCGGCTTCACGGCCTCGGCGAGCTTGGCCTTCTCGGTACGCACGGCCTCCGCGTCGAAGGAGTTCGGCGGCTCCATGGCGACCATGCAGAGCAGCTGGAACATGTGGTTCGGCACCATGTCGCGCAGCGCCCCGGTCGGCTCGTAGAAGCCGCCCCGCTCCTCGACGCCGACGGTCTCGGCCGCCGTGATCTGGATGCTGTCGATGTATTCCCGCCGCCAGACCGGCTCCAGCAGGCCGTTGGCGAAGCGGAACGCCATGATCGACTGAACGGTCTCCTTACCCAGGAAGTGGTCGATCCGGTAGAACTGGCTCTCGTCGCCCTGGCGGAGGATGCGGGCGTTCAGCTCCCGGGCCGAGGCCAGATCGGAGCCGAACGGCTTCTCGATGACGACGCGGCGGAACGTTNCCCTCCTGCTTCAGCAGGCCGGCCTGCCCGAGCCCGTCCACGATCGTCCCGAAGAAGCGCGCCGCCACCGCGCAGTAGAACACCGCGCTGCCGGTGACCCGCTGCTTCACGGCCGCGTAGGTCTCGGGCTTCTCGAAATCGCCCTTCAGGTAGTGGAGCCGGTCCCGGATGAAACCCCAGCTCTTCGGGTCGATGTGGTCGGCGTGGAACTCCGAGGTCGGGTCCTTGCTGAACGCCTCCAGGGTCTGGGTGAGATTCTCGCGGAGCGACTCGTCGGTACCGTCATTGTGATCGATGCCGAGGATCGAGAAGCCCTCGGACAGGAGGCCCGCCCCCGCGAGGTTGTAGAGCGAGGGCATCAGCAGGCGCTTGGTCAGGTCGCCGCCGGCCCCGAAGATCACCAGCGTGCAGGGCGGCGCCGGCTGCGTGCCGCAGGCTGCCGTGTCCTTGAGGGCTGTCGTCGGCTCGGCCATCCCTGACTCCCGTGTGACTGCGGTGCAGCAAACCGGCCTGACAACCCGCCGCGGCGGGGCCCGTTCCGGTGCCCCTCGGGCTATGCCGCGCCGAGTCTAGGATCAAGGAACCCCGCACGCATACCCTCTCCGTCGAGCCCCGGGCGCACAGCCACGCCTTCCCGGGTGACCGGCACGATCTGCCACGCCGCCGGACCGGGGCGGTCGCCGCGCGCGGCCGTCGCGAGATTGGCGGGGATCGTCGGCGGCGCGTGCCTCGGCTCGATGGCCCTGGGGCCGACGGCTGGCGCTTGTCGACCCGCGCGCCGGTGCTGGGCATCGCGGCGCTCGCCTACCACCTCGCCCGGCGCCACGCGGACGATCGCCGCTTCGGCATCGGCAGGTTCGGCGACCTGGCGCCTTCGCCAGCGCCCTGCTGATCGGCGCCGAGAGCCTCGACCGGCTGCGGCACACGGTGACGATCGGCTTCGATCAGGCGATCCCGATCGCGGTCCCGGGGCTCGCCGCGAACCTCGCGAGCGTCCGGCCGCTGCACGATGACCACGGTCACCGCTCAGGACGAGGGTGCGGGTTGGACGCTCCGGGCCGCACCATCACGCGGCCCGCCGGCCGCTACTCGTCGGGGCGGACGGCCTGGCCGCCGCGGTCGATCGGCAGGCTCGGACCCTTCAGCTCGGAATCGCTCGGCAGGGCGCGCACGTCCCAGCCGCCGCCGAGTGCCCGGATCAGCGTGACCGCCGCGGTGAAGCGGCTCAGCCGCACCTGGAGGGCGTTGACCTCGTTGTTCACGAGCAGGTTCTGGGCGGTCACCACCGTGGTGAAGTTCTGGGTACCGGCCCGGTACTCGTTGAGCGTGATCTCCACGGCCTTGCGCGACAGGTCCACCGCGGTGTCCTGGGCCCGCTGCTGCTGGCCGAGGATACGCACGGCCGCCATCTGGTTCTCGACCTCCGCGAAGGCGGCCAGCACCACCTGCCGGTAATTGGCCACCGCCGAGTCGTAGCCGGCCTCGGCCGAGCGCAGGGCCGCCGTGCGGGCGCCGCCGTCGAACAGCACCTCGCTGCCGGAGGCCGCCACCGACCAGACTTGGTTGGCCGCCGAGAGCAGGCCGTTGCGGGTCGCTCCCGAGATGCCGCCCTGGGCCGAGATCGTCACGGTGGGGAAGAAGGCCGCCACCGCGACGCCGATGCGCTCGCTCTGCGCCTGGACGAGGCGCTCGGCCTGGGCCACGTCGGGGCGCCGCTCCAGCAGGTCGCCGGGGATGCCCACCGGCACGCCCGGCGGGTTGCGCGGGATGCCGGCCACCGGGATCGACACCTCCGAGGGCGGGCGCCCGATCAGCGTGGCGATGGCGTTGACGTACTGCACCCGGGTCAGCCGCACCGCGATGGCCTGGGCCTCGATGGTCTGCACCTGGGTCTGCGCGGTGATCACGTCGGAGCGCGCCGCCACGCCGGCGGCGTACTGGTTCTCGGTGATCGCCAGGGTTCTCTTGAAGTTCTCGACATTCTCGTCGAGCACCTTCTGGAGGGAGTCGGCGTAGCGCACCGTCAGGTAATCGGCCGCGATCTCGGCCTGGATACTCAGCCGGGTCAGCGCGATCGTGGCGGCGTCGGACTGCGCCAGGGCCGCCTCGCTCTCGATGGTGCGGCGGGTGCCGCCGAACAGGTCGAGCTCCCAGCTCGCCTGGCCCAGCAGCGACACGTTGGTGCGCGTGGCGGTGCCGCTGCCGGTCCGGGTGATGCTCGGCGCGCCGATCACGGTCGGGTACAGGGCGGCCTGCGCGGAGGCGACGAGCGCCCGGGCCTGCCGGTAATTCGCCACCGCCTGCCGGAGGGACTGGTTGTCGACGTCGACGAGGCGGATCAGGCGGTCGAGAGCCGGATCCTTGAACACCCGCCACCAGTCGCCGCGCTCGACGGCGTCGCTCGGCCGGGCCTCGCGCCAGCCCTTCCTGCGCGCCGCGACGTAGGCCGGGCTGTCCTCCCGGACGCCGCCCTGCTTGTAGGCGAGCGGCGTCTCCACGGAGGGCCGGGTGTAGTCGGGCCCGACCACGCAGCCGGTCATGAGGGGGGCGGCGAGGAGCAGGGCGGCGAGGGCGTGAAGCCGACGATCGGTCGCAAGCGCGCCGCCCGCCCCGAACCTCGTCCGGAGGTGCCGAAGCGTGGCGGAGGCCTCGAAAGAGCCTCCCGGCAGGCCGCGCGATCCCCGCAGGCCTCCTTCGAGGCCGCGACGCAGCACCTCGGGACGAGGACGCGGATCGGACGGACCCTCGGGTACGCCCGGGCCCGCGGCTGTTTCACGTGAAACCTTAACCATCACTCTCCGGCCGGCAGCGCCGCTTCTCCGCCCCGCCCGGCGCGCCGACGCCGGTTGAGCACCCTGTGCCGGAGGCGATCGAGGGTGAGGTAGACGACGGGGGTGGTGTAGAGGGTCAGGATCTGGCTCACAATCAGCCCGCCGACGATGGCGATGCCCAGCGGGCGGCGCAGCTCCGCGCCCTCGCCGTTGGCGAGGATCAGCGGCACGGCACCCAGCATGGCGGCCAGCGTCGTCATCATGATCGGCCGGAAGCGCAGGAGACAGGCCTCCCGGATCGCGTCCACGGGATTCGCCGCCCGGGTCCGCTCGGCGTCGATCGCCACGTCGATCATCATGATCGCGTTCTTCTTCACGATGCCGATGAGCAGGAACACCGCGATCAGCGCGATGATGGTGAAGTCGGTGCCCGTCACCAGCAGGGCCAGCACCGCGCCGACGCCGGCCGACGGCAGGGTCGAGAGGATCGTCAGAGGGTGCACGAAGCTCTCGTAGAGGATCCCCAGCACCGCGTAGACCGCCAGGATCGCCGCCAGGATCAGCAGCGGCTGGCGCGACGCGGAGGCGACGTAGTTCTTGGCCGCGCCGGCATACTCGCCGTGGATCGTGGCGGGCAGCTGAAGGGACGCCATGGCCCGGTCGATGGCGGCGGTCGCGTCCGACAGGCTCTTGCCCGGGGCGAGGTTGAACGAGATCGTGGTCGCCACGAACAGGCCCTGATGGCTCACCTGCACGGGGGCGCTGCCGGGCTCGATCCGCGCGAAGGCCGAGAGCGGCACCATCGTCTCCTTGGCGGCCGAGACCGGCGCGCTCGACGAGGCGCCGCCCTTGCTCGCCGCGATGGCGTTCGCGGAGGCGTTGCGGGCCGAGTCGGACGCGATTGCGGCGGCGTTCGAGGCGGTGTCGGCCGTGCTGGCGGAGGCGGCCGCCGCCGCGGCGGCGCCGGAACTCCCGGAGCCGCCCACCGCTCCGGAGCCCGTGGCGACACCGGTCGCGGCGCTCGCCGACGACCCGCTGCCCGGGCTGCTGGTGCCGGTCGCCGCGTTCGTGTTGACGGTCCCGCCCGCCGCCACCGTGCCGGCGACCGCGTTGGTGGTGGCCGAGCCCGGCGCGTTGCCGCCCGAGGTCGAGACGTAGATCTGCTTGAGCGTCTCCGGCGTCTCCAGGTAGCGCGGCGCGATCTCCATCACGACGTGGTACTGGTTCAGCGGGTTGTAGATCGTCGAGACCTGGCGCTGACCGAAGGCGTCGTAGAGGGTGTTGTCGATCTTGTTCGGCGTGATGCCGTAGCGGAACGCGGTCGCCCGGTCGATCACGACCCGGCTCTCCAGACCGCCCTCCTGCTGGTCCGAGGTCACGTCCGCGAAGGTCGGGTCCTTCTGCAGGGCCGCGACCAGCTTCGGGGCGGCGGCGAACAGCTCCTCGGCGGTGTCCCCCTGGAGGGTGTACTGGTACTGGGCGAAGCTCTGGCGGCCGCCCATCTGCAGGTCCTGGCGCGGGAAGACGTAGAGGCGCGCGCCCGCGACCTGCGCGAGCTTCGGCCGCAGCCGCGCCATCACGGCCG
This sequence comes from Methylobacterium sp. 22177, assembly GCF_052045615.1. Lineage (NCBI taxonomy): Bacteria > Pseudomonadati > Pseudomonadota > Alphaproteobacteria > Hyphomicrobiales > Methylobacteriaceae > Methylobacterium > Methylobacterium sp. 22177. The sequence goes on along the minus strand of NZ_JBQEPK010000009.1, from coordinate 87,866 downwards.
AGATCGGCGCCCGCTCGTTGAGCGGCTTCAGGCCGACGAAGACGTTGGCCGAGTTGGTGCCGCGGCCGCCCGTGAAGCCGACGACGCTCTCGACCGCCGGATCCGCCCCGACGATCGCGGTCGCCTGCGTGAGCTTCTTCTCCATCGACTGGAACGAGATGCGCTGGTCGGCCTGGATGCCGCCCATCATCTGCCCGGTATCCTGCTCGGGAAAGAAGCCCTTCGGGACGATGATGTAGAGGTAGACGTTGAGCCCGACCGTGGCGAGCAGGCTCAGCAGGACGAGGCGCGGATGGGCGAGCGCCACCTCCAGCGTCCGCGCGTAGGCGCCGAGCAGCCGGGCGAAGCCGCCCTCCAGGATCCGGATCAGCAGGTTCGGCCGGCGGCCGGCCGGCGGTTCGCCATTGGGACCATGCCCCTCGGCCCGGAGCAGCCGGGCACACATCATCGGCGTGGTCGTGAGCGAGAGCACCAAGGAAATCAGGATCGACAGCGACAGGGTCACCGAAAATTCCTGGAAGATGCGGCCGACGAGGCCGCCCATCAGCAGGATCGGCAGGAACACCGCGATGAGCGACAGGCTCATCGAGATCACCGTGAAGCCGACCTCCCGGGCGCCGATCAGCGCCGCCTGGAGCCGGGGCTTGCCCTCCTCGATGTGGCGCTGGACGTTCTCCAGCACCACGATGGCGTCGTCGACCACGAAGCCGGTGCCGATGATCAGCGCGGTGAGTGACAGGATGTTGAGCGAGTAGCCGAGCAGGTACATCGCCGAGAAGGTGCCGACGATCGAGATCGGCACGGCGACCGCCGGGATCAGCGTGGCCCGCCAGGAGCGCAGGAAGCCGTACACCACCAGGATCACGAGGCCGACCGCCACCAGCAGGGTCTCCTCGGTGGCCGAGAGCGAGGCGCGGATCGTGGCGCTGCGGTCGCCGGTGAGCTTGATGTCGATGCCGCCGGGCAGGGACGCGGTGATCTGCGGCAGGGCCTCCTTCACGGCCCGGATGGTCTCGACCACGTTGGCGCCGGGCTGCTTGTAGACGAACAGCAGCACGCCGGGCTTGCCGTTGACGATGCCGAGGTTGCGCTTGTCCTCGACCCCGTCGAGCACCTGCCCGACATCGGTGAGCTTCACCGCGGCGCCGTTGCGGTAGGCCACGATGATGTCGCGGTAATCGGCGGCCTTGCGGCCCTGGTCGTTGGCGTAGAGCTGGTAGCGGCGGTCGCCCGCGTCGATCTCGCCCTTGGGCGAGTTGGCGTTGGCCGAGGCGAGCGCGGCGCGGATGCCCTCGAGGCCGATGCCGTAGTTGAACAGGGCCGTGGGATCGAGCTCGACCCGCACCGCCGGCAGGGACGAGCCGCCGATATCGACGTTGCCGACGCCCGGCAGCTGCGACAGCTTCTGCTGCACCACGGTGGCGGCGGAATCGTAGACCTGGCCGCGGGTCAGGGTCTCCGAGGTCATGCCGAGGATGATGATCGGCGTGTCGGCGGGGTTGAATTTCCGGTAGGTCGGGTTCTGCCGGAGCGAGGCGGGCAGGTCGGCGCGGGCCGCGTTGATGGCGGCCTGGACGTCGCGGGCCGCGCCGTCGATGTCGCGGTTGAGGCCGAACAGCAGCACGATCCGGGTCGAGCCGAGGGAGTTCGTGGACGTCATCTCGTTGACGTCCGCGATGGCGCCGAGCCGCCGCTCCAAGGGCGCCGCCACCGTGGTCGCCATGGTGTCGGGCGAGGCGCCGGCCATCTGCGCCTGGACGAGGATGACCGGGAAGTCGATCTGCGGCAGCGGCGCCACCGGCAGCTTCAGGAAGGCGAACAGGCCGGCGAGCAGCACGCCGATCGTGAGCAGCGTGGTCGCCACCGGCCGCCGGATGAACGGCTCGGAGATGTTCACGGCAGCGCCTCGCCGCCCGTCAGGTCAGCATCCCGCCGCCCCGAGATCCGCCGCTCCAGCCGGTCGAACGCCAGGTAGATCACCGGCGTCGTGAACAGCGTCAGCACCTGGCTGACGATCAGGCCGCCCGCGATGCAGATGCCGAGCGGCTGGCGCAGCTCCGAGCCGACGCCGGTGCCCAGGATCAGCGGCACCGCGGCGAACAAAGCCGCCAGCGTCGTCATCAGGATCGGCCGGAAGCGTAAGAGGCAGGCCTGGAAGATCGCCTCGCGGGGCTCCAGCCCGTCCTCGCGCTCCGCCTGGAGCGCGAAGTCGATCATCATGATGGCGTTCTTCTTCACGATGCCGATCAGCAGCACGATGCCGATCACCGCGATGATGTCGAGCGACAGCCCGAACAGCATCAGGCCGAGCAGCGCCCCGATGCCCGCCGACGGCAGGGTCGAGAGGATCGTGATCGGGTGGATGAAGCTCTCGTAGAGCACGCCCAGCACGATGTAGACCGTGACGATCGCGGCGAGCACCAGGAACAGCTCGTTGCCGAGCGCCGACTGGAAGGCGAAGACCGAGCCCTGCGGCACCACCCGGAACGAGGGCGGCAGGCCGATCTCGGCCTTGACCCGGTCGATCGCCTCGACCGCCTGGCCGAGCGCCGCGCCGGGCGCGAGGTTGAACGACACGGTGGTGGCCGGGAACTGGCCGAGATGCGAGATCAGCAGCGGCGCCCGCCGCTCGCTGATCCGCGCCACGGCGGAGAGCGGCACCTGCCCGTTGGTCGCCGTGGACGAGGGCAGGTAGATCGCGTCGAGGCTGCGCAGGGTCGTGTGCAGCTTCGGGTCGGCTTCCAGGATCACCCGGTACTGGTTGGACTGGGTGAAGATCGTCGAGATGATCCGCTGCCCGAAGGCGTCGTAGAGGGCGTTGTCGATGGTCGCCGGGGTGATGCCGTAGCGGCCGGCGGTGGGCCGGTCGATGGTCACGTAGGCGGCGAGCCCCTGGCCCTGGTGGTCGCTCGCCACGTCGGTGACCACGGGCGACTTCGCCAGCGCCTCGGTGAAGCGCGGCACCCAGGTCTCGAAATCGTCGATGTTCGGGCTCTCGAGGATCACCTGGTACTGGGTCGCCGAGACCGCGGTGTCGATGGTCAGGTCCTGGACCGGCTGCATGTAGAGCCGCATGCCGGGCTGGTTCGCGGCGGCCGCCGAGATCCGCCGGATGATCGCGCTGGCCGTCGCGCTGCGCTCCTCCCGGGGCTTGAGGTTGATCAGCATCCGGCCGGAATTGAGCGTGACGTTCTGGCCGTCGACGCCGATGAACGAGGACAGGCTCGCCACGTCCGGGTCCTTGAGGACGATCTCGGCCATCCGCTGCTGGCGCTCGGCCATGGCGGCGTAGGAGACCGACTGGTCGGCCTGGGTGATGCCCTGAATCACGCCCGTGTCCTGCACGGGGAAGAAGCCCTTCGGGATCACCGCGAACAGGTAGATCGTGAGCCCGAGCGTGCCGAGCGCCACCAGCAGCGTCAGGCCCTGGTGGTTCAGGACGACCCGCAGGGAGCGGCCGTAGGACTCGATCGTGCCGTCGACGGCGCGCCGGCCGAGGCGGGAGAGGACGCCCTCGCGGCGGCGGTGACCGGCTTCCGGGACGTGCTTCAGGAGCCGCGCGCACAGCATCGGCACCAGCGTCAGCGAGACCACCGCCGAGATGACGATCGTGGCCGCCAGCGTGATGGCGAATTCGTGGAACAGCCGCCCGACCACGTCGCCCATGAACAGGAGCGGGATCAGCACGGCGATCAGCGAGACGGTGAGCGAGATGATGGTGAAGCCGATCTCGCGGGAGCCCTTGAGGGCTGCCTCCAGGGGCGAGTCGCCGGCCTCCACGTGGCGGGCGATGTTCTCGATCACCACGATGGCGTCGTCGACCACGAAGCCGGTGGCGATGGTGAGCGCCATCAGCGACAGGTTGTCGAGGGAGAAGCCGTACAGGTCCATCACCGACAGGGCGCCGACCAGCGACAGGGGCACCGACAGGCTCGGGATCAGGGTCGCCGACAGGCTGCGCAGGAACAGGAAGATCACCAGCACCACGAGGGCGATGGCGAGGCCGAGCTCGAACTGCACGTCCTCCACGGAGGCGCGGATCGTGGTGGTCCGGTCGGTGAGCGGCGCCACCGCCACGGCGGCCGGCAGGCTCGCCTGGAGCTGGGGCAGCAGCGCCTTGATCTTGTCGACGGTCGCGATGACGTTGGCGCCCGGCTGGCGCTGGATGTTGAGGATCACCGCCGGCGTCGCGTCGGCCCAGGCGCCGAGCTTGGTGTTCTCCGGCCCCTCGACCACGTCGGCCACCTCCGAGAGCATCACCGGGGCGCCGTTGCGGTAGGCGATGATCGCCGCGTCGTAGGCCTTCGGGTCGCGGATCTGGTCGTTGGCATTGATCGCGTAGGACTGCTTCGGCCCGTCGATCGTGCCCTTCGGCGTGTTGACGTTGAGGTTGGTGATGGTGGTGCGCAGGTCGTCGATGTTGAGCCCGTAGGCGGCGAGCGCCCGCGCGTTGAACCGCACCCGCACGGCCGGGCGCTGGCCGCCCGAGATGCTCACGAGGCCGACGCCCGCCACCTGGCTGATCTTCTGGGCCAGCCGCGACTCGGCGAGGTCGCGCACCTGGGTGAGCGGCAGGGTCTTCGAGGTCAGCGCCAGCGTCAGCACCGGCGCGTCGGCCGGGTTGACCTTGGCGTAGATCGGCGGCGCCGGCAGGTCGGAGGGCAGGAGGTTGCCGGCGGCGTTGATCGCCGCCTGGACCTGCTGCTCGGCGATGTCGAGCGGCAGGTCCAGGCTGAACTGCAGGGTGATGACCGACGCCCCCGCGGAGGATTGCGAGGTCATCTGGTTGAGGTTGGCGAGCTGGCCGAACTGCCGCTCCAGCGGCGCCGTCACCGAGGAGGTCATCACCTCCGGGCTGGCGCCGGGATAGAAGGTCTGGACCTGGATCGTCGGGTAATCGACCGCCGGCAGCGCCGAGACCGGCAGGTTCAGGTACGACACGCCGCCGACGATCAGGATCGCCAGCATCAAGAGCGTCGTGGCGACCGGGCGGAGGATGAAGAGGCGGGACGGGTTCATGGACGCGCCGCCTTTTTCCCCTCTCCCCACGGGCGGGGAGAGGCCCGCAGGCACCTCGTCGTGCCTGCGGGAAGCGGAGGCGAAACCGCAGCGGCGGTGAGGGGGTGCCGCAGGATGAGGCTCTTACGGCCAAGCCCCCTCACCTTCGGCTGCCGCCTCGCTCCGGCGACGACGAGGTCGCCGGAGCCCTCTCCCCGCGTGCGGGGAGAGGGGGGGAAGCCGCACACGCGCGCGGCCAATCCCCTCACTGCGCCTGACGGCGCCGGTGCCGACGACCGCCCTCCGCTGTCCCCTGCGAATCCGCCGCCGCAGCCTCGGTCGGTGCACCGGGGCGGCCATCAGCCTTCTCGGCAGCCTTCCCGTCGCCCGCAGCCGCCTGTGCGCCCTCGGTGATCCGCACCGGCGCGCCGTCCTTCAGCCGGTCGGTGCCGTCCGTGACGACCCGGTCGCCCGGCTTGAGGCCGGAGACCACCACGGTGGTGGTGCCGTCGGTCTCGCCGGTCTTGATCGGCCGGACCGTGACCTTGCTGTCCCCGTCCATCAGGTAGACGTAGGTGCCGGGCGTGCCCTGGAGCAGGCTGGAATTCGGCACCAGCGTCGCGCCCCGCACCGTGTCGACGGTCAGCTTGGCGTTGACGAACTGGTTCGGGAACAGCTCCTCGTCGGCGTTGTCGAACAGCGCGCGCAGCTTCACTGTGCCGGTGGTCGTGTCGATCTGGTTGTCGACCGTGTCGAGGCGGCCGGTGGCGATCTCGTGGGCGTCGCCGCGGTCGTAGGCCCGCACGGTGAGCTTCGCGCCCGCCCGCACCTGCCGCATCACCCGCGACACGTCGTCCTCCGGCAGGGTGAAGACCACCGAGATCGGGTGGAGCTGGGTCACCACCACGATCGCCGTGGAGGCGGCCGAGATGTAGTTGCCCTGGTCGACCTGGCGCAGGCCGACCCGGCCGTCCACGGGCGACGTGATGTGCGTGTAGGCGATGTTGAGCCTCTGCTGGTCGACGAGCGCCTGGTCGGCCGCGACCGTGCCCTCGTTCTGCTTCACCAGCGCGGCCTGCGTGTCGACGTTCTGCTTCGAGATCGAGTCCTGCCGGTTCAGCGTCTGATAGCGCTGCAGGTCGAGCTTCGAGTTCTGGAGCAGCGCCTGATCGCGGGCGAGCTGGCCCTGATACTGGGCGAGCAGCGCCTCGTAGGGGCGGGCATCGATCCGGGCGAGCTCGTCGCCCGCCTTCACGGTCTGGCCCTCCCGGAACTGCACCTGCGTGAGGTAGCCGCTGATCTGCGACTTCACCGTCACGGTGGCGAGCGGCGTCACGGTGCCGAGGCCCTGCAGCACCACCGGCATGTCGCCAGTCGTGACGCTGGCGATACCCACCGCCTGCGGCATGTCGGAGCCGCCGTGCCGGCCGCCGCGGCCGCCGGTCCGGTGCGCCGTCGCGGGCTCGGCACCCCTGTCGGTGCGGGCCTCGTACCAGCGGTGCCCGATCGCCCCGGCGCCGGCGAGCAGCACCAGGATCACGAGCCAGCGGATCGGCCGGAAGCGCCGCGTCCGGACCTCGCGCGCGGGCGCCTCGCCGGGCTGGTAGGCGCGGGCCGTGTCGGTCCGGATCGGTGAACTCTCGTTCATGCCTGACTAGAGCACAGGACGGTCGTCAGCGCGACCGGCGGCACCCTATCCCTCGCTGTCCAAGCCCCCATGCCGCCTCCGGAACGCCGCGTCCCGGAAGCCCGTCCTGAAGCCGCCCGATCCCGCGGGACCCGGCGGCTCCGATCCCGTGTGCGGGAGCGTAAGCCCATAAAGCTGTCCGGGTCCCGAACGGCTCCTTACCGCGGCGACATGGTCGCCCGCGGCCGGGCCGCGCGCGCACCTCGCGGTACGCTCCACCGGTGCCCGGCCAATGCGCCGTCACTAGGGCGGCGACGTTTCACTCGTGTTGCTGGGTTCCGCCGGACGCGTCCGGTGCAGCATAAGCGCGCAGCACCGCCCGGAACGCGGGATCGACCGGGGTGACGGCCACGGCGCGGCGCAGGCCGAGCCCGAGACCGCCGATCAGCAGCGCCAGGACCAGGCAGCCGAGGAGCGCGCGTGAGGAGGGCGGCATCGTCGTCTCCGGGGGCCGGCGAGCGGTGCGGCCGCCGCCGCACATGCCGAAAGGGCCACCGACCCGCAAGTCGATGGCCCTTCTGGGGACCGGAGCGGCACCCCGCTGACGGGGCGAGGGGGCGAAGCCCCGTCGGCGAGTGCGCCGCTCCGGCCGTGACCCGAACCTACGAGACGGCTGATGAATGTCAATATTCGTCAGCCGTCGGTCGCGCTTCGGCGACCGGGTCTGTGCGAAGGCGCACATTCCGCGACGCGCGACGGCCCTGCGCGGCCATGCTAAGGGCCGGCGATGCCGAGACCCGCCATGCCGACCTCCCCGATCCCCGGCGCCGCATGACGCCCGCCTTCATCAACCCCGTCTTCGACGCGCTGCCCACGACCGTGTTCGAGACCATGTCGCGGCTCGCGCGGGTCCACGGCGCGATCAATCTCGGCCAGGGTTTCCCGGACGATCCCGGGCCGGCGGACGTCCGAGAGCGGGGCGCGCGGGCGCTCCTGGACGGCTGGAACCAGTACCCGCCGATGATGGGCCTGCCGGCCCTGCGCGAGGCGGTCGCCGCGCACTACGCGCGGCACCAGGGGCTCGACCTCGACCCGGAGACCGAGGTGATGGTCACCTCCGGGGCGACCGAGGCCCTGGCCGGCGCGCTCCTGGCGCTGATCGAGCCCGGCGACGAGGTCGTGCTGTTCGCGCCCATGTACGATGCCTACCTGCCCCTGGTCCGGCGGGCGGGCGGCGTTCCGCGGATCGTGCCGCTGCGGCCCCCGGCCTTCCGCCTCGACGAGGCCGCGCTGGCGCAGGCCTTCGGGGCGCGGACCCGGGTCGTGGTGCTGAACAATCCCCTCAACCCGAGCGCCACGCTGTTCGCGCCGGAGGACCTCGACCTGCTCGCCCGCTACTGCCAGCGCTTCGACGTGACCGCCCTCTGCGACGAGGTCTGGGAGCACGTGGTGTTCGACGGCGCGCGCCACAGGCCGCTGATGGCGCTGCCCGGGATGCGGGAGCGGACCGTCAAGATCGGCTCGGCCGGCAAGATCTTCTCGCTCACCGGCTGGAAGGTCGGCTTCGTGATGGCCGAGGCCCGGCTGATGCGCGGGCTCGCCAAGGCGCACCAGTTCCTGACCTTCACCACGCCCCCGAACCTCCAGGAGGCGGTGGCCTACGGGCTGGGCAAGCCGGCCCCGTGGTTCGAGGCGATGCGGGCCGGCTACGCCCGGTCCCGCGACCGGCTCGCGGACGGCCTGCGCGGGCTCGGCTTCACCGTGCTGCCGGCCCAGGCCACGTGGTTCCTCAACGTCGACGTCGCCGCGCTGGGCCACACCGACGACGTGGCCTTCTGCGAGGCCCTCGTCACCCGTCACGGCGTCGCGGCGATCCCCGTGAGCGCCTTCTACCCGGACGCCTCCGTGCGCGGCCTCGTCCGGCTCTGCTTCGCCAAGGACGACGCCACCCTGGATGCGGCGCTCGACCGCATGCGCGGGCTCCCCGGGGCGGCGGCGTGAGAGGCGCCATGGGAGGCGCCATGGGAGACGCCACGACGGGCGGCGCGCGCCGAGCGGGCGCCGTCCTTGCGGGGATCCGGACGGGGGGCCACATCGTTGGGGACGATGGCTTCCCGACGGATCCCGACCATGGACTTCACCCAGGCTGCCCAGTCCGGGCGTTTCGCCCGTGCCGAGACCTTCCCCGGAGGCGGGACCGGCGCCGGAACCCGGCCCCCCTTCCTGTCGGCGGATCTCGGCCGGGAGGCGAGCCTCGCCCGCCTGGAGACGCTGGCCCACCTGATGGACACGGCCTTCGTCATCCCGGGCATCAACCGTCGGGTCGGGTTCGACGCGCTGATCGGCCTCGTGCCGGTGATCGGCGACCTGGCCGGCATGGTGATCTCGTCCTTCATCGTCTACGAGGCGAAGCGCCTCGGGGCGCCGCGCTGGCTGCTGGCCCGGATGGGGCTGAACGTGGCCTTCGACGGGCTGATCGGCGCGGTGCCGGTGGCGGGCGACCTGTTCGACGCCGCCTTCAAGGCCAACCGCCGCAACGTCCGGCTGCTGCGCCGCTGGCTGGAGCGCAGCGGCAACCTGCGTCCCACCGAGATCGACGGCACCGCGATCCGGCTCGACGGCTGAGCGTCCCCGGTCCCCGTCCCGCGGCCGGCCGGTCGCGGGGCCGCCCGGATCACGGGGCGGCGGGCGCGCGCGCGGCGCGGCGCGGGAGGCAGCACGGATGAACGAGGTCACGCGTCCCGGCGACAGCGAGGTCGTGCCCGCGCCGATGCCCGGCGCCCAGCCGCTGGTCCTGCGGCCGGACGAGGGGGCGCCGCCCCCGGTCCCGCCCGAGGCCGCCGGCCGGCGCGCCCGGCTCTCGCCGCTCAACCGGCGGCGCCTCGACAATTTCCGCCGCAACCGGCTCGGCTACGGATCGTTCGTGATCTTCACGATCCTGTTCGTGCTCAGCCTGTTCGCGGAGTTCATCGCCAACGACCGCCCGATCGTGATGTCCTACAAGGGCGAGTGGCTGGTCCCGGTCCTGGTCGACTACCCGGAGGAGAAGTTCGGCGGCTTCCTCGCCACGACCGACTACCGCTCCCCCGAGATTCGCCGGGAGATCGCGGCGAACGGCTGGGCGCTGTGGCCGCCGATCCCGTTCTCGTACGACACGATCAACGAGGACCTGCCGACGCCGTCGCCGTCGCCGCCCACCTGGATGCTCACGGACGCGCAGTGCAAGCCGGTCGCCGAGAAGCTCGGCGGCAGCACCTGCGCGGACATTCCCTGGCACTGGCTCGGCACCGACAACACCACGCGGGACGTGCTCGCGCGGGTGATCTACGGCTTCCGCATCTCGGTCCTGTTCGGGCTGATCCTGGCGGCGGTCTCGTCGGTGATCGGCGTCGTCGCGGGCGCCGTGCAGGGCTATTTCGGCGGCTGGGTCGATCTCGCCTTCCAGCGCTTCATCGAGGTCTGGGGCGGCATCCCGACCCTCTACCTGATCATCATCATCTCGGCCTTCATCGCCCCGGGCTTCTTCGTCCTGCTCGGGATCATGCTGCTGTTCTCCTGGGTCGCGCTGGTGAGCGTGGTGCGGGCCGAGTTCCTGCGGGCGCGGAACTTCGAGTATGTCCGCGCCGCCCGGGCGCTGGGCCTGTCGAACATCCGCATCATGACGGTCCATCTGCTGCCGAATGCCATGGTGGCGACGCTGACCTTCCTGCCGTTCATCCTGAACGGCTCGATCACCACCCTGACCTCGCTCGACTTCCTCGGCTTCGGACTGCCGCCGGGCTCGCCGTCCCTCGGAGAGCTTCTCGCGCAGGGCAAGGACAATCTGACCGCGCCCTGGCTCGGATTGACCGGATTCCTGGTCATCGCCGTGATGTTGAGCCTGCTCGTCTTCGCCGGCGAGGCGGTGCGGGACGCCTTCGACCCGCGCAAGACTTTCGCCTGAGGCCGCGACCGGGTGGCGAAAATGACGCAGGGCCCCACCCGGCCTTCGCACAACTGTACGAAGATTGCGCATTGTCCCGGCACGGCCGGACGGCAACCGTATACGATCGTCTAGAGACGGGCCCCGACTTGGGCGTAAAGGTCTCTGCCGGCTGCGAAAACCCGCTTCGAGGAAGCGACTAGAATTCGCCGGGCGGACACCGATAAAGCCTCTCAGAAGTGTCCCTTAAGTGCCGCCAATGCAACCATACCCTGTAAGCCTCGCCGCGCGATGCAGAGTTAGACTTCTGTCTCATCACAGATAATTGTATGGCGCGGCTTGCATTTTTCGGACGCTGACTTAACTCGCGAACAGTGGGGATCCCATCAGGCATTTGTGCCGAGGAATGAGAGAATGTCAGAAGCTGCGCCGACATCGCAATTGGACTTCATCGAGCGGACCGTGGACGTCGTCGCGGCCTACGTTTCCAACAACTCGCTGCCCTCGGCCGAATTGCCGGCCCTGATCGCGAGCATCCACGAGGCGCTGAACACGATCGGGGCCGGCCCCGCCGCTCCGGCGACCGAGAGCGTCGAGCGGCCAACCCCCGCCCAGATCCGCAAGTCGATCCGCCCCGACGGACTGGTCAGCTTCATCGACGGCAAGTCGTACAAGACGCTGAAGCGCCACCTGACCAAGCACGGTCTCGATCCGCAGACCTACCGCGAGCGCTACGGCCTGCCGGCCGATTACCCGACCACTTCGGCGAACTACTCGGCACAGCGCTCGGCGCTCGCCAAGAGCCTCGGCCTCGGCCAGCCGGGCCGGTCCCCGTCCAGCGACAAGCCCGCCGCCCCCGCCGAGGAGGCGCCCGCCGCCCCCGCGTCCGGCCGCCGCAAGGCCGCGACCGCCGCGACCAAGGCCCGGGCGAGCCGCAAGGTCGAAGCCGCCTGAGCGCGGCCGCGAGGGCCGGACGGGGGCGGATGCGCGGTCGGAGACGGCCGCGCCCGCACCGCTCCGGACGCCTCGGCCGTGCGTCCTGGCCGTGCGTCCTGGCCTGCACCTCGGCCGGACCCCGCCGCGCGGCCCGGTTCAGGCCGCGAGCCGCCCGTCCAGCGGGAACACCTTGGCGGGGTTCAGCATCCAGTCCGGATCGAACACCGCCTTGACCCGCATCTGCTGCTCGAGATCGACCTGGTCGTACTGGAAGCGCATCAGCTCGCGCTTCTCGATCCCGACGCCGTGCTCGCCGGTCAGGCAGCCGCCGACCTCGACGCAGAGCTTCAGGATCTCGTCGCCCGCGGCCTCGGCCTTCTGCAGCTCGCCGGGCCGGTTGATGTCGAACAGGATCAGCGGGTGCAGGTTGCCGTCGCCCGCGTGGAACACGTTGGCGACCCGCAGGCCCTTCTCGGCGCAGATCGCCCCGATCCGCTCCAGCACCGGCCCGAGCTGGCCGGTGGGGATCGTGCCGTCCATGCAGATGTAGTCGGAGATCCGGCCGGTGGCCCCGAAGGCCGACTTGCGCCCCTTCCAGATCGCGGCCGACTCCGCCTCCGAGCGCGAGACGCGCACGCTGGTCGGGCGGAAATCCCGGGCGATCGTCTCGATCCGCGCCAGCATGGCGTCGCACTCGGCGTCCGAGCCCTCGACCTCGATGATCAGCATCGCCTCGGCGTCGCGGGGATAGCCGGCCTGGGCGAAGTCCTCGGTGATGAGGATCGCCTCGCGGTCCATGTACTCGATCGCCACCGGGATGATCCCGGCCGCGATGATCGCCGCGACGCAGTCGCCCGCGTCCTCGACCCTCGAGAAGCCGACCAGCACCGGGCGCGCGCCCTCGGCGGCGCGCAGGATCCGCACGGTCGCCTCGGTGACGATGCCGAGCTGACCCTCCGAGCCGCAGACGAGGCCGAGCAGGTCGTAGCCGCCGCTGTCGAGGTGCTGGCCGCCGATCTCCACGACGGTGCCGTCGTTGAGCACCAGGGTGACGCCGAGCAGGTTGTTGGTGGTCACGCCGTATTTCAGACAGTGCGCGCCGCCGGAATTCATCGCGATGTTGCCGGCGATCGTGCAGGCGAGCTGGCTCGACGGGTCGGGGGCGTAGAAGAAGCCCTCGTGGCTGACCGCCCCGGAGATGGCGAGGTTGGTGATGCCGCTCTGCACCCGGGCGGTGCGGTTGGCGAAGTCCATGTCGAGGACCTTGGTCATCTTGCCGACGCCCAGGATGATCGCGTCGGCCTGCGCGATGGCGCCGCCCGCGAGCGACGTGCCGGCGCCCCGGGGCACGACCCGCACGCCGTTGGCGTGGCAATAGGCCATCACGGCGGAGACCTCCGCGGTGGTGGAGGGCAGGACCACGGCCAGCGGCATCTGCCGGTACGCGGTCAGCCCGTCGGTCTCGAAGGCCCGGCGCTCGTCCTCGCTCACCACCAGCGCCTCCGGTGCCACCAGGGGCGCGAGGCCGGCCAGGATCGCCTCGCGGCGGGCGAGGATCGCGGGATCGGGATCGGGGAAGCGGATGGTCATAGGGCTCGTGCCCTCCTGGGGCCCGCGGCGCGGGACGGTGTGCGGGCAGCATGGACCTCGGCGGCCGCGCCTTCAACCAGAGTGCGGCGCTGCGTCGTCCCCGCGTCACATTTCAACCACGACGGCTGCCTAGCGTCGCCGGAGACGCCTCGCTGCGCCGCTCCCCGATACCGGCCCCCGCTGCCGGATCCGGACGACGGGTCAAGAACGGAACCGATGAACGCTCCCGCCTCCAGCGCCCTGCGCGACGACCGCTACGACGCGCCGTCGGCGCATCTCGCCACCACCCGCGACCTCGGGATCCGCAGCCTCCAGCTCGGCATCGCGGCCTTGCAGGAGGCGAGCGTGGCCTTCCAGGGCCGGCTCGGCGCGGCCTTCGAGGAGGCGGTGCAGACGATCCTGCAGAGCAAGGGCCGCGTCATCGTGAGCGGCATCGGCAAGAGCGGCCATGTGGGCCGCAAGATCGCCGCGACGCTGGCCTCCACCGGCACCCACGCCTTCTTCGTCCACCCGACCGAGGCGAGCCACGGCGACCTCGGGATGATCGCCCGGGACGACGTCATCATCGCGCTGTCGTGGTCGGGGGAGACCGCGGAACTGTCCGACCTCGTCGGCTTCAGCCGCCGGTTCTCGATCCCCCTGGTGGCGATCACCCGCAACGGCGAGAGCACCCTCGGCAAGGCCGCCGACGTGCTGCTGGAGCTGCCCCGCGTGCGGGAATCCTGCCCCCACGACCTCGCGCCGACCTCCTCCAGCCTGATCCAGCTGGCGCTGGGCGACGCCCTGGCGGTGGCGCTGCTGGAGCGGCGCGGCTTCACCTCGGCGCGCTTCCACACCCTGCATCCGGGCGGCACCCTCGCGGCCCGCCTCAGGACCGTGCAGCAGGTGATGCACGGCCCCCAGGACATGCCGCTGGTCCACGAGACCGCGCTCATGTCCGAGGTGCTGATCGAGATCGCGGCGCGGCGCTACGGCTGCGTCGGCGTCACGGACGCGGCCGGCCGCCTCGTCGGCATCGTCACGGACGGCGACCTGCGCCGCCACATGGGTCCGGCGCTCCTCGACACGCCGGTCTCGACGGTCATGACCCGGGACCCGGTGACGGTGGAGCCCCACAAGCTCGCCCAGGCCGCGCTGGAGCTGATGAACCGCCGGCTGATCACGGCGGTCTTCGCCGTCACGGACGGACGGCCCGTGGGCATCGTGCACGTCCACGACCTGCTCCGCGTCGGCATCGTCTGAGGCCGTCCGGAACCGGCAGGCCCGACCCTCGCCCTTGGCGGTCCCGGGCGCGCCGGGACGGGGACGGAGGGTCGGACGAGCGGGCGCCGGTCACAGCCGCGCCAGCAGCTCCGCCTTCTTGGTCGCGAATTCCGCCTCGGTGAGCACGCCGCGCGCGTGCAGGTCGGCCAGCCGCTCGATGGTCGCGAGAACGTCGTCCGCGGATGACCGGTCCGGCGCGGCCGAAGGGGCGGGCGACGGGGCAGGCGAAGAGATAGGCGACGCGGCGCTCGCCGGGATCCCGGCCGGGTCCGCTTGGCGCGGCGCGGCGACCTCCGCCTCGATCCGGCGCAGGCGGTCGAGGGCGACGGCCCCGGCCGGTCCCGTGAAGCCGAGGCTGCCGTTCGCCTGAGAGACGCCGGTGATGCGGTGCTCGCCGGTGTCGTAGAGCGCGATCCCGGACCCCGCGTCGACGGCGAGCCGCCGTCTGTCGGGGAAATAGGCGTAGCGCAGCCCGTTCTGCGCGCCGGTGCTCGCCGGATCCCCGAGGCCGGCCGGCCACCACTCGCCGCCGCCCCGGCGCGCCGCGGGCGCGGCCTCCGAGAAGCCGCCCGCCGGGAGCGCCCCGGCCAATTCGGTGCAGAGCGCGTCGACCCGCGCCTTCAGCGCGTCGTCGAACATCCGGCCGACCATCACCATCCCGCCGGAAAACCACTGCCCCATCCCGCCGAGATCGGGATGGTCGAACTGCGCCATCGTGCCGTGGCCGCGCTCCAGGGCCCGGATCAGGTGGCGCACCGCGTCCAGGCCGACCCCGTGGCGGTCGGCGACGGCCTGCAGCCCGGAGACGGAGTCGAACGGCCCGTCGTCCCGGAAGGGATCGGACGCGGCGGTGTCGGACGGATCCATGAGCCAGCTCCCGAAGCGTCGGAGGGTGGACAGGAGGCGCGCGGCGCCGGCCCCCGGCCCGGGCCCGAGGGCGGGCGCCCCCGGGC
The DNA here is from genome assembly GCF_052045615.1 of Methylobacterium sp. 22177. Lineage (NCBI taxonomy): Bacteria > Pseudomonadati > Pseudomonadota > Alphaproteobacteria > Hyphomicrobiales > Methylobacteriaceae > Methylobacterium > Methylobacterium sp. 22177. Next base: position 72,577 of record NZ_JBQEPK010000009.1, on the reverse strand, counting down.
CTGCGACGGCGTCGCGATGCGGAGCCAATCGCCGGTCGTGCAAGCGGGTTCCGGCCGTCTCAGCCGGCGGCCGGCGGGAACGGTCCCGCGATGGTGAAGTCGGTGATCGGCCGGCGGCCGTTCGGGGTCTCGCGGGGCCGCTGCTCCTCGGTGAGGTCCGCCTCCGGGATCTTGCGGCCGACCGCGAAGGCGGCCTCGATCCGGTGGTTCTCGGGCAGGCGCAGCACCGCGGGGGCGCGGACATGGTCGAACCCGACCATGCCGTGGGCGTGCCAGCCCTGGTGGATCGCCTGGAGCTGGAAGGCCAGCGAGGCGGTGCCGGCGTCGAAGGAGTGGCTGTAGGAGGGCTTGAGCTCGTCGCCGACCTTCATGAGCCCGTTCGAGACCAGGAACAGGATCGCGCCGGTGCCGGACACCCATTTCTGATTGCCCGGCACCAGGAGGTCGAAGAACGTGTCCCAGTGGGCGTCGCCCCGGAGCGCGTAGAGGAAGCGCCAGGGCTGCGAGTTGTAGGCGGAGGGCGACCAGCGCGCCGCCTCGATCATCCGCATCAGCTCGGATTCGGGCACGGCCTCGCCCGTGAAGGCGCGGGGCGAGTGCCGCTTCACGAAGACCGGATCGATGTCGTGGTCGGCGCGGCGGGGCGGGGGCAGGCTCAAGGGACTCGTCTCCGGAAGGGCGCGGGCGCCCGGGCGGCCGAGACTGCCCGAAACGCCCGGCCGGAGGCAAACCCCACGCCACGCTAGGCCCTGTCAGGCCACGCTGCGCTCGATCTCCTCCTCGTCGCAGATCACGCCGGCATTGCCCTCGAACTCCGCGGCGAGGTCCACCGGTGCGTGGGTCGGGGCGGGGGACACCCGGTCGCGCGCGAAGGTCGCCAGGAACAGGCGCATCACGTGGCGCACGCCCGCGTCGTTGATGGTGCGCTGGTCCTCGTTGTAGTAGCGCCCGGCATTCACGTTGCTCGTGACGATGTCGTAGGCGGGAAAGTAGACCGCCCGCGGGTCGCCCCGGCCGACCACCTCGCCGGCCGCCACCCGCAGCACCGACTTGGAGTAGCTGTTCGACTCCATCACGTGCCGGTCCATGTAGGTGGCGATCATCGGCACCGGCGAGACCGTGAAGATCACCCGCGCCTTCGGGTTCACGCTCCAGAGCCGGTCGAGGAAGCCGTTGAGGTCGCCCAGAACCTCGGCCGCGCCGGCGTTGACGCACTCGTAGAGGTCCGGATCGAAGGTGCCGCCCGCGACCCCGGGGGCGAGCGGCAGCGCCGCGCCGTCGGCCCGCCAGCGCCAGCCTTCCGTGAGGCCGAGGGTCAGCACGAACACGTCCAGCGTCTCGAACAGGCGGCGCACCTCGGCGAGGTGCGCGTCGCGCGCCGCGACCACCTCGGCCTCGCTGGCGAAGCCCGCCGGCTCGACCGTGGGGCGGAACGGGTCGACGTAGCGGCCGTCGTCGCGCAGCCACGCCTTCAGCTCCGGCTCGAACTTGCCGTAGGCCCGGTCGAACAGCTGCACGAACTGGCGCGTGTAGTAGAGGTTGCCGTAGCGCGCCGAGAACGTGCCGAACTGGCGGGCATTGGCCTCCTCGGCGCTCATGCCGGGGGTCGGCGGCTCGGTCAGGTAGTAGTTGAACCCGGCGCCGCGCACCGCCTCGGCCACCCGCTGCGCGAAGCAGGAGCCGCCGGTGGCGACCTTGTCGGTCGGCCCGATCACGAACGTGTCCTTCGGGTGCGGATTGACCGCGAAGGGCGGCACGTTGGTGACGACCTTGCGCCAGAATCGCTCGGCCGGTAGACCCGTATACGGATTCAACGCCATCTTCGAACCCTCTTCTTCACGACGGCGACAGGCCCTCGGGGGCGCTGTTCCGTCCGCTGACACCGGCACGCGACGTGGCCCTGAACGACCTGCCCCGGCGCGCCCGCAGCGCGTTCACCCGCTCGACACCCAGTTGGGCCCCCACCTGGGCGACACCATGGCGGAACCGCGCCCGCGCCGCCACGACCCGCGACGGGCCGAGCATCGCGGTGCTGGGCAATTGCCAGGCGCGGGGCATCGCCCGGGCCATGCGCCTGCTCGCGCCGAAGAGCCCGGTCCGCTACCTGCCCATGGGCTCGCTGAAGCGCGACCACGGCCACGTCGACGGCCTGATCCGGACCCTGCGCGCCCACGACCACGTCTTCTCGCAGGCCTTCCCGGCCGGGCTGATCCCGGGCGGCGACGCCGCCACTGTGCGGGCGGCCGACCCGCGGCTCAAGCTGTTCCCGTCGATCGTGTTCTCGGCCTTCCACCCGGACATGGTCTATGTCGGGCAGGCCTCGGACCTCGCCGCCCTCAAGCTGACGCCGTCGCCGCTCGGCCAGTACCACTCGGCGATCGTCCTCACCGCCCACCGGCTCGGCCTCGACGCTGGCCGCACCGCGACCCTGTTCCGCGAGGACGTGTTCGCCCGCCTGGGCTACCTCGACCACTGGGACCCGGCCGTGCGCGAGCTCGTCGGCGCGGCCGACGCCCTGGGTTTCGGGCTGGAGCGCGAGGTGACCCGCTGGGCGCGCCGCGGCGCCTTCATGCACCTGATGAACCATCCCAAGGTCCACGTCCTCGGCGACATCGCCCGGCGGCTGCTGCGGGAGAACGGGCTCACGCCCGAGCCCGTGGAGATCGAGGATTACCTCGGCGACGAGCTGGCCCAGGACGTGGTCTGGCCGATCTACCCGCCCATCGCCGAGCATTTCGGCCTGACCGGCTCGTACCTGTTCAAGACCAAGCCGCGGGGCGACGACTTCCCGGTGCTCTACGACCTCACGGGCTTCATCGCGGCGAGCTTCGCCCTCTACGACGCGATGCCCCCCGGGGATCTCGCCTGCCCGCGGGTCGAGGCGTGGCTCGCCGCGCCGGAGATCGTCGCGCTGTTCCGGGGCGGCTGAGGCCGCCCCCCCGGAGCCGAGGTGTCCAGCCGGGGCGTCCAGCCGGCCGAGCGCGCGCCGCCCGGGGTGGCTTCGCCGCGCGCGACGACGGTCCGGGTCGGAAGGATCCGTGACTCAGCCCGCCGCGCAGAGCCGGCTGTCGGCGCCGGCCTCGCCGAGGCCCTCGACCATCATCCGGACCAGGCGGTTGACCTCCTGCATCTGGAAGGGCTTGCGCAGGAACAGGCTGCCCGGCACGCCGCTGCGGCCGTGCGTGTCCGTCGAGGTGTAGACCACCGGCCGGTCCGGATGGATCGCCCGGAAGGCGTGGGCCACCGTCCAGCCGTCGATCAGCCCGGGCAGGTGGATGTCGGTGAACAGCCAGTCGATCGCGCCGCCCCGCTCGCGCAGGACGGTCAGCGCGGCCTCGCCCGTGGAGGCCTCGATCACCCGGATGCCGTGCGTCTCGCACAGGCTCGCGACGATCTCGAGGAGCAGGTAGCTGTCCTCGACGATGAGGACGCTCTGGGCGGGGCGCATGCGGGAGGTCCGGTGTTCGGCCCGCCGATAAGGGAGCGATAGGGTTGAGGATCTCTTAAAGCCCGGCGCGGACCCGTCACCGGGCGGAGGCCCGGCGCCTGTTGCAGCGCCGCAACCGGGGCGGCCGAAATGCCGCGTCGCGGCCCGCCGCCCCGCCGCCGCCGCATTCCGGGCGCGTCCCGGGTGTGTCAGCGCACGCCGTCGACCGGTGCGGACCGTCACCACGCCCCCGCGCCGCGCGGCGGAACCGTCGCTTAACCAACCCCGCCTACCAACGGCGCCAGGAATACGCGGACCCGCCTCGAAGACCAGCAGCCGGCCTTCGGCACCGCTCGAGGAGTTTTTCAGACCATGCCCCAGCGTTTCCGCGCCGCCGCCCTCGGCCTCGCGCTCGTCGCCGCCCTCGGCCTGGGCGCCTGCAGCAACGACAAGGACCTCGCCGACGCCTCCGCCTTCGGGGCGGGTGCCGCGACCCCCGGCAGCGCCCAGGACTTCGTCGTCAATATCGGCGACCGGGTCTTCTTCGAGTCGGATTCCACCGACCTGACGCCCACCGCGACCGCGACCCTCGACAAGCAGGCCGCGTGGCTGCAGCGCTACCCGCGCTACACCTTCATCATCGAGGGCCACGCCGACGAGCGCGGCACCCGCGAGTACAACTTCTCCCTCGGCGCCCGCCGGGCCCAGGCGGTGAACGACTACCTCGCCACCCGCGGCATCGCGGCGAGCCGGATGCGGACCGTGTCGTACGGCAAGGAGCGGCCGGTGGCGGTGTGCAACGACATCTCCTGCTGGTCGCAGAACCGCCGCGCGGTGATCGTCCTCGACCGCGGCGCCGGCGCGTAAGCCGCCGCGCGGCCGCGCTCCGGCGGCGGCTCTCGGGCCGCCGCCTCCGATCGATGCTCTCGATCACACCTTCGGCCGCGCCGCAGTTTTGCCGCGGTGCGGCGCATCTGTTAGGGCCTCGCGCCGACACCGGACCGCAGCCGAACCATGCCCGCCCGCCTTCGCACCCGCCTCGCCCTCGCCACCGCCCTCGGTGCCGCGCTCCTCGGCCACCCGGCCGCCGCGCAGGACGCTTCGGAACTGGTGGTGCGCCTCGGCCGCATCGAGAACCAGTCCCGGATGATGGCGGGACAGATCGAGACCCTCCAGTACGAGAACCGCCAGCTCAAGGAGCAGCTGCGCAAGTTCCAGGAGGACGTCGAGTACCGCCTGAACGAGGGCAAGGGCGGCAAGCCCTCGGCCGCCCCCGCGCCGTCGGGCCCCGTCAACGGCGGCAACCCGGGCGCCGGCCGCCCCGGCAAGCGCGGCGACGCCTTCGACCCGTCGCAGGCCCCCGGCGCCCCCGGCGCCCCGATGCAGCTCGGCAGCACGCAGCCCTCCGCGCCGCTGCCCCGCCGCGAGGCCGAGGAGGCCGCCGAGGCGGCGCCGCGGCCGCAGCGCCTGCCGCAGGGCGCGATCGGCGAGCCGAACGAGGAGGACGCGGAGGCCGGGACCTCCGGCTACGACGAGCCGGTGGACCTGCGGCCGCCGGCCCGGACCGGGGCGATCCCGGCGCGGCCCTCCGAGAGCGTGGCGGCGACCCGGACGGGCGATCCGGCCGCCGATTACGACGCCGCGGTCGAGCTGTACCGCGCCAAGCAGTACGAGCAGGCCGAGATGGGCCTGCGCCAGTTCATCCAGTCCCATCCCCGCGACAACCGCGTCGCCGGCGCGACCTACTGGCTCGGCGAGAGCTACCTCGCCCGCGGCCGCAACCGCGAGGCCGCCGAGCAGTTCCTGAAGGTCTCGACCGACTACGCCCGCTCCTCCCAGGCCCCCGACGCCATGCTGAAGCTCGGCGTCACGCTCAACGCGCTCGGCGCCCGCGAGCAGGCCTGCGCGACCCTGGCCGAGCTGGACCGGAAGTTCCCGAATGCCGGCAGCGGCGTCCGCCAGGGCGTCGCCCGCGAGCAGAAGCGCGCCCGCTGCGGCGCCTGAACGCCTCGGGCGATCTGAGCGACGCGGGCGACCCGGTCCTCGGCGCCCTCCGCCCCTGGCTCGACCCGGCCGCGCGCGGCGGGCGGGGCGTGCTCCTCGCCGTCTCGGGCGGTCCCGACTCGAGCGCCCTGATGCACGCCGCCGCGCGCCTGCGCGACGCGACCGGCGCGTCCCTGCGGGTCGCCACCGTGGATCACGGCCTGCGGCCGGAATCGGGCGCGGAGGCCGAGGCCGTCGGCCGCGCCGCCCGGGCGCTGGGCCTGCCCCACGCGATCCTGACCTGGGCGGGCACGAAGCCCGGCACCGGCCTGCAGGACGCGGCCCGCAGGGCCCGCTACGCCCTGCTCGCCGCCCATGCCGAGGCGGTCGGCGCCGGTCTCGTGCTGACGGGCCACACGCGGGACGACCAGGCCGAGACGGTGCTGATCCGGCTCGCGGCCGGCAGCGGCCCCGCGGGGCTCGCCGGCATGCGCGCCGAGCGCGACCTCGGCCCCGGCCTCGCCCTCGGGCGCCCGTTCCTGCACCTGCCGAAGGCGAGCCTGGTGGCGTGGTGCGCGGCGCGCGGCATCGCCTACGCGCGCGACCCCGCCAACGGCGATCCGCGCTTCGCCCGCGGCCGCCTGCGGGCGGCCTGGCCGGCCCTGGAGCGCGAGGGCCTGACCCGGGCGCGCCTCGCCCGGCTCGCCGAGCGGGCCGCCCGCGACGAGGCCGCGCTCCGGAGCGCGGCCGAGCAGGCCCTCGACGGGGCGCGGCGATCCGGGCCGGAGACGGGCGCGGAGCTGCGCCTCGACGGGCGCGCCCTGGCGGTCCTGCCGGACGCCGTGGCCCTGCGCTGCCTCGATCTCGCCCTGGCCCGGGCCGGCGCGGCGCCGCGCCGCCTCGAGCGCCTCGAGACCCTCGTCCTCGAATCGCTCCTGCCGGCCCTGCGCCGCGGGGAGCCGGTCCGCCGCACCCTGGCGGGGTTCCTCGTCTCCGCCGACGCGGGCGGGACCGTGAGCCTCGCCCCGGCGCCGCCGCGCCGGCACGGGCCCGCAGGTGCTGCCCTCGCCGCAGGGTCCCCCGACTTACTTGGCAAGGGGGAGCCCCCCGCCTACATTGGCGAGGTGTGCACGGATGGACCGGAATAGCCGCGTGGCAGGTCCGTCCTGGGGGTCGCACACGCCAGGGATTGATCGATGAACCCGAATTTTCGCAACTTTGCCTTGTGGGTCGTCATCTTCCTGCTGGTGCTGGCTCTCGTCACCCTGTTCCAGAACCCGGGGCACCGGGGCGGCGGCAGCGAGATCGCCTACAGCCAGCTCCTGAACGACGCCGATGCCGGCAAGATCCAGTCGGTGGTGATCTCCGGGCAGGACGTGTCCGGCACCTACGTCGGCGGCGGCAACTTCACGAGCTACGCGCCCAACGACCCGAGCCTGGTCTCCAAGCTCCAGGGCAAGGGCGTGCAGATCACGGCCCGCCCGCCGTCCGACAACACCCCCTGGTTCATCCAGCTGCTCGTGAGCTGGCTGCCGATCCTCGTCTTCATCGGCGCCTGGATCTTCCTCTCGCGCCAGATGCAGTCCGGCGCCGGCCGCGCCATGGGCTTCGGCAAGTCGAAGGCGAAGCTCCTGAACGAGGCCCACGGCCGCGTCAGCTTCGACGACGTCGCCGGCGTGGAAGAGGCGAAGGAAGATCTCCAGGAGATCGTCGAGTTCCTGCGCGACCCGCAGAAGTTCCAGCGGCTCGGCGGCCGGATCCCGCGCGGCGTGCTGCTCGTCGGCCCGCCCGGCACCGGTAAGACCCTGATCGCCCGGGCGGTCGCGGGCGAGGCCAACGTGCCGTTCTTCACGATCTCGGGCTCGGACTTCGTCGAGATGTTCGTGGGCGTCGGCGCGAGCCGCGTGCGCGACATGTTCGAGCAGGCCAAGAAGAACGCGCCCTGCATCATCTTCATCGACGAGATCGACGCGGTCGGCCGCCACCGCGGCGCCGGCCTCGGCGGCGGCAACGACGAGCGCGAGCAGACCCTCAACCAGCTCCTCGTGGAGATGGACGGCTTCGAGGCCAACGAGGGCGTGATCATCATCGCGGCGACCAACCGCCCCGACGTGCTCGACCCGGCCCTGCTGCGTCCCGGCCGCTTCGACCGCCAGATCATGGTGCCGAACCCGGACGTCACCGGCCGCGAGCGCATCCTGCGGGTCCACGTCCGCAAGGTGCCGCTGGCCCCCGACGTCGACCTGAAGACCATCGCGCGCGGCACCCCGGGCTTCTCGGGCGCCGACCTGATGAACCTCGTGAACGAGTCCGCGCTGCTGGCCGCCCGCCGCGGCAAGCGCATCGTGACGATGCACGAGTTCGAGGACGCCAAGGACAAGGTGATGATGGGCGCCGAGCGGCGCACCCTGGTGATGACCGAGGACGAGAAGCGGCTCACCGCCTACCACGAGGGCGGTCACGCCATCGTGGCGCTGAACGTCCCGGCCACCGACCCGGTGCACAAGGCGACGATCATCCCCCGCGGCCGGGCGCTCGGCATGGTCATGCAGCTGCCCGAGCGCGACAAGCTCTCCATGAGCTTCGAGCAGATGACCTCGCGGCTGGCGATCATGATGGGCGGCCGCATCGCCGAGGAGATGATCTTCGGGCGCGAGAAGGTGACCTCGGGCGCGCAGTCGGACATCGAGCAGGCGACGCGTCTCGCCAAGATGATGGTGACACGCTGGGGCTTCAGCCCCGAGCTCGGCACCGTCGCGTACGGCGACAACAACGACGAGGTCTTCCTCGGCATGTCGATGGGCCGGCAGCAGTCGGTCTCCGAGTCGACCGCCCAGAAGATCGACGCCGAGGTCCGCCGCCTCGTGGAGACCGGCCTGGAAGAGGCGCGCCGTATCCTGGCCGAGCACAAGGACGACCTGGAGGCCCTCGCGCAGGGGCTCCTCGAGTACGAGACCCTCTCGGGCGAGGAGATCCGCAACCTGCTCAAGGGCCAGCCCCCGATCCGCGACGGCGGCGACGTGCCGCCGACCCCGGCCCGGGGCTCCTCGGTCCCCTCGGCGGGCCGCGGCCGGCCGAAGGAGAGCGACGGCGGCCTGGAGCCGCAGCCGCAGGCCTGAGACCGCGCGGTCGGATGAGCGAGGAGGGCGCCGCGAGGCGCCCTTTTTCGTGCCGGACCGGGATTTCACCTGGATCGGGCGCCGGTTTCCTCTCCCGTGCGGGGGAGGGACGGCGTGAGGGATCAGGCCGGCCCGAGGGTGGCTCGACGCGGGCGCGCGGCAACGGTCCGCCCGATCCGGGGCCGTCGTATCCCTCACCCCAACCCTCGCCCGAACGGGACAGGGGGCGCGTCGGGCCTCTCCTCCGCGTCGGCGTTCGACCGCGACGCGTGACCATCCTCGCATCGCCCCTGACAAACGGGCCCTCCTGTCGGCAGATCGACGTCGTCAGCTTGGCCGGAGGCTCGGCGGCGTCTGCCGAATCGGAAACACAGGACCGTTCCACAGGCCGTAGCCAGATCCCGATGCCGGTCTCGACCTATCTCGTCGTCGCCCTCGGCGCCGTCGTCGCCGGCTTCGTGCAGGGCCTGTCGGGCTTCGCCTTCGGGCTCACGGCCCTGTCGATCTGGGCCTGGGTGATCGACCCGCAGCTCGCCGCCGTGCTGGCCGTCTCCGGTGCCTTCACGGGCCAGGTCATCGCCGCGGTCTCGGTCCGGCGCGGGTTCGAGCCCGGGCGCCTCGCGCCCTTCATCCTCGGCGGCCTCGCCGGCATCCCCCTCGGCGTCCTCCTGCTGCCGCGGCTCGACGCCGACTGGTTCAAGATGCTCCTCGGCCTCCTGCTGGTGGTCTGGTGCCCGACCATGCTCCTCGCCCGGAACCTGCCGCGGATCACGGCCGGCGGCCGGCTCGCCGACGCCGCGGTGGGTCTCGGCGGCGGGATGATGGGCGGGCTCGGCGGCTTCACGGGCGTGCTGCCGACCCTCTGGTGCACCCTGCGCCGCTACGAGCGCGACGTGCAGCGCTCGGTGATCCAGAACTTCAACCTCGCGATGCTCAGCGTGACCCTGGCGACCTACCTCGCCGCGGGGCTCGTCACCCGGGCGACGCTGCCGATGCTGGCGGTGATCCTGCCGGCGATGCTGGTCCCGACGCTGCTCGGCACCCGGATCTATCTCGGCATCGGCGAGGTCGCCTTCCGCCGGCTCGTGCTCGGCCTGCTGACCGTCTCGGGCCTCGCGCTGGTCTCGGCCTCGGCGCCGCGGCTCCTGCAGCGTGCCGGGCGCCCCATTTCGACCGCCTTTGTCGGGGAGCACCCCGTTGACTCTGCCGGCCGCTGAGCCGCCGGCGGGCGCGATAACCTGCTAAGCTGTGCCCGGTCCGCGAGACCGGGCGCCGGAGACGTGATGGTGCGCAAGTATTTCGGAACCGACGGCATCCGGGGCCGGGCCAACGGCGTGATCACGCCGGAACTCGCCCTCAAGGTCGGTCAGGCCGCCGGCCTCGTGTTCCAGCGCGGCGACCACCGCCACCGGGTGGTGATCGGCAAGGACACCCGCCTCTCCGGCTACATGATCGAGACCGCGCTCGTCGCCGGCTTCACCTCGGTCGGCATGGACGTGCTGCTGCTCGGGCCGGTGCCGACGCCGGCCGTGGCGATGCTGACCCGCTCCATGCGGGCCGATCTCGGCGTGATGATCTCGGCCTCGCACAACCCGTTCGAGGACAACGGCATCAAGCTGTTCGGGCCCGACGGCTTCAAGCTGAACGACGCGATCGAGCACGAGATCGAGGGGCTGATCGACGCCGACATGCACAAGCGTCTCTCCGGCTCGAACGACCTCGGCCGGGCCAAGCGCATCGAGAGCGTGCACGCCCGCTACATCGAGTTCGCCAAGCGCACGCTGCCGCGGCAGGTGACCCTGGACGGGCTGCGGGTCGTGGTCGACTGCGCCAACGGCGCGGCCTACCGGGTCGCCCCCGAGACCCTGTGGGAACTCGGCGCCGAGGTGATCGCCATCGGGACCGAGCCGGACGGGTTCAACATCAACCGGGATGTCGGCTCGACCGCGCCCGCGGCCCTGATCGACATGGTGCGCGAGCGCCGGGCCGATATCGGCATCGCGCTGGACGGCGACGCCGACCGGGTGCTGATCGTGGACGAGAAGGGCCAGGTGGTCGACGGCGACCAGCTCATGGCCGTCGTGGCGCGCTCCTGGAAGGAGGACGAGCGCCTGACGCAGCCGGGCGTGGTGGCGACGATCATGTCGAATCTCGGCCTGGAGCGCTTCCTCGGCGGCCTCGGCCTGAGCCTGGCCCGCACGGCGGTGGGGGACCGCTACGTCCTGGAGCACATGCGGGCGCACGGCTACAATCTCGGCGGCGAGCAGTCCGGCCACATCATCATGTCGGACTACACGACCACCGGCGACGGCCTCGTGGCCGCCCTGCAGCTCCTGAGCGTGGTGCAGCGGCAGAACCGGCCCGTGAGCGAGGTCTGCCACTGCTTCGACCCGCTGCCGCAGATCCTCAAGAACGTCCGCTACCGGAGCGGCGAGCCCCTGCGCGAGGACAGCGTGGTCAGCGCCATCGAGCACGCCCGCGAGCGGCTCGGCAATGCCGGCCGCCTCGTGATCCGCCCGTCGGGCACCGAGCCGGTGATCCGCGTCATGGCCGAGGGCGACGACCGCGGCCTCGTCAACGCGGTGGTCGACGAGGTGGTCGACGCCGTCACCCGCGCGGCGGCCTGAGGCCGGAGCCTCAGAGCGGCCCGCAATCCCGGCTCCGCCCCCGGGGCCGGGCGCGCCGCATCGGGGCGGGATCGGTCCAGGTCAGCCCAGGTCGGCGTAGGCGGCGCGCAGCTCCGCGGGTGCGGTCATCCGCCACGCCCCCAGCAGCGCCGCCCGCAGGGTCTCTTCCGGGCAGAGGTCGAGGTCGAGATTGGTCCAGCCCCGCCGCCCCCAGGCGCCGTCGAGCGGCGCGAACAGGTCCGGCTCGGCCTCGCACAGGGCGGCCTGATCGGCGGGCGCGAGGCGCAGCACCACCCGCGCCTCCTCGACCCAGAGGGTCGCGAAGACCCGGCCGCCGACCCGGAAATCCGGGTTGCCGCTGTGGGCGCCCGCCACCGCCTCGGGCAGCATCAGCGCCAGGATGCGCACGTCGTCGGGCCCCATGCGGATCGCTCAACTCCCGCGCGGCCCGGGCGGCCGGGCGACGCCGATCGGGTCGCCCACGCGGCCCTTCCCCGACAGATGAACTGCGCCGACCTGGCGGCGCGACGCGGCGGAAACAAGCAAGTCTCGCCCGGTTACCCGTTTCGACAGCTCGGCAACGGATGCGCAAGGCTAACATTTAACGTTAAGCCGGATTTAAGACGTTCCTTCCATCCTGCCCTCGTACCCCGGGACCGCGCGCCGCGCGTCCGGCTCACGAGTCCAGTGAAGGAATCTCCATGGCCCGCTCCAAGCTGAACGCTTTGGTGCGTAGCCTGACGCTCGCGGCGAGCGTCGGCGCGCCCTGCCTCGCCGCGGCCGCGGATCTGATGCTCCCGCCGCCCCCGCCTCCGCCGCCCCCGCCGATCGAGGTCGGCGGCGGCTGGTACCTGCGCGGCGACGTGGGCGCCAGCATCTACACCCGTCCGCGCTACAGCGACGCCTACGACTACACCGGCTACGCCGAGTCCAACCGCGCCTTCGGCAACGCGGTCGGCGGCGGCGGTTTCGCGGGCGTCGGCGTCGGCTACCAGTTCACCCCGTTCCTGCGCGGCGACATCACCGGTGAGTACCGCTACTCCACCGGCCTGCGCGGCAGCGAGTACTACAAGGGTCCGGATTTCGATAACGGGCTCGGGTCGTACGGCGTGAACAAGTCGAGCGGCAACTTCGACTCCGCGGTGGTTCTGGCCAACGCGTATTTCGACCTCGGCACGTGGTACGGGATCACGCCGTTCATCGGCGGCGGCGTCGGCTACGCGTTCAACCACGTCTCGAGCTACTCGACCAACCAGCAGTTCACCAGCCCGACCTACGGCTACGATTACGCGAACCCGATCTACGGCTGCGGCTGCGGACAACCCTCCTACAACTACGCGCCGGTCTACGACGCGAACGGCAACGCGGTCTACAACACCAACAGCGGCAGCAAGTTCTACAAGGACAAGACCAGCGGCAGCCTCGCCTGGGCGCTCCACGCCGGTCTCGCCTACAACGTGACCGACGCGCTGAAGATCGAGCTGGCCTACCGCTACCTGAACCTCGGCAAGGCCGAGACCGGCCCGGGCTTCGTCCCGTGCTGCACCGGCAGCCTCCAGGCGATCAAGATCAAGGACATCGAGGCGCACGACGTGAAGATCGGCCTGCGCTACTACCTCGGCGGCGTCGTGGCGGCCCCGCTGCCGCCGCTGATGCCGGAGCCGGTCCCCGGCCCGCTGGTGCGCAAGTACTGATCGCACCTCGACCGCGATCCCACTGACAGGCGAAACGGCGCGGAGGGTCTCCGCGCCGTTTCGCGTTTCGGCGCCCCGTCGCGACCGGGTCTGTTCTCGGCCGGTCCTCGGCTGGTTTTGGCCAGCCCAATACGCGCCGGGACTGGCATCCCCGGATCGGGACTGACCTGTCGCAGTCGAGCAACGGAGAATTAAGGTTACCGGCATATCACCGTGTCGAGGCTCGATCCGCCATCCGTCTCTTTCCGTCCCAGGACGATCCCGATGCGTACCGTCACCTTTCCGCTGCTGGCGGTTCTCGGTCTCTGCGGCGTGAACACCGCGCGCGCCGCCGATCTGGACTACGATTACCTGCGCGGCGCCGATTACGACCCGGTCCCGGCCCCGGTGGTCGACTGGAGCGGCGTGTATGTCGGCGGCCACGGCGGCTTCACCTCCGGCGGCCTGTCGCAGCGCAACGCGATGCAGTCCACGCTGGCGAATTACTTCAGCTATCGCGACATCGAGAACGAGTTCAGCGTCTCAAAATTCCTGTCGCTCCCCGGCACGCGGACGCGCGGGGCCAGCTTCGGTGCCTTCGCGGGCTTCAATGTGCAGTTCGACGGGATCGTCCTCGGCATCGAGGCCGACTACACGCACACGGACCAGAACAGCTGGTCGACCAACGGCATCAACCGGATCGTGACGACCGCCGCCGGCAACTCCGAGTCGGTGAACCTGTTCGGCACGTCGAACACGCGGATCGAGGATTACGGCACCATCCGGGGCCGCGCCGGCTACGCGTTCGGCAACCTGCTCCCCTACGTCACCGCCGGTGCCGCGATCGGCCGCGTCACGATCAACGATACCGTATCGGTCCAGAATTACGGCTACAGCGCCACCACCTACGCGGCGAACCAGGCCCTGACCACCGGGCAGCCCGCGGCGGTCTACCAGCACGGCTACGCGAGCTTCAATCCGAACTTCCCGCTCAACAACTCGACGCCGGCCGGACAGGGCGCCCAGACCGTCCCGTACGCGCCGACGCCGCTGACCGCGAATGCCCGGACCAAGACCATCGGCGGCGTCGCCCTCGGCTTCGGCCTGGAATACGCCATCACGCCCAATATCCTTGTGCGCGGCGAGTACCAGTACGTGCGGTTCCAGGACTTCAACGGTCACAACGCCCAGTTGAACACCGTCCGGGGTGGCGCGGCCGTCAAGTTCTGACCCTTCCTCCCGCGCCGGCCGGATCCTGACCATGATTGACCGTCTCTCGAGGCTGTGGCCCCTGACGTCGCGCGCCGCGCTGCTCGCCGGTCTCGTGCTCGTCCACGGACCGGCCTTCGCGGAGCGCCGCGAGGCGCATCACCCGATGCGCCGGACCGTGCGGGTGCGCCCGCTGCCCGCCGTTCCCCCGCCCGTCCTGGTACGGGATTACCTGCCGCGCAATCTCAACGTCCCGATGTACAACGAGCCGCCCCGCCGCGCGCCGGCCTGGTGACGCCTCCGCGCCGCCCTCAGTTCTCCAGCTCGCTGTCCCAGTAGAAGTAGTCGAGCCAGGTGTGATGGTACTGGCGGTGGTCGAACTCGGGCTGCCGGTGGTGCAGCTCGTAGCGCGTCGGCCGCCGGGGCTCGGTCATCAGCGGCATGTCCGCCTCGTCCGGCGTGCGGTTGGCCTTGCGCAGGTTGCAGGGCGAGCAGGCCGCCACGACGTTCTCCCAGCTCGACAGGCCGCCCCGGGAGCGCGGCACCACGTGGTCGAAGGTCAGGCCGCCCGAGGGCAGCCGCAGGCCGCAATACTGGCAGCTGAAACCGTCGCGCAGGTAGATGTTGTAGCGGGTGAAGGCCGGGCTGCGGGCCAGCGCCACGTAGTTCTTCAGCGCCACCACGCTCGGCACCCGCAGGGCGCGGGAGGGCGAGCGCGCCTCGACGTCGTAGCTCGCCACCAGGGTGACGCGGTCGAGGAACAGGGCCGTGAAGGCGTCCTTCCACGACCAGAGGGAGAGCGGATTGTACGAGAGCGGCCGATAATCCGCGTTGAGGACGAGGGTTTGGAGATCCATCATCGGCGCGACTCTTCGGACTAGCTCTAGCGCGTGAGACGCGCGGGACCATGCCGCCGCCCCGCCGGCCCGTCCGAACCGGCCCGGGGCCGATGCAGGACGAGCCGGCGCGCGGAGCGACGGCTTGACGGGAGAGACGGAGGGAACAACAGGGCGACGGGCCGGCGCGCGGGGGCGCCGGTCGATGCGGTAGCATCCGGAACGCGGCCGGGCCGGGCCGGCATCGCCACCGGCCGCGCCCTTTCGCGTAGCAACGAAAAGGCCCTGTCCATCAGGTGTTCATCTAATCCCAGCGTGACACCCTTGTGAAGCTTTTCCGGATGAGCCCCGGGGACGCACCCACAGCGGGCTCGCAGAGACGGGACCCGGTCCGGGGTGGGCAGGGGCACGGTTTCGCCCTATTGCTCGCCCAGAGCGCCCGGCCGCCAGGAGGCCCGCCCGGTCCCCGATCGCCGCCGATTCGCCGATGCCGGACTCCGGCCGGCCGCCGCGCGCCCGACGAGAGGTTGCTCATGCATCGTATCCCAGCGCGGACCCGGAAGCCGGAGGGCGCCCCGCGCCCGTCCCGCGCCCTCGCCCTGCTCGCCGCGCTGGTGTTCGCAACCCCGGCGGCCCTGGCCCTGCCGGCCTTCGCGCAGGATCCGGCGCCCGCCGCCAAGTCCGCCGACCAGAAACCCGCGGATCACAAGCCTGCGGACACCAAGGCCGCCGACACCAAGGCCGCGCCCGAGGCCAAGCCCGCGGACGGCAAGGCACCCGACGCGCAGGCGACTGGCGCGAGACCGGCCGACGCGAAGCCCGCGCCCCCGCCGGCCGCGAAGGCCGAGGTTCCCGAGCAGTTCAAGAAGGTCCGGGCCAAGCTCGACGCCGCCAAGGCCGAGCTCGACGCCCGCGAGAAGCAGCTCGGCCACGCGGAGCTGACGGTCGTCGACCTCAACGCCATCCGCGACAGCGCCGTCACGGTCACCGACGAGATCCGCACCCTGGTCACCCGGCTCGACGCGCCGCTGGAGGCCGCGCGCGAGCGCCTGGCCCAGCTCGGGCCGAAGCCGAAGGACACCCAGGAGAGCGCCGACGTCGCCGCGGAGCGCGCCGAGCGCGAGGCCGCCGTCACCCGCATCGACGAGACCCAGCGCCTCGCCCGCTCCCTGGTGGTGCAGGGTGACCAGATCGTCGACCGGGTCTCGAACCGCCGCCGCGAATCCTTCACCCGCGACCTGCTCCAGCGCTCCCAGCCGCTGGTCGGCCCCGGTCTCTGGACCAAGGTGATGGGCGACGTGCCCCGGGACACGCGCGCCCTGCAGAGCGCCGTGTCGGATATCGGGCTGCTGTTCTCCCGCAACGGCAGCCTCGCCAACCTGCTGTTCCTGGGCCTCGCCTTCGGGATCTCGGTGGCGCTGTATTTCGGCCGGCGCAACATCGCCCCCAAGGGCGCCCGCCGGGACGCCACCAAGACCGATCCGTCGCGGCGCGCCGTGATGCTCGCCGCCTGGCGGGTGATCCTGCTCGGCACGGTGCCGGCCGTGGCCGGGTCCTACGCGGTCTACTACGCCCTCGATTCCACCAACCTGCTGCCGTCCCGGCTCCTGCCGGTCGCCGCCGCGATCCTCGGCGGCCTCGCCTTCATCGCCTTCGTGGAGGCCCTCTGCGACGGGCTGCTCAGCCCCGAGAAGCCGGCCTGGCGGCCCGCCCCGGTGAGCGACGCGGCGGCCACGCGCCTGACCCGGCTCGCCGTCGGCATCGCCACGGTGATCACCGTGGTGAAGTCCGTCGAGGCGCTGAACTCCGGGATCTCGGCGGCCCTGCCGATCTCCATCGCCACGCGGGGCATCGGCGCGGTCGCCACCGCGCTGATCCTCGCGGTCGGCCTCCACCGCTTCGCCGACACCGAGCAGGAGGAGGAGGCCTGCTTCGGCCCCTACGTGCCGACCAAGACCACGACGGGCATCGGCGGGCCGGCCCGGCTCCTGGGCTGGGCCGCGGTGGCGCTGATCGGGCTCGGCGCGCTGGTCGGCTACGTGGCCTTCGCGGCCTTCCTGATCGACCAGCTGATCTGGGACGCGGCCGTCCTCGTGCTGCTCTACCTGCTGGTCCAGAGCGTCGACATCTTCGTCGGCCGCGCGCTCAGCGACGAGACGCGGCTCGCCACCACGCTCCAGGCCAATACCGGCCTGCGCAAGCGCTCGCTCAACCAGATCTCGGTCCTGACGACGGGCGCGACCCGGCTCGTCCTGTTCCTGGCGGCCGCGGTCCTCGTGCTGGCGCCCTGGGGGCTCGATTCCACCGACATCGTCTCGTCGGTCCGGCAGGCCTTCTTCGGCTTCAAGGTCGGCGACGTCACGATCTCGCTCTCCAGCATCGCCTTCGGGATCGGCATCCTGGTGGTCGGCGTGTTCATCACCCGCGGGGTGCAGCGCTGGCTCGAGAACACCTACCTGCCGGCCACCGACCTCGACGCCGGCCTGCGCAACTCGATCACCACGGTGGCGGGCTATTGCGGCTTCCTGATCGCGCTGGCGCTCGCCTTCTCGTATCTCGGCCTGAGCCTGGAGAAGCTCACCATCGTGGCCGGCGCCCTGTCGGTCGGTATCGGTTTCGGCCTCCAGTCGATCGTCAACAACTTCGTCTCCGGCCTGCTGCTCCTGTGGGAGCGCCCGATCCGGGTCGGCGACCAGGTGGTGATCGGCGATTCCGAGGGTATCGTGAAGCGGATCTCGGTCCGCTCGACCGAGATCCAGACCTTCGACCGCTCGGCCGTGATCGTGCCGAACTCGAACCTGATCTCCGGCGTGGTCAAGAACCGGGTGCGGGGGGACCGGACCGGGCGCGTCAGCATCACGGTCAGCGTCCTGCGCAACCAGGATCCGGTGCGCGCCGCCGAGATGATCACGGCCTGCGCGCAGGGCCATGCCGACGTCCTGAAGGAGCCGCCGCCCCGGGTGGTGTTCAAGAAGATCGGCGACCCGTTCCTGGAATTCGAGCTCCTCGTCTGGATCGTGGACGTGAGCCTCGGCCAGAAGGTGGTGACCGACCTGAACTTCTCGGTGTTCGCGACCCTGTCGGAGGCGGGCTTCATCCCGCCGCTCGGGCCCGGCTCCAGCATCGTCACCGTGCAGGGCCTCGACACGATGCAGAGCGCCATGGGCGAGATCGCCAGCCGCTTCATCCAGCCGGCCGCGCTCCCCGAGGGTGGCGAATCAGCCCGGCCCCCGCGCGACCGCGGTCTGCGCAGCGCCGGCGCCTGACCGGCCGCCGCCGCGGGCGATCCGGACGGTGTTCCCGCCCGCGTCCTTGGCGGCGTAGAGCGCCGCGTCCGCCCGCCCGAACAGCCGGGCGGGGCCGCCGCCCGCGGCCGTCCCCGCGGCCGTCCCCACGGCGATCCCCACGGAGGCGCCGATCCGCAGCCCGTGGCCGCGATACGGGACCGGTCGGCTCAAGGCGGCCACGATCCGCCGTCCGCGCTCGACCAGCCCGGACGGGTCGACGGGCGCCCGCAGGAGCACGGCGAACTCGTCGCCGCCGATGCGGGCCACGAGGGTCGCGTCCCGGCAGACGGCCGCCAGCCGCGCGGCCGCGCGCCTGAGGCACAGGTCGCCGGCCGCGTGGCCGTGGATGTCGTTGACCGGCTTGAACCCGTCGAGGTCGATCAGCAGCAGGGCGCCGAGCGGCTCCGGACCGGAGCCGGCCGTCCCGGTCCGGAACTGCGCCGCGCACTGCGCCGCGAACTGCGCGTCGAAGCCGCGGCGGTTCGCCAGCCCGGTCAGCGGGTCGCACTCGGCGCGCCGGCTCAGCTCGGCCAGCCGGCCGATCTCCTCGGTGACGTCCTGCTTGGTTCCGAAGAGGCGGGTCGGGCGCCCGTCCTCGGACTCGACCGCGGCGCGGATCCGGATCCAGCGTCGCCGGCCTCCGGCCAGCACCTCGGCGTCGAGCGCGAAGGCGCCGCCCCGGGCGATCGCCCGGTGCCGGAGCGTCTCCAGCAGGCGCCGCGAGGCCGGCTCGTAGAGGTCCAGGATCCGGGGCCGATGCAGGGCCGCGCCTCGGGGAACGCCGAACAGGTCGTGGACGCCGCCGGACCAGTCGAGGGCACCGTCGCGCAGGCGGCAGGACCACAGGCCCATCCCGGCGTCCGCCAGGACCCGCTCCTGCCGCGCCAGCAGGCCGGCCTGCTGGCGGATGATCGCCCGCTGCAGGGCGCAGGCGGCCGCGGCCTCGGCGACCGCCTCGTCCGCGGCCGACGGGTCGGCGCGCCCGCGGACGGATCGGTCGCGGGGCGATTTCACCAGGGCCAGGGAACGCGCGGTCGTCATCGGTGTGCGGTTTTAGACCCAAGGCCTTTGAGGAAGCCCTAATCGTCCGATGCGCGGCCGCCCGGCAACGCCTATATGCCGCCCGGGCGGCAGGGCCGTCGCAGGGATGGGTAAGTCGTGACGAGACGCGATCGGGACGGTCGACATGCGGGGCGCGGGCTCGGCCGGATCAGGACCGGGGCCCGGATGATCGGCCCGGCCGCGCTGTCGGCGGCGCTGCTGGGCGGCTGTGCCGCCCAGCCGCCGAGCAGCGCGGCGCTGCCGAGCATCTACCTGCCGCTCGCCAGCAACAGCGCGCATGTCGACGTCGAGGCGGCCCGCGACATGATCTCGTCCTATCGCCGCAACCGCGGCGCGGCGCCGCTGACGGTTGATCCCGAGTTGCAGCGCCTCGCCGAGGCCGAGGCGGCCGCCATGGCGCTCGCCGACCGGCCG
Organism: Methylobacterium sp. 22177; assembly: GCF_052045615.1. NCBI lineage: Bacteria > Pseudomonadati > Pseudomonadota > Alphaproteobacteria > Hyphomicrobiales > Methylobacteriaceae > Methylobacterium > Methylobacterium sp. 22177. Next base: position 52,940 of record NZ_JBQEPK010000009.1, on the reverse strand, counting down.
AGCCGGGCCCAGACCGTCAAGGCCGCCGTCGAGCGGCTCGGCTACGCGAACGTCAACGCCAACCTCTCGGCGGGCTACCACACCCTGGCCGAGGCCTTCTCGGGCTGGCGCGAGAGCCCGCCCCACGACGCCACCATGCTGGCGCCCGGGGCGACCCGGATGGGGATCGCCACCGCCTACGCGCCGGGCTCGAAGTACAAGGTCTACTGGGCGCTGCTCACCGCGAAGTAGCGGCGCCCCGCCGGCCGGCACGGAGGGGCATGGAGGGGCATGGAGGGGGCACCATCGGCTCGGTGTCGGCCTTGCCGGCGGCGGAGGCGAATCTGTCGTCCGGAAGGCCGGCCGCCGTCGATCATGATCAGCGCGAGCGCCGCGCCGCCGCCGAGCAGTCGGGTGCCGGTTGCGCGATCCGTGGACGATGATCCGGCGGGCTCTCCGGGTGGAGCGGCACCGCCCTCGCAGCCGGGACGCGAGGGGTCCGCGTCAACCTTCGGGAAACTTTGCTGAAGCAACGGTGCGGGCGACTGTTTCGAACCTGTATCGGCCCGTCATCGCCCGTTCAGGCAGGCGCTGGCATACCCGTTTCGTACGAGGGGTTTGACTCGGATCTGGCGCTTATGCCGGCCGCGCGGATCTCCTCGGTGAAGGCGTGAGACCCGGGTCACACGGGCCGCGCCAGGGGTGGCGGAGCGGTACGATGGTTCGTCTGTACGGGCGGGTCCTGGGATTTCTGAAGGCGGAGCGGCGGCTGGCCATAGGCTTGGCCGTCACCAACGTGGTCCTGGCGATCGCGGCCTTCGCCGAGCCCCTGCTGATGGGCCGGATCATCGACCAGCTGACCCATCTCAAGCGCGGCGGCGACGCCATGGGCACGATGCTGCCCCTGCTCGCCGCCTGGGTGGCGTTCGGCTTCTTCACCATCGCGGCGGGCGTGTTCATCGCGCTCCACGCCGACCGGCTCGCGCATCGCAACCGCCTGTCGTCGATGGCGAGCTACTTCGAGCACGTCCTCGACCTGCCGCTCGCCTTCCACTCGGCCAACCATTCCGGCCGCGTCCTGAAGGCGATGCTGGAGGGCACGAACGGCATGGCGTGGCTGTGGCTCGGCTTCTTCCGCGACCACCTCGTCGCCCTGGTCTCGCTCGGCGTGCTCCTGCCGATGACCCTGTTCATCAACTGGCAGCTCGGCTCGATCCTGGTGGTGCTGGTGCTGGCCTTCACGGCGCTGACCACCTTCGTGATGCGCCGGACCGAGACGCTGCAGGGGCAGGTCGAGGCGTTCAACTCGGGGCTCGCCGCCCACGCCTCCGACGCGCTCGGCAACGTCGCGGTGATCCAGTCCTTCACCCGCGCCAAGGCCGAGAAGGAGGCGATGCGCGGCATCATCACCAACCTGCTCGCCGCGCAGATCCCGGTCCTGTCCTGGTGGGCGCTGGCGAACGTGGCGACCCGGGCGTCGGCGACCATCACCATGACGGCGATCTTCGTCACCGGCATCTGGCTCTACCAGGCCGGCACCACCACGGTGGGCGAGGTCGTGGCCTTCATGAGCCTCGCCACCGCCTTCGTGGCCCGGCTCGACCACGTGGTCGGCTTCGTCAACGGCCTGTTCCAGCAGGCCCCGAAGATCGCCGAGTTCTTCGAGATCTACGACACCGTCCCGGCGGTGGCCGACCGGCCGCACGCCCGGCAGGTCGCCCGGTTCGAGGGCGCGGTCACCTTCGACGACGTCGCCTTCTCGTACGACGGAAGGCGCCAGGCGCTCGACGGCGTCTCGTTCACCGCCAAGCCCGGCGAGACGATCGCGCTCGTCGGCACCACCGGCTCGGGCAAGTCGACGACGCTCGGCCTCCTGCACCGCAGTTTCGACCCGGCCGCCGGTTCGATCCGGATCGACGGGATGGACATCCGCGACGTCGGCCTCGCCTCGCTGCGCCACAACATCGGCGTGGTGTTCCAGGAGCCGATGCTGTTCGCCCGCTCGATCCGCGAGAACCTGCAGGTCGGCTGCCCCGACGCCACGGACGCCGAGATGCTCGACGCCCTGGAGCGGGCCCAGGCCAGCGCCTTCATGGCGCGCCAGCCCGCCGGGCTCGACACGGTGATCGGCGAGCGCGGCCGGTCGCTCTCGGGCGGCGAGCGCCAGCGGCTCTCGATCGCCCGGGCGCTCCTGAAGAACCCGCCGATCCTGATCCTCGACGAGGCGACCTCGGCGCTGGACGCCGCCACCGAGCGCAAGCTCCAGGGCGCCCTGGAGACCGTGATGGAGGGGCGGACCACCTTCGTGATCGCCCACCGCCTCGCGACGATCCGCGACGCCGACCGGATCCTGGTGTTCCACGAGGGCCGGATCGTCGAGGCCGGGACCTTCGACCAGCTGGTGGCCGAGGGCGGCCGCTTCGCCGAGCTCGCCCGGGCGCAGTTCATGGCGACCGAGGCGGATGCCGAGGAGGGGCTGGCGCTGGCGGCGTGAGGACGCGCCGCCGCCGGGCGCACCGCGTCGCCGGGATCGCGCGCGGAGCCCCGCTCCTGTTCCCGCGCGGGCGCGGGTGAGGGCCGGCACCCCTCGGGATCAGGCGCCCGACCCCGAGGCACCCGTTCCGGCCCTCCGGCCCTCCATCTCGGCCCGGCGCGCCAGCATCTTCGCCTGCAGGCGGCTGCGGCGGGCGGCGATGACCGTGCCGTTGATCTCGCCGCCGAACAGGAACATGGCGGCGAGCCAGTAGAGGAAGACCAGGAACACCATCGCGGTGGCCAGCCCCCCGTAGGTCGACGCGTAGGCGTTGGAGAACCGGTCGAGGTAGTAGCCGAAGCCGAGGCCGGCGAAGAACCACAGGACCAGCGTCACCCCGATCCCCGGCAGCACCGACAGGATCGAGCGCCGCCCGGCCGCGACGAACTTGTGGGCGATGACCAGCACGACCGCGAGCAGCAGGGCCGTGACGGCGATCCGGCCGATCGCCACCGTCAGGCTCAGGGGCTCCAGACCGGGCGCCACCAGGACGACGTTGCGCCAGATCAGCGGCCCCAGCACCACGAGCAGCGCGAAGGCGAGCATCGCGAAGGCGCCGCAGATCACGTAGCCGATCGATTCGAGGCGGGTCAGCCACCAGGGCCGGCTCTCGCGCAGGCCGTAAGCCCGGTTCAGCCCGACCCGCAGGCTCTCGACGCCCGAGGAGGAGAAGTACAGGGCGAACAGCGCGCCGAGCGTCAGCACGCCGCTGCGCTGCTCGGTGAGCACCCGGTGGACCTCGCCGACGATCGGCTTGGCGATCTCCCGCGGCCACGCGTCGAAGATCAGCACCCCGGCCTCGTCGGCCAGCGACTGCGTGCCGAACAGGCCGGCCAGCGCCGCCAGCAGGATCAGGAACGGGAACAGCGAGGTCAGGCTCGAGAGCGCGATGTGGCTCGCGATCGCCCAGCCGTCGTGGGAGACGAAGCGCTGCGCGGCGACGCCCATGACCTGTAATCCGCTGCGGAGAGGTTTCACGGGTGTCCAACCATCCTCGATCGCGCGATCCTCGGGGCTATCCTCTCGGGGAGAGGCCCGCCGATGAACGGCGCCGGCACCCGCGCGTCAACGCCGCCGGCCCGCTCCGGTCCCGATCGGCGGCCGGTGACGCGTCCGCGCCACGCCGGCGCCGGCCGTGGCCGCGCCCTGCCCGCGCCCTGCCCGCGCCCTGGCCGCGCCTCGCCCGGCCGGCGAGATCACCGTTGCGCCAGGCGCGCCGGCATGCTCCGTCCGGCGGCCATGCCGATGCTCCCACGCCCGTCGACGCTCGCGTCCGGCGCCCTTCCGGCGCTGTTCATCCCGATCTGGGCCACGGGCTTCATCTCGGCCCGGGCGGTGGTGCCGCACGTCGATCCGCTCGCCTTCACGGCCGTCCGCTTCACCGCCGTCGCCCTGGTGCTGGCGCTGATCGCCGCGGCCGCCCGGGTGCGCTGGCCGGGGGACCGGGCAGGATGGCGCGACCCGGTCATCGCGGGCTTCCTGATGCAGGGGGTCTACCTGTCGGGCGTCTTCTGGGCGGTGAGCCACGGGCTGCCGGCCGGCATCGCGGCCCTCGTCGGCAGCCTCCAGCCGCTGCTCACCGCGCTCCTGGCGCAGCCGCTGCTGGGCGAGCGGGTCAGCGGCCGGCGCGCGCTCGGGATCCTCATGGGCTTCGTCGGCACGGGCCTCGTGCTCGCCCCGAAGCTCGGCGCCACGGACCCGTCCGGGATCCCGCCGGCGGCGCTGGCCGTCAGCCTCCTGGGGGTGCTGGCGCTGACCCTCGGCACGCTCTGGCAGAAGCGCACCGGCGGCCGGGTCGATCTCCTGGCCGGCGCGACCCTCCAGTTCGTCGGCGGCATGGCCTGCGCCATCCCGCTGGCGCTCGCCTTCGGCGGCACCGCGTTCGACCCGGCGCCGGCCCTGTGGCTCGGCCTCGGCTGGGCGGTCCTGGTCAACTCGGTCGCGGGGATCCTGCTGCTGCTGGTGCTGATCCGGCGGGGGGCGGTGGCGGGCGTCGCCGCCCTGTTCTTCCTCGTGCCGCCGGTCGCGGCCGTGCTCGGCTACCTGCTGTTCGGCGAGGTTCTGACCCCGGTGCAGGGCGCCGGCATGGCGCTCGCCGCCCTCGGCGTGGCGGTGGCGAGTCGCGGCTGAGGCCGCCGCTGAGGCCGCCGCCCCTGCGACGGAAGGCGCGGAAACCCTTCGCGCCCTCGCGGTTTGGTGCGCGCGGGCCGGCTCGGCCCGGGCCGGCACCGCGCGAGGCGAGGATGAACCAGGACAAGCCCCGCGAGGTTCGCCTCGCCCTCGACGCGATCCCCCTCGGCGGCAAGGCCGAGGGCAAGGCCGGCGACGACGCGGTGCTGTTCGTGCGCGACGCCGACGGCGTGCGCGCGTTCCAGGCGAAGTGCCCGCATCTCGGGGCGCCGCTGGCCAAGGGCGAGATCTGCGGCGGCCGGCTCTACTGCCCCTGGCACAAGGCGGCCTTCGCGGTCGCCGACGGCGGCCTGGAGGAGCCGCCGGCACTCGAGGCGCTCACCCGCTATCCCGTCCGGATCGAGGGCGGCGAGGCGGTGGCGACGCTGACCCCCGAGCCGGTCCCGGCGCGGCGGGCCGAGGCCCCGGTCGGGACGGTCCTGATCGTCGGCACCGGCGCGGCGGCCGTGGCCTGCATCACCACCCTCCGGCGCGACGGGTTCGCGGGGACCATCACGATGGTCGGCCGCGAGGGCCACCCGCCCTACGACCGGACCAAGCTGTCCAAGCAGTTCCTGGCCAAGCCGACGCCCGCGGAGAAGACCCTGCTGGAGCCGGACTTCGCGGCCGCCCACCGCGTCGAGCGGGTCGTGGCCGAGGCGACGCGGGTCGATCCGGCCGGCCGCAGCGTCGCGCTGTCGGACGGGCGCACGCTCACCGGCGACGCGCTGCTGATCGCCACCGGCAGCCGCGCCGTGATGCCGGATCTCGAGGGAAAGGACCGCGACGGCGTGATGACCCTGCGCAGCCTCGACGACGCGGTGCGGCTCAGCGCCGCGGCGGAGCGGGCGACGCGCGTCGTGGTGATCGGCGCGGGCTTCATCGGCCTGGAGGCGGCGGCCTTCCTGACCAAGCGCGGCCTGTCGGTGACGGTCCTGTCCCGGGAGGAGATCCCCTTCGCCAAGCGCTTCGGCGAGGCCGTGGGCGCGGCGCTGAAGCGCTACCACGCCGGCAACGGCGTGACCTTCGTGACCGGCACGGTCGCGCGGATCGCCGGAACCGGGTCGGTCGAGGCCGTCGAGACCGAGGACGGCGCGCGGCTCCCGGCCGACCTCGTGCTGATCGGCGCCGGCGCCGCGCCGGAGACCGGGATCGTCGCCGGGGTGGAGCCGGACGAGGCCGGCGGCCTCCCGGTCGGCGCCGACCTGAGGCTCGCCGACAATGTCTGGGTCGCGGGCGACATCGCGTCCTTCCCGGAGCGCGCCAGCGGCATCACGGCGCGGATCGAGCACTGGCGGCTGGCGCAGCAGCACGGCACGCACGTCGCCCGGGCGATGCTCGGCGCCACCGGCGTCTTCGCGGGCGCGCCGTTCTTCTGGAGCAACCAGGGCGACAAGCGCCTGGATTACGGCGGCTACGCGCCGGATTTCGAGCGGATCATCCTGCAGGGCGACCCGGCGGCGCTCGACTTCATCGCCTACTACGTCCGCGAGAACCGCGCGGTGGCGGCCTGCAGCATCGGCCGCAACCCGGCCTTCACGGCGTTCCTCCACCTGCTGGGCGAGGGCCGCGTGCCCGGCCCCGACCAGATCGAGGTCGGCGCCGATCTCGCCGCCCTGGTGTGATGCCGCGGCGCGACAGCAGCGCGACATCAGCGCGGCCGGGCCGGTGGAACCAGGTCCGGCGGTCCCTCTTTCGGTAGACGCCCGCCGTCTCGAGAGCCGGGCCCGCCGGGAGGCCCCATGAACCAGATCATCGTCGTCGCCCTCATCTGCGCCGCCTCCGTCCAGGCGCCGGACTGCTCGCGCGAGACCGCCATCGACGTGGTCACCGGCCCGGCCCACACGCTCCAGGAATGCCTCGTCCAGGGGCCGGTCCTGGCGGCCAATGCCGGCTTCAAGGGCGAGGACGGGTCCTACCTGAAGACCCGGTGCGAGCAGAGGCGCTGACCCGACGCCGTCTCGCGAACAGCTTTCGGCGGGCTGGAGGCACGATCATCAGTGTCCGGGCCGTCGCGCGTCGGCGCGCCGGTCCGGCCTTGACTTCGCGCGGCCGCGCGTCGGCCCGCCAGCCCCGGTATTCAACTTGAGTTCAAGACGAGCCAAACGAAATCTGCTTCGGCTCCGGACCGCGACAGGTTAAAAGACCCGATCCAAGAAGACGCCACGCGAGCAGAAAACCATGTCCGCATCCCCCGCCATCCAGACCGAGCCGCAGGATCTCGTGTCCCTGACCAAGGCCGCCGGTGAGAGCGCGAAAGCGCTGGCCGCCGAGGCCACGCGCCGGGTCCGCACGCGGATCCTCGGGACGGACGGGCGGATCGACGCGGCCAAGCTCGAGGGCCAGCAGCACGCCGCCCACGGGCTCGCCTGGCTCGCGACCTACGCGGAGGCGGTGAGCGAGCTCGGCGGCTACGCCGAGCGACTCCAGGCCGAGGGCCGGTTCGGCGAGACCGAGGCGCTCCTCGTCCGGATCGGCGCCGGCGAGTATCTCGACCAGCTCTTCTCCGGCATCCCGATGAGTCAGGGCGAGATGGTCCGCCTGACCGGGTCGCTCGGCCTCTCCGCCAAGGAGGTGGCCCAGTACCGCACGGACGCGGTCGAGACCCTGATCGCCGAGGGCAACACCCCCGAGAACCGCGCCGCCCTGGTGGCGCTGATGCGCGACGGCGGCGGCTCGGCGACCGTCGGCGCTTCGGGCCTCGACGAGGACATGGAGGCGATCCGCTCCGAGATGCGCCGCTTCGGCAAGGCCGAGGTGGTCGATCAGGCGCACGAGTGGCACCTGAAGAACGCCTACATCCCGATGGAGATCGTGCAGAAGATGGCCGAGCTCGGCGTCTTCGGCCTGACGATCCCCGAGGAGTACGGCGGCATGGGCCTGCCGAAGACCGCCATGTGCGTGGTCTCGGAGGAACTGTCCCGGGCCTATATCGGCGTCGGCTCGCTCGGCACCCGCTCGGAGATCGCCGCGGAGCTGATCCTGTGCGGCGGCACCGAGGAGCAGAAGCAGCGCTTCCTGCCGAAGATCGCCAGCGGCGACATTCTTCCGACGGCCGTCTTCACCGAGCCCAATACCGGCTCCGACCTCGCGAGCCTGCGCACCCGCGCGGTGAAGGAGGGCGACGTCTGGAAGATCACCGGCAACAAGACCTGGATCACCCACCCGGTCCGCGCCGACATCATGACGGTGCTCGTCCGCACCAAGCCCGAGGAGAAGGGCCACAAGGGCCTCTCCATGCTGATCGCCGAGAAGCCGCGCGGCACCGACGAGGACCCGTTCCCGGTCCAGGGCCTGTCGGGCGGCGAGATCGAGGTGCTCGGCTACCGCGGCATGAAGGAGTACGAGCTCGCCTTCGAGGGCTTCGCGGTGCCGGGCGGCAACCTGCTGGGCGAGGTCGAGGGCAAGGGCTTCGCTCAGCTGATGCAGACCTTCGAGTCGGCCCGCATCCAGACCGCGGCGCGCGCCATCGGCGTCGCCCAGTCGGCCCTCGATGTCGGCCTGCGCTACGCCGAGGAGCGGGTCCAGTTCGGCAAGGCGCTGGTGAATTTCCCGCGGGTGGCCGACAAGCTCGCCATGATGGCGGTGGAGATCAACATCGCCCGCCAGCTCACCTACTTCTCGGCCCGCGAGAAGGACGAGGGCAAGCGCTGCGACCTGGAGGCCGGGATGGCGAAGCTGCTCGGCGCCCGCGTCGCCTGGGCGGCGGCCGACAACGCCCTCCAGATCCACGGCGGCAACGGCTTCGCGCTCGAGTACCCGGTCAGCCGGATCCTGTGCGACGCGCGCATCCTCTCGATCTTCGAGGGCGCCGCGGAGATCCAGGCCCAGGTGATCGCCCGCCGGCTGCTCGAATCCGCCTGAAGACTCGGCTAAAACTGGGGAATAGTACGTAACATGGGATTATAAGTCGGCTCATGAACCCGGCTTAAACGAAGTCCCCGCTTCCTGGCCCCCGGTGAACAACTGGGGCGGCTCGGTGAGCGCGCAGCACGACGACGGTCAGACAGGCAAGAACCTCCTCCGGCACTGGCAGGATTGCCGGACGCCGGGGGCGCCGATCCCGTCCTACGAGGCCGTCGTTCTCGGGAGCCTCGGCCGCCTCGCCGACCGGGCCGCCCTGGTGACGACCCGCGCCGGGCGCGCCGCCCGGATCCTCTGGGCGGGCCAGGCCTTCGGCGCCTGGCTCGCGCAGGGTGCCGAAGGCGCGGAGGGGCCGTCGGCCGAGACCCTCCCGGTCGACGCGCTCGCGATCGAGCTGCGCGAGCCCGTCGACGAGATGGTCGCGTCCGCCCTCGCGTCCGGCCAGCCGGCCTACGGCCGGTGCGATCGCCTCGCCGCCGGGGTCGTGACCTCGACCCGCCTGGTCGGCGTGCCCCTGGGCAACCGCTGGGGCGAGCCGTTCGTGCTGATCGGGTTCGACGGGGCGAGCGTGCGGACCGAGCTGGTCCAGGCGATGTTCACCGCCACCGACCAGGGCATCCTGGCCCTCAGCACGATCCGGGACGCCGCGGGCCGCCCGGTCGATTTCAAGATCGTCGCCCTCAACCGCGGCGCCGAGCGCCTGCTGGAGCGCCCCGCCGCCGCCCTGCAATGGCAGCGCGTGGGCCAGCTCTTCCCCGGGGCGATCACCGCGCGGACGATCGCGACGCTCGCCGCCATGGTCGAGCGGGGAGGGCGCTCGGCCTTCGAGCTGAGCCGCCCCCGGTCCGACGGCGGCACGCTCTACCTCAAGGTCGAGGCGGGCTGCGTCGGCGATCTTCTCTCGGTCACCATGACGGATGTCGGCGACATCAAGGCCCGGGAGGCCTCGTTCCGGCTCCTGTTCGAGAACAACCCGGTGCCGATGTGGGTGGTGGCCGACGCGCGCGACCGCTTCCTGGCGGTGAACGACGCCGCCGTCGCCCATTACGGCTACAGCCGCGAGCAGTTCCTGAGCCGGGCGCCGGCCGACCTCGCCATCGCGGCCGAGGAGGCGACCGAGCTCGGCCTGCCCGCCGCCGGCTCGCTCCACCGTCGCGCCGACGGCTCGGCGATCGAGGTCTCCCTGTTCCAGAGGGCGATGCCGTTCGAGGGGCGGCAGGCCGTGCTCGAGGCCGCCATCGACATGACCGAGCGGCGTCGGGCCGAGGCCCGCATCGCCCACATGGCCCACCACGACGCCCTCACCGGGCTGCCGAACCGCGTGCTGTTCCGGGACCGCCTCGGCGAGGCGATCGCCCGCCACGCCCGGGACGGCGAGGAGGCGGTGCTGCTCTGCCTCGACCTCGACAAGTTCAAGATCGTCAACGACACGCTGGGCCACCCGGTCGGCGACGCGCTGCTGCGCGAGGCGGCCGAGCGGATCGCCGGCTGCCTGCGCAAGGACGACCTCGTGGCCCGGCTCGGCGGCGACGAGTTCGCCATCCTGGTGCGCGGGATGGATCTCCCGGCGCTGGCCGACGGGCTGATCGCCCGGGTGATCGCCGAGCTCGGCCGGCCCTTCCGCCTGGAGGGCCAGGATTGCCACATCGGCACCAGCATCGGCGTCGCCTGCCTGCCCCGGGACGGCACCGATCCCGAGACGCTGATGAAGAACGCCGACCTCGCCCTGTACCGGGCGAAGGCCGAGGGCGGCAGCACCTTCCGGTGCTTCGAGCCGGAGATGGATGCCTGGGTGCAGGCGCGGCGGCGGCGCGAGAACGAGCTGCGCGAGGCCTTCGCCCGCGGCCAGTTCTCGCTGGTCTACCAGCCGCTGATGGATGCCCGCTCTGACCGGATCCTGGCCTTCGAGGCGCTGCTGCGCTGGCACCACCCGGAGCACGGCCCGGTCTCGCCGGCCGAGTTCGTGCCGCTCGCCGAGGAGACCGGCCTGATCGTGCCGATCGGCGCCTGGGTGATGCAGACCGCCTTCGCCGAGGCGACGGCGTGGCCGGAGACGATCCGGCTCGCCGTGAACCTGTCGCCGATCCAGTTCCGCAACCGCAGCTTGGTCGAGACCGTGCGGGGCGCGCTCGCCGTCACGGGGCTCGACCCGCGGCGCCTGGAGCTGGAGATCACCGAATCGGTCCTCCTCGCCGACAGCGCCGCCAATCTCGCGACCCTGCACGAGTTGCGGGCCATGGGGATCCGGATCGCGATGGACGATTTCGGGACCGGCTATTCGAGCCTGAGCTACCTGCGCAGCTTCCCGTTCGACAAGATCAAGCTCGACCGCTCCTTCGTGAGCCAGGTCGGCGAGAACACCCACTGCACGGCGATCGTGCGGGCGGTGGCGAGCCTGGGCACCAGCCTCGGCATCGCCACCACCGCCGAGGGCGTCGAGACCCCCGAGCAGCTCGCGATGCTCCGCGCGGAGGGCTACGACGAGGTGCAGGGCTTCCTGTTCAGCCGCGCGGTCCCGGGCCCCGAGGCCCGCCGCCTGATCGACCGCGCGCGGGCGACGGTCCCGGACGACCGGGCGGCCTGACGCCGCCCGGCCCGCGCCGGTTCCGCGGGCCTACTTGGTGATCTTCACCGAGACCGGGTCGCTCGACGGGAAGGTCTCCTCCAGGGCGTCGTCCAGGCGCTCGTTCAGCTTCTCCTGCTTGTTGTCGGGGTTCTTGGCGTCGCCCGGCTTGGCGCTGCCCTGCTGGAAGCCCGGCTTGGTCTCGTTCGGCTTGTGGGTCTCGGCCATGTCGCTCGCTCGTCCGTGACGGGGGCACGCAAGGGTGCCGGTGCGCATCAACGCGAGGAAGGGCGGGTGTTTCCGATCTTTCGGGGACGCGCGTCGATCTGGCGGGTCGGGAAGTCAGGCGGTCGCGAGCGGCCGCCCGAGCGGGCCGTGGGCCCGCGCGCGGGCGGCGGCCTCGCGCAGCACCGTCCCGTAGACGGCCTCGAGCCGGTCGAGATGGGCGTCCAGGGTCAGGGGCGCGGCCCAGTAGCGCTCGTGGGCGGCCCGGCCCATCCGGGCCGCGAGGCCGTCGTCGGTCAGGCGGCGCAGATGCGCGGCGAGATCGTCCGGGTCGCCCGAGCGGAACCAGAACCCGGTCTCGCCGTCGGCCACCGCCTCGCGGCCCGCGCAGGCGTCGCTCACGATCACCGGCGCGCCGCAGGCCAGCGCCTCGTAGACGGTGAGCGGCTGGCCCTCGTACCAGACGCTCGGGAAGACCAGCGCCCGGGTCCGCCGCATCAGCGCCTGCACGGCCGCGGCGTCGCGCCAGCCGAGCATCGCCGCCTCGGGATAGCGCGCGGCGAGCTCGGCCCGCTCGGGGCCGTCGCCCACGAAGGCCGCCCGCACCCCCGCCCGCCGGGCCGCCTCGGCGAAGATCGGCGCGCCCTTCTCGGTGGAGATCCGCCCGACGAACAGGAAGTCGCCCGGCGGGCCGTCGTGGACCGGCGCCCGCGCCACCGCGATGGGGTTGTCGACCCGGTGGAAGGCGGTGCCGCCGGGCAGGAGCGGCCGCACGACGCTCTCCTGCAGGTCGCTGATCGTGACGACGTGGGCGAACAGCTCCGGCAGCCGGGCCACGTGGGCGAGGCCGGCGTGGCGGACCATCCGGGCCACCTTGCGCGGGTAGCTGCGCGCGTCGCAATTCGCCACGATGCAGGCGGGCGACATCGGGGTGCGGTGGCAGATCCGCTGCGCCGGGTAGGCGTAGAAGCCGCCGGTCGGGCAGACGAGGAAGAACTCGTGCATCGTGTAGAGGCAGGGCAGCCCGGAGGCCCGGAGCGCCACGCCGATCGACGGCGACAGCGCCTTGGCGAAGGCGTGGACGTGGACCAGCGTGTCGCGGGGATCGCAGGCGGCGAGTTCCGCCGCCAGGGCGCGGCAGGCCGGCCCGTTCCAGATCGCCTGGGCCGCGAAGGCGAGCTTGCTGCGCGCCGTGGTCACGTCGTCCTGATCCAGGCAGACCACCCGCACGCCGGCCGGCTCCAGCCGCGGATCGACCGGGCCGACCGCGGCGAACAGGCTGACGCGGATCCCCCGGGCGGCGAGGCCCAGGGCGGATTCGATGGCGACCTTGGCCTGGCCGCCGTTGATCGCGGCGTGGTCTGCGACGAGGACGACGTGCACGTCAGGACTTCCGCCGCTGCGAACCGGGACCGACACCTGTATCCGGCCGCGGTTGATCGCTCGTAAACCGGTCTGCTCCATCCTCCCGGCGCGCGCGACCGATCGATCCCCGGGAGGGTCACCATGCACGTCGTGATCCTGGCCGAGTTCGCGGCCGCCAGCGGCGGCGCCGAGAAGGTGGCGCTGGAATCGGCCCGCGGCCTCGCCGAGGCCGGCCTCGCCGTCACCTACATCCAGGCGATCCCCGGTCCCGTCGACCCGCTCCTCGACCACGCCGGCATTCGCCGGATCGAGCTCGGCCTGCCCGACATCTGGTCGCTCGGCGCCGCGCGGGCCGCCGCTGCCGGGATCTGGCACGCGGCCGCCGCCCGCCGCCTCGCCGCGGCCCTCGCCGGCCTCGCCGCGCCGCCGGACTGCGTCCACCTGCATCAGTGGACCCGGACCCTGTCGCCGGCGATCTTCCCGGTCCTGTCGGGGACCGGGGTGCCGCTGGTCGTCACGCTGCACGACTACGCCCTGGCCTGCCCGAACGGCGTCTACTACCGCTTCGACCGGGCCGAGCCCTGCGGGCTCGCGCCCCTGTCGGCCGCGTGCCTCGCGGCGCCGTGCGACCCGCGCAGCCGGGTGCACAAGGCCGTGCGCGTCGCCCGCGCCGCGACGCTGCGGCGGGCCGTCGGCCGGGCGGGCCGGCACCGCCCGCTCCACGTCGTCCATGTCTGCGACGCCAGCCGGCAGCGGCTGGGCGCCCTCCTCGGCGGCTACGCCCTGACGCATCACCGGGTCGACAATCCGGTCCGGCTTCCCGAAGGCCCGACGGCCGAGCCCGCCCGCGGCGACGCGATCGCCTACGTGGGTCGCCTCACCCGCGAGAAGGGCGCCGACCTCGTGGCCGACGCCGCCCGGGCCGCCGGGCTCCCGGCCCTGTTCATCGGCGCCGGGCCCCTGGAGGCGGAGCTGCGCGCCCGGGACGGCGTGGAGGTGATCGGATGGCAGCGGCCCGAAGCGGTCTGGGCGACGCTCCGGGCCCGCGCCCGGGCGCTCGCCGCGCCGTCCCGCTGGTACGAGACCGGGCCGCTCACCGTCTACGAGGCGCTGGCGGCCGGCATCCCGGTCGTGGCCTCCGACCGCTCCGGCGCCGCCGAGAAGGTCCGGCACGGCCGGACCGGATTCGTGGTCGCGCCGGAGATCGTGCCCCTCGCCGAGGCGTTCACGGCGCTCCGCGACCACGCCCTGGCGGACGCGCTCGGAGCCGAGGCGGCCCGGCTCGCCCGGGCGGCGCCGATGGACCTGGGCGCGCACGCGGCGGCGCTCCGCGGGCTCTACGCCCGTCTGATCGAATCGGCGGCTGGTGCGATGCAGCATCCCGCGGCGCTGGCCCTGGAGTAACGGTCCTGGCGCGTGCGGGATATTTGGCATACCAGAAGAATTCACGATCCGTTCGCACCGCCCTGGACAGCGAGATAGTTTTTTGCGAAGCGGGTCGCCGCCGCGATCAGCAATCTTAGCTGACTGTGTCAATGGCACAGCTTGGTCGCAACCTGCTGTCGGACCGAGCCCACGATCGGACGACTTCGTGAGATCATCGAATCGGCATTTTATCGGGCTTCCGGTCCCGCGGGCGCGCCCCAAACCTGCACTTGACTTCTTGTTGCAGTGCAACATATAGAGGTGCGTCAACGCGGACGCATGCGGCGTCCCGCTCCAAGGATGATGCTGGAGACATCGATGCAGACCCCGAACTTCGAGATCCCGACCGAGATGCGCGACTTCGCGGAGAAGAGCGTCGATCAGGCCCGGACCGCCGTCGGCACCATGATGGCGAACGCCGTGAAGGCCGCCGAGCAGGTCCAGGCCTCGGGCCAGACTTTCCAGTCGACCCTCAGCGCCGCGGTCGCGAAGGGGTTCGATCACGCCCAGACCAACGCCAACGCGACCTTCGACTTCGCCCAGAAGCTGGTGCGCACGAAGGACCTCCGCGAGGCGTTCGAGCTCCAGTCCGAGTTCGTCCGCAGCCAGTTCGCCGCCCTCCAGGCCCAGGCGAAGGATTACGGCGCCCTCGCGCAGAACGCCGCCGCCCGCTGAGGCCGGCCGCCCCGATCCGCGATCGGGGCTCGAGGATCGGGATCCGGTGGGCCGCCCGAGGACCGCCGGATCCCCCGCTCTGACGCCCGGGCGTCACGGGCCCGGCGCCGACACCGCCGGCGAGCCGGCCGCGCACGACTCCGGCCGCCGGTCCGTCGGGACGGGCTGACGCCGACAGGAGGAGATCGCGCGATGGGAAAGCCGCGTCGACCGAGGAGCCGTCCCGCCGGGACGCCCCAGCCGTTGCAGGACGCGTCGGCCGCCCCCGAGATCCAGGCCGCCGACGCCCCGGTCGCGGCGGATCAGCCCGACCCGGCGACCGGCCGGCCCGTCGAGGCCGCCGCGCCGCCGGCCGAGGTGACGCCCGAGGTGACGCCTGACGCGGGGTCCGACATCGCGGGCGAGACTGCGCCCGACGGCACGGTGGGAGCCTCGTCCGACCCGGTGACCGAGGCCGCGATCGACGTCGCCCTCCCGCCGGTGACCGCCGCGGGTCCGGGCCGCGCCGCGGCCGCGAACCGCATCGTCTTCACCCCCGACCGCCTCGACGTCGCCGAGATCGGCTCGATCATCGCCCGCTACGTGCGCGGCGAGGGCGAGGCGGCCGTCGCGCATCTGCGAGCGCTCTCGGGCGCCCGCTCGCCGGCCGACCTCATCCGCCTGCAGGTCGGCGAGGTCCAGCGGGCCGCCGACGCGTCCCTGACCTGCTGGGTCACGGTGGTCGGGCAGGCGAGCCGGGTCGTCGCGTACCGCTGAGGCGCCGCGCGCGGGAGGCCCGGACTTGTCGCATCCCGGCCACAAGGCCGGCCGGATCGAACCGGCGACGGCAACCCCCCGTTAACCAAGTCGGTCCCATGCCTTAACGGAGGGCACGGGAGACGACACCGGACCGATGCCGAACTGCGCGCGCCTGATCCGTTCCGCATGGCTCCGCCTCGCCGTCGCGCTCCTGCCGGCGCTGGCGGGGGCGCCGGTCGCCGCGCAGACCGGCGAGAAGCCGGCCGTCGCCATCGGGGCCGACCTCGCGAGCCAGGCCGGCACCACGCGCCTCACCCTGACGCTGTCCCGGGCCGTGGAGGCCCGCGGCTTCGTGATGGAGCGGCCCGACCGGGCGGTGATCGACCTGCCCGAGGTCAATTTCCAGCTCGATTCTGGGACCGGCAGCCGCCGCGACGGCCTCGTGCAGAGCTTCCGCTACGGCCTGTTCGCGCCCGGGCGGTCCCGCATCGTGATCGACCTCACCGCGCCCGCCACCGTCGGGAAGATCGAGACCGCGACGCGGCCGCGCGACGGCGCGGTTCTGCTCACGATCCCGCTGCAGCGCGCCGACCGCGACGCGTTCCGCAAGGCCGCCGCTACCGCCGATCCCGCCCCCGCCCAGGCCCGCGCCGCGCCGCCGGAGCCCGCCGACCAGCGGCCGCTGATCATGGTCGATGCCGGCCACGGCGGCACCGATCCCGGCGCCATCGCGGTGGGCGGCGTGTTCGAGAAGGACATCGTGTTCGGCTTCGCCCAGGCCCTCGCGGCGAAGCTGGAGGCGGGCGGCCGCTACCGGGTCCGGATGACCCGCGACCGCGACGTGTTCGTGCCCCTGGCCGAGCGGGTGCGCCTCGCCCGCGACGCCAGGGCCGACCTGTTCGTGTCGATCCACGCGGACTCGATCTCGGCGGCGCCCCAGGTGAGCGGCGCCACGATCTACACCAATTCCGAGAAGGCCACGGACGCCGAATCCGCCAAGCTCGCCGAGCGCGAGAACCGGGCCGATTCCGCCGCGGGCGTCGACGCCGCCGAGGCGCCGCCGGACATCGCCGACATCCTGCAGGAGCTGACCCTGCGCGAGACGCGGGGCTTCTCGTCGGGCTTCGCCCGCACGCTGATGGGCCAGCTCGCCCCCGTGATGAAGATGAGCGCCAAGCCCCACCGGGAGGCGCGCTTCGTGGTGCTGCGCTCCCCCGACGTGCCGAGCGTGCTCGTGGAACTCGGCTACCTCTCCAGCAAGCGCGACCTGGAGATGCTGCAATCGCCGGAGTGGCGGGCCGACGTCACCGGCTCCATGGCCAAGGCGATCGACCAGTTCTTCACCAACCGCGCCACGCTCGGCCGGCCGGCCCCGACGCGCCGCGCGGCCGCCGCCGCCCCAGTTTCACCATAGATAGAGTGTCGATACGGGACGTCCGACGCCCCGTCGCACGGCCGCCGAAACCGGCATTCCGAGGGGGTCTCACGGGACCGTCCGGGGGCCGGCCGCGCAGCGCGCGGGGTGCACGCGCCGGATGAGCCGATTCCGGCATTCGGCCGGGCCAGCGACGAGCGGAACACCGGATGCGTCTGATCCTCCGTTTCTTTGGGATCCTGTTCAGCGCCGCCGCGGTGCTGTTCATGGTCGGCGCGGCGGTGGGCGGCTACTTCTACTGGAAGTACAGCCAGGACCTGCCCGACCACGCCGCCCTCGCGAATTACGAGCCGCCGGTGATGACCCGCGTCCACGCGGCGGACGGCTCCCTGCTGGCCGAGTACGCCCGCGAGCGCCGGCTGTACCTGCCGATCCAGGCGATGCCGAAGATCGTCGTGGCGGCCTTCCTGTCGGCCGAGGACAAGAACTTCTACAAGCACGGCGGCATCGACCCCGAGGGGATCGTGCGCGCCTTCCTGACCAACGCCAAGTCAGGCAAGCGGCAGGGCGCCTCGACCATCACCCAGCAGGTCGCCAAGAACTTCCTGCTCTCCTCCGAGCAGACCTACGACCGGAAGATCAAGGAGGCGCTGCTGGCGCTCCGGATCGAGGCGGCCTACTCGAAGGACAAGATCCTCGAGCTCTACCTCAACGAGATCTTCCTCGGCACGATCGTGCCCGGCCGCAACCTGCACGGCGTCGCGGCCGCCGCGCTCGACTATTTCGGCAAGTCGGTCCACGAGCTGACCATCAACGAGGCGGCCTACCTCGCCGCCCTGCCGAAGGGGCCGAACAACTACCACCCCTACCGCAAGACCCAGGCGGCCCTCGACCGCCGCAACGAGATCATCCGCCTGATGGCGGAGAACGGCTACATCACCCGGGAGGAGGCGGATTCCGCCAAGAAGATGCCGCTCGGCGTCAACCCGCGCGTCGCCTTCCCGAACGCCGCCAACGCCAACTACTTCACCGAGGAGGTCCGCCGCGAGATCTCCGAGCGCTACGGCGAGAAGAAGCTCTACGAGGGCGGCCTCTCGGTGCGCACGACCCTCGACCCGAAGATGCAGGCCTGGGCCCGCAAGGCTCTGGTCGACGGCCTCGTGCGCTACGACCAGGCCCATGGCTGGCGCGGTCCGGTCACCAAGGTCGACCTGACCGGGCGCGACTGGGGCATGGCGGCGGCCGAGGTTCCGGCGCTCGGCGACGTGGCCCCCTGGCGGCTCGCCGTGGTGCTGGGCAACGGCGGCGGCGGCGTGCAGATCGGCCTGCAGCCCCGGCGCGAGGCCTCCGGCCAGGTCGGCAAGGACCGCGAGACCGGCGTGATCACCCCCGAGGGCATGCGCTGGGCCGGCCGCGCCAATCTCCAGCCCGGCGACATGGTCTACGTCGAGGCGATGGACGGCGGCCGCGGCCAGTTCCGCCTGCGCCAGAAGCCCGAGGTCTCCGGCGCCATCGTGGCCATGGACCCGAATACGGGCCGCGTGCACGCGATGGTCGGCGGTTTCTCGTACGACGAGTCCGAGTTCAACCGCGCCACCCAGGCGATGCGCCAGCCCGGCTCCTCGTTCAAGCCGATCGTCTACTCGGCGGCCCTCGACAACGGCTACACGCCCGCCTCGATCATCCAGGACACCCCGATCACCATCGAGGCCGGTCCCGGCCAGGAGGCCTGGACGCCCTCGAACTACGACGGCAAGTCGGGCGGCCCGCACACCCTGCGCTACGGCATCGAGCACTCGAAGAACCTGATGACGGTCCGGCTCGCCAAGGATGTCGGCATGCCGCTCATCGCCGAGTACGCACGCCGCTTCGGCGTCTACGACGACATGCTGCCGGTGCTGCCCATGTCGCTCGGCGCGGGTGAGACCACGGTGATGCGCATGGTCACCGCCTACTCGATGCTGGCCAACGGCGGCCGGCGCATCCGGCCGACCCTGATCGACCGGATCCAGGACCGCATCGGCGAGACGATCTACCGGCACGACAACCGCAAGTGCATCGGCTGCGACGCCGAGAAGTGGTCGGGCCAGGACGAGCCGAAGCTGGTGGACGATTCCGAGCAGGTGCTCGACCCGCTGACCGCCTACCAGATGGTCTCGATCATGGAGGGGGTGGTCCAGCGCGGCACCGCCACGATCCTGAAGCAGATCGGCAAGCCGCTGGCCGGCAAGACCGGCACGACGAACGACGCCAAGGACGCGTGGTTCGTGGGCTTCTCGCCGGATCTGGCGGTCGGCATCTATATCGGCTTCGACAAGCCGCGGTCGCTGGGCGACCGCGCCACCGGCGGCGGCTTGGCCGCGCCGATCGCCCTGGAGTTCCTGAAGACGGCCCTCAAGGACAAGCCGCCGACGCCGTTCCGCGTGCCGCCGGGGATCAAGCTGATCCGCATCAACCTCGCGAGCGGCACCCGCGCCGGTTCGGGGGAGGGCGCCGGGACGATCCTGGAGGCGTTCAAGCCCGGCACCGCGCCGCCGGATTCCTACTCGGCGCCGTCCTCCTCGGGCGGCGGCCAGGCGGCCGCCCCCGCGGCGGTCGCGCCCGATCCCGACCGGGCCGCGCAGGCCGGCGGGCTGTACTGAGGCGGCTCGCCCCGCCCAGCCCGCACTCAGCCGAGGTCGCACTCAGCCCAGGTCGGGTCCGCCCGGCCTGGGCTCTCGCGTTGTGGATCCGGAGCGGACGCGCGTCTCACGCGGGGACGGCCGCGAGGGCGGCGTCCCAGATCCGGGGCAACGGCGCGCTCGACACGTCATCGCCGGGCAACGCCCCGCGATCGGCAACCGGCGCCGTCCGGGACCGCGCAGGGGGCCCCGAAGGGGTCAGGCGGCGCGGCTGCCCGGCCCGTGCGGGCCGCTTCCGCGCGGCCCGGCCAGCCGGCGCGGCGGCGAGCGCACAGAAAAAAGCCGCCCCGGACGGAGCGGCTCGAGGAGTCATCAGGGAGGCATCAAAACAGAGCGGACGGATATGTCCAACTCGACATCCAGATCACTGGATGCCTGTTTATGCCTCGAAAACCTTAATGCGGAGTTAAGGCAGGTTCTCGCCCGGCGATCTCAGGCCGCCAGACTGTCGAACAGACCGCGCCCGTCGGTCCCGCCGATCAGGTCCTCGACGAAGTTCTCCGGGTGCGGCATCATCCCGAGGACGTTCCCGGTCTCCGACAGGACGCCCGCGATGGCGTTGAGGGAGCCGTTGCGGTTGGCCTCCACGGTGATCGCGCCGGTCGCGTCGCAGTAGCGGAAGGCGACCCGGCCCTCGCCCTCGATCCGCGCCAGGGTCTCGGGATCGGCGAAGTAGTTGCCTTCGCCGTGGGCCACGCAGACGTCGATGACCTGACCCTGCCGGTAGGCGCTGGTGAAGCGGGTGTCGGTGCGCTCGACCCGGAGCGTCTGCCGATGGCAGATGAAGCGCCGGTCGATGTTGCGCATCAGAACGCCCGGCAGGAGCCCCGATTCGCACAGGATCTGGAAGCCGTTGCAGATGCCGAGCACGAGGCCGCCGCGGGCGGCGTGGGCCCGGACCGCGTCCATGGCGGCGGCCCGGCCGGCGATGGCGCCGCAGCGCAGATAGTCGCCGTACGAGAAGCCGCCGGGCAGGACGGCGAGGTCGGTGCCGGCGGGGAGCGCGTGGTCCGCGTGCCACACGAGGCTCACCTGCGCGCCGGAGCGCCGCAGGGCCCGGACGACGTCCGACTCGCGGTTGGAACCCGGGAAGACGACGACCGCGGCGTGCATCAGAGGATCTCGATCGCGTAGTTCTCGACGACGGTGTTGGCCAGGAGCTTCTCGCAGGCCGCGCGCAGGGTCGCCTCGGCGGCGGCGCTGTCGACCGCCGACACCTCGATGTCGAAGACCTTGCCCTGCCGGACGCCGTCGACGCCCTCGATGCTGAGGGATCGGAGGGCGGCCTCGATCGCCTTGCCCTGCGGGTCCAGCACACCGGTCTTCAGGGTGACGATGATACGGGCTTTCATGGATCTTCGGGTCTCACGCGTGTCCGGGACGGGGGTGTGACCTGCGACAACATCACACAGACCGTCGCCGGTCGCTTCTAGCAGGAAGGCCGGCGCACTGTCGAACACGCCGCACGCATAGGGATCATTCCGCTGTTCGATACAACTTGAATGAAGAACCCGCCCGCGCGCGCTCGTTCAGCGATGCGCAGCCGGGCCCCGCAGGGGCTCGATGCTGGTCGCCCGGCGCCAGAGCTGGAGCATGATCCAGGCCGCGAACAGGCTGAACAGGCCCATCAGGACGTGCCCGACCCGGTCGCCGAGATCGAAGATGCCCGCGATGGCCCAGCCCGCCGCGATGGCCACGGCGAACACCTCGGTGCCGACGAGGACCATCATGCTGATGATGGTGATGGCGTTGCGCCCGTTCACGAGATCCGCCCTCGAAAAGATTTCGGGCCCCGGACGAACCGTCCGGGACCCGCGCAGCTAGCCCACAGAGGCGGGGCGATGCAACCGACCGGGCGGCGCCGGAGCGGTCCGGCCTCAGCGCGGCGCGCGCTTGGCCAGGATCCGCTGCAGGGTCCGCCGGTGCATGTTGAGGCGCCGGGCGGTCTCGCTGACGTTGCGGCTGCACAGCTCGTAGACGCGCTGGATGTGCTCCCAGCGGACCCGGTCGGCCGACATCGGGTTCTCGGGCGGGTCGGCCCGCTCGCCCGGCTGCGCCATCAGCGTGCCGTGGATCTCGTCGGCGTCGGCCGGCTTGGCGAGGTAGTCGAAGGCGCCGAGCTTCACCGCGGTCACCGCCGTGGCGATGTTGCCGTAGCCGGTGAGGATCACGCCCCGGGCCTCGGGGCGGCGCTCCTTGAGGCGGGCGATCACGTCGAGGCCGTTGCCGTCGCCGAGGCGCATGTCGATCACCGCGAACGCGGGCGCGCGCGCCTCGACGGCGGAGACGCCGTCCGCGACGCTGTCGGCCACCTGCACGTGATAGCCGCGGCTCTCCATGGCGCGGGCGAGGCGGGTCTGGAAGGGCTTGTCGTCGTCGACGATCAGCAGGCTGCGGTCGGAGAAGGCGGCCAGTGGATCGGCATCGTTGATCACGGCGGGGTCTGTCGCCGCCGAGGTCCCGGGCTGCGTGAGCATCCGGCACTCCTTTCGGGTTTTCGTCGTCGGGTTCTTGGTCTGTCCTTCATATAGGTACGGCGTCGCGCGGTGGCAGGGGGGCGCGGATACTGAGTTCCGGAGAATGTCGCGGCGCGGCGCCGCGCTCGAAGATGTGGCGGGCCCAGGAGACGCGCACGATCGCCCCGTGGGCGTCCGGCGCCGCGACGTTCATGAGGGCGAGCTGCGCCCCCGAGCGCTCGATCAGGGTCTTGGCGATGAACAGCCCGAGGCCGAGCCCGGCCCCCACGGTCCCGCCGGATTGCGGCCGGTCGTGGCTGCGGGTGGTGACGTAGGGCTCGCCCGCCCGCAGCAGCACCTCGCTGGAGAAGCCCGGCCCGTCGTCGCGGATCTCGATCCAGACGCGGTCGGGGGTCCAGCGCCCCTCCACGGTGACGCCGGCCTCGGCGAAGTCGACGGCGTTGTCGAGGATGTTGGCGAGCCCGAACATGACGCCCGGGTTGCGCCGGCAGGCGGGCTCCGGCCCCTCGCCGGTGCTGGTGACGGCGAGGGCGGCGCCGAGTGCCCGCTGCGGCGCCACCAGCTCCTCCACGAGGTGGCTGAACGTCACCGTCTCCAGGAAGCCGGCCCCCGCCCCGTCCCCGTCGAGGGAGGTCAGCTTGCCGAGGATGCCGCGGCAGCGGTCGACCTGCTCGCGCAGCAGGTTGAGATCCTCCGCCACCGCCGGCGAGGCGGTGGGGCCGAGCTGGCGGATCAGCTCCTTGGTCACAACCATGATCGTGCCCAGCGGTGTGCCTAATTCGTGGGCAGCCGCGGCCGCGAGCCCGTCGAGCTGCGACAGGTGCTGCTCGCGGGCGAGCACCAGCTCGGTGGCGGCGAGCGCCTGGGCGAGGAGCCGGGTCTCCTCGGCCACCCGCCACGCGTAGACGCCCGTGAAGGCGGTGCCGAGCAGGATCGCGGTCCAGACGCCGGAGACGTACAGGAACGGCAGCTCGATCCGACCGTCCGCGAACCAGGGCAGGGGCCGGTGCACCAGCGCGAGCAGGGTCGCGAGGCCCACCGCCAGGAGGCCGAGCGCCAGCGTCCGCTCGGGCGGCAGGGCGGTGGCGGAGATCAGCACGGGGGCGAGAAACAGCAGCGAGAACGGGTTCTGGAGCCCGCCCGTGAGGAACAGCAGGGCCGCGAGCTGCACGATGTCGAAGGCGAGGAGCAGCGCCGCGGAATCGTCGCTGAGCCGGTAGCTCGCCGGGAAGCGGATCCGCAGGGCGAGGTTCAGCCAGGACGAGGTGGCGATCACCAGGAAGCACCAGCCGAAGGGCAGCGGCAGGCCGAGGCCGAACTGCGCCCCGACGACCGCCGCGCTCTGGCCCGTGATGGCGAGCCAGCGCAGGCGGACGAAGGTGTCGAGCCGCAGGTGTCGCGCGTCGCGACCGAGGCCGCTGAGATCGGTATCGGGCATAGACTGTATCGTGCGTCGCCGGACGGGCGCCGCCGGAGCGGCGTCCCGCGGACTCCCTTCGCACGACGCGGTGCTGGGAATCCCGGCATGCCGACCCGGACACGTCGTCGCTGGCGGAGGGTCGCCGGCGGATCTGGTCACAGGCAAGTCGCCGCAGCTGCGGGATGTTCCACCCGCGTTCAGGGTGGAGCATTATCCTACCGAATCGGGTTGCAGGGGGTATGGGTCGCGCGGCTCTGAAGCCCGCGGCCGGACCGAGACCGCGAGGTGACGATGCTGCTGGCCTATTCCCTGTACGAGGGCGCGCGCGCCCTGATGGCACCCGCCCGCGTCGCCGCCGACCTCACCCGCTACGGGCTGCAGATGCCGGGCAACCCCCTGGCCTACGGACCCTATGCCCGCGCGGTCAGCGCCGGCTGCGAGATGTTCGAGCGCGTCACCCGCCAGTACGGCAAGCCCGCCTTCGGCTTCACCGAGACGGTGGTGGACGGCGCGGCGGTCCCGGTCACCGAGCGGGTGGTCTGGGAGCGGCCGTTCTGCCGCCTGATCGCCTTCGACCGCGCGTTCCAGGCGGCCCCCGCGGAGCCGCAGCCCAAGCTGCTGATCGTCGCGCCGATGTCGGGTCACTACGCCACGCTGCTGCGCGGCACCGTCGAGGCGATGCTGCCGAACCACCGGGTGTATATCACCGACTGGACCGACGCCCGGATGGTGCCGCTCTTCGCCGGCCAGTTCGATCTGGACGACTACATCGACTACCTGCAGGAGATGTTCGCGGTCCTGGGGCCGGACCTGCACGTCATGGCGGTCTGCCAGCCGGCCGTGCCGGTGATCGCCGCGGTGGCGCTGATGGAGGCGGCCGACGAGCCGGCGGTGCCGACCTCCATGACCCTGATGGGCGGCCCGATCGACACCCGCCGCTCGCCCACCGCGGTGAACTGCCTCGCGCAGGAGCGCGGTCAGAAGTGGTTCGAGCAGAACACGATCAGCCTCGTGCCGCCGATCTACCCGGGCGCGTGGCGCCGGGTCTATCCGGGCTTCCTGCAGCTCTCGGGCTTCATGGCGATGAACCTCGACCGCCACGTCACCGCCCATTCGGACATGTTCGACCATCTGGTGACGGGCGACGGCGACTCGGCCGAGAAGCACCGCGAGTTCTACGACGAGTACCTCGCCGTGATGGACCTGACGGCCGAGTACTACCTCCAGACCGTGCAGACCGTGTTCGTCGACCACGCCCTGCCGACGGGACAGATGAAGCACCGCGGCACACCGGTCGATCTCGGCGCCGTCCGCCGCTGCGCGATCCTGGCGGTGGAGGGCGAGAACGACGACATCTCCGGCGTCGGCCAGACCAAGGCGGCCCTCGACCTGACGCCGAACCTGCCCGAGGCACGCAAGGCCTACCACCTCCAGGCCGGCGTCGGCCATTACGGCGTGTTCAACGGCTCGCGCTACCGGGCGGTGATCGCGCCCCGGATCGCGGCCTTCATCCGCGCCATGCAGGCGGTGCCGGGCGCGCGGGGCGGCCACCTGCGGCAGGTGGGCTGAGCCCGGACCGGGCACGACGCGCCCCGTTCCCGTGCGGGAGCGGAGCGAGGACGGAGTCGGTGCGCGGTCGGCCCTCCCACTTCTGGCGCGGTCGCGCCGGCATCGCGCCCGCGCCTGTGCGCGCACGCCTCCCCGCCTTTCCGGGGGCCGCGGGCGAGCCGGACATCCGGGGCCGCCGTCGGTGCGGGCCCTCCGCGCCCCGGCGGTTCCGGGTTGACGCGCCGTCGCGAGACCGCGCGCGAAACAGACCGCCGATCCTGAATACATAACGCAGGGACGGTCGGGCTGGCGCGGGGCTTGCGAGACGCGCCCCGTGAGTTCGAGCCGCGCCACCCCAGCCCCCATCCACGCCGCCGTCGCCCCGAGGCCGGTGGCGGCGTGGGCGCTTGCCCGGGCCGCGTTGTCACGTCGGGCCATTGCGCCCGTGCATCAGAACCGTTCAAACTCGCCCGCAAGGTGCGGGCCGGCGACCGATGCTTGAGATCCGCACCGCCAGGGAGAAGACGATGGACCGCAGGACCTTTCTCAAGGGTTCGGCTGCGCTCGGTTTGGCTGCGCCGCAGCTCGCGCGGCCGGCCCTCGCGCAGGGCGGCAAGGTCCTGCGCTTCGTGCCGCAGGCGAACCTCGCCAATTTCGACCCGATCTGGGGGACCCAGTACGTGGTGCGCAACGCCGGCACCCTCGTCTGGGATATGCTCTACGGCGTCGACGCGCAGCTGAAGCCGCAGCGCCAGATGGTCGAGTCCGAGGAGGTCTCGGGCGACAAGCTGACCTGGACCTTCCGGCTGCGCCCCGGCCTCAAGTGGCACGACGGCGAGCCGGTGCTGGCCAAGGACGTGGTGGCGAGCCTCACCCGCTGGATGGCCCGGGACCCGATCGGCCTGATGATCCGCGGGATCCAGGACGACCTCGCGGCGACCGACGACAAGACCTTCCAGTGGCGCCTGAAGAAGCCGTTCCCGAAGCTGCTCTACGCGCTGGGCAAGACCAACGCGCCGATGGCGCTGATGATGCCGGAGCGGATCGCCAAGACCGACCCGTTCACGCAGATCACCGAGTATGTCGGCTCGGGCCCGATGAAGTTCGTCCGCAACGAGTGGGTGCCGGGCGCCCGGGCGGTGTTCGAGACCTTCACCGACTACAAGCCCCGCGACGAGCCGAATTCCTGGCTCGCTGGCGGCAAGCGCATGCTGGTCGACCGGGTCGAGTGGGTGATCATGCCGGACGCTGCCACCGCGTCGGCGGCCCTGCAGAACGGCGAGGTCGACTGGTGGGAGAACCCGATCTCCGACCTCGTGCCGCTGCTGCGCAAGAACGCCAACCTCAACGTCGATATCGCCGACCCGCTGGGCAATGTCGGGTCGTTCCGGATGAACCACCTGCACCCGCCCTTCGACAACCCGAAGATCCGCCAGGCGGTCATGACCGCCATGAGCCAGGAGGACTACATGCGGGCGATCGTCGGCGACGACGACAGCCTGTGGAAGAAGCTGCCGGGCTTCTTCACGCCGGGGACGCCCCTCTACAGCGAGGCGGGCGGCGGCAATGTCGGCAAGGGCGACATCAAGCTCGGCCAGAAGCTGCTCAAGGAGGCCGGCTACAAGGGCGAGCCGGTGGTCTGCGTCGTGGCGCAGGACCAGGGGATCACCAAGGCGCAGGGCGACATCACCGCCGACCTCCTGAAGCAGATGGGCTTCAACGTCGACTTCGTCGCCACCGACTGGGGCACGACCGGCACCCGCCGGGCCTCCAAGGCGCCGCCGTCTCAGGGCGGCTGGAACATGTTCCACACCTGGCACGCGGGCGCCGACTGCATCAATCCGGCGGGCTACCCGGCGGTGCGGGCGAGCGGCGACAAGGCGTGGTTCGGCTGGCCCAGCATCCCGCCGGTCGAGACCGCCATCGCCGAGTGGTTCGACGCCGCCGACCCGGCCGCCGAGAAGGCCGCCATCGACAAGGTCAACGCCGCCGCCTGCGAGGGCGTGGTCTACGTGCCCACCGGGTTCTTCCTCGGCTACCAGGCGTGGCGCAAGAACGTCTCGGGCATCGTGAAGGGGCCGATCCCCTTCACCTGGGGCGTGTCGAAGGCGTGATGGCGCCCGCTCTCGCCAAGTCGGGCCGCCCGACCCGCCCGGTCTCTCGGGCGGGCTACCGGCCTCGGACAGCGCGTTCGGCAACGCGGCCGCGGGACGAGGCGCGAGGCCCCTCTCCCGCACGTGCGCCGGCGGTGCGCGCGCTCCTGAAGCGTCCGATCCCGCACCCCGACCCGCTCCCGCACGGGAGAGGGGGCGCGTCGCGCTCCGCCGCCAGCGTCGGCGCCCGACCCGGACGCGTGAATGTCGGCCCCCGCGATGAGGGCAGGGGCGGCGCTACCCGCCGCGCCCGCCCGCCCGCACGATAGCGAGGACCCATGCTCGGCTATATCGGCAGGCGCATCCTCGCCACCATCCCGGTCATGGCGGTGGTCGGGCTGTTCGTCTTCAGCCTCCTCTACTTCGCCCCCGGCGACCCGGCGGCGATCATCGCGGGCGACCAGGCGACGCCCGACGACGTCGCCCGCATCCGCGCCACGCTCGGCCTCGACCGGCCGTTCCTGGTGCGGTTCTGGGAATGGTCCTGGCAGATCCTGCACGGGGATCTCGGCACCTCGATCTTCACCAACCTGCCGGTCACCACCATGATCGGCCAGCGGGTGCAGCCCACCGTCTCGCTGATGCTCGTCACCCTGGTCTTCGCCATCGTGGTGGCGGTGCCGCTCGGCGTCGTCGCCGCCTGGAAGGCCGGCAGCCTGATCGACCGCCTCGTGATGGGGCTCGCCGTGACGGGCTTCTCGGTGCCGGTCTTCGTGGTCGGCTACGTGCTGGCCTACGTCTTCGCCCTCGAGCTTGGCTGGCTGCCGGTCCAGGGCTACACGCCGATCGAGCAGGGCCTGTGGCCCTGGCTGTCCAACCTGATCCTGCCGGCGGTGACGCTGGGCCTCGTCTACATCGCGCTGATCGCCCGGGTGACCCGCGCGACCATGCTCGACGTGCTCCAGCAGGATTACGTGCGCACCGCCCGGGCCAAGGGGCTGGCGCAGGGGCCGGTCCTGTTCGTCCACGCCCTCAAGAACGCCGCGGTGCCGATCGTCACCGTGATCGGCATCGGCATCGCGTTGCTGATCGGCGGCGCGGTGGTGACCGAGACGGTCTTCGCCATCCCCGGCCTCGGGCGCCTCACCGTCGACGCGATCCTGCGGCGCGACTACCCGGTCATCCAGGGCGTCGTGCTGCTGTTCAGCTTCGTCTACGTGCTCGTGAACCTCGCCATCGACCTCTTCTACACCGTGCTCGACCCGAGGATCCGCTATTGACCGCGACCGTCGCGCCCTTCCCCAGCAGCGCCCCGCAGGCGGGCAATCCGTCCGACGGTGCCGTCCCCAAGGCACCGCCGCCGCCGGGCCTCGCCGTCGCGGCGCCGCTGCCGGACGTCATCCCGGCCCGCAAGCGCCGGGGCAAGGTCTGGACCTACGTGCGCCGCAACCCGACCATCGTGGTCGGCGGCGTGCTGCTGCTCATCGTCTTCCTGATGGCGGTGCTCGCGCCTTATCTCGGCACCGTCGACCCGACCGCCCTGGCGCCCGCCAAGCGCACCCGGGCACCGTCGGCGCAGTACTGGTTCGGCACCGACATGCTCGGCCGCGACGTCTACTCGCGGGTGGTCTACGGCGCCCGGGTCTCGCTGCTGGTCGGCTTCTCGGTGGCGTTCCTCGCGTCGATCGCCGGGCTGGCGGTCGGCCTCGTCTCCGGCATGGTGCGCTGGCTCGACGGGATCGTCATGCGGGTCGTCGACGGCATGATGTCGATCCCGCCGATCCTGCTCGCGGTCGCGCTGATGGCGCTCACCCGCGGCTCGGTCCAGAACGTGATCATCGCGATCACCATCGCGGAGATCCCGCGCGTCGCCCGCCTCGTGCGCGGCGTGGTGCTGTCGCTGCGCGAGCAGCCCTACGTCGAGGCGGCGGTGACCACGGGCACCCGGATGCCGGCGATCATCTGGCGCCACATCCTGCCCAACACGCTGGCGCCCATGACCGTGCAGGCGACCTATATCTGCGCCTCCGCGATGATCACCGAGGCGATCCTGTCGTTCATCGGCGCGGGCGTGCCGCCCTCGACGCCGTCCTGGGGCAACATCATGGCCGAGGGCCGGGCCCTCTGGCAGGTGAAGTTCTACATCATCCTGTTCCCGGCGATCTTCCTCTCGATGACGGTGCTCGCCGTGAACCTCGTCGGCGACGGCCTGCGCGACGCCCTCGATCCCCGCATGGCGAAGGACGTGTGATGAGCACAGGGATGAGCACAGGCGTGAGCGGCACCCCCCTTCTGTCGATCGAGAACCTGCAGGTCCATTTCCGCACCCCCGACGGGGTGAACCGGGCGGTGGACGGGGTCTCGTTCGCGATCCAGTCGGGCGAGACCCTGGCGATCGTGGGCGAGTCCGGCTGCGGCAAGTCGGTGACCTCGATGTCGATCCTGCGGCTCCTGCCCGAGCCGCCGGCCCGCATCGCCGGCGCGATCAAGTTCGAGGGCAGGAACCTCCTCGACCTGCCGAACAGCGCCATGCGCAAGATCCGCGGCAACGACATCAGCGTGATCTTCCAGGAGCCGATGACCTCGCTGAACCCGGTGCTGACGGTCGGCCGCCAGATCGGCGAGACCCTGCGGCTGCACCAGGGCCTCGGCCGCCGGGAGGCCGAGGAGCGGGCGGTGGAGATGCTGACCCTCGTCGGCATCCCCGAGCCGCGGCGCCGGGTGCGGGAATACCCGCACCAGCTCTCCGGCGGCATGCGCCAGCGGGTGATGATCGCCATCGCGCTCGCCTGCTCGCCGAAACTCCTGATCGCCGACGAGCCGACCACGGCGCTCGACGTGACCATCCAGGCCCAGATCCTCGACCTGATGCGCGACCTGAAGGCCCGGGTCGGCGCCGCCATCATGCTGATCACCCACGATCTCGGCGTGGTCGCCGAGGTCGCCGACCGGGTGGTGGTGATGTATGCCGGCCGCAAGGTCGAGGAGGCGCCGGTCCGCGACCTGTTCCGGTCGCCGCGCCACCCCTACACCCGCGGTCTGATGGGGGCGGTGCCGAAGCTCGGCGCCGTCGAGCACGGCGCCGACGCGCGGCTCGCCGAGATCCCCGGCATGGTGCCGAGCCTCAAAGGTCGGATCGAGGGCTGCGTCTTCGCCGGGCGCTGCCCGGACGTGACCGACCTGTGCCGCGCCTACGCGCCGGCCCTGGAGCCGAAGGCGCCGGGCCACCTCGCCGCCTGCCACTACGCGCCGAAGGACGCCCTCGCGGCATGAGCGCCACCCCCGCACCCGCCGGTCGCACGCTGCTGGAGGTCAACGACCTCAAGAAGCACTTCGCCCTCGGCGGCGGCCTGCTCGGCCGCCAGAGCCGCGTGCTCAAGGCGGTGGACGGCCTGTCGTTCACGGTCGCCCGCGGCGAGACCCTCTCGCTCGTCGGCGAGTCCGGCTGCGGCAAGTCCACCGTCGCCAAGGCGCTGATGCGCCTCTACGCGCCCACCGCCGGACAGGTGGTCCTCGGCGGGAAGCGCATCGACGACCTCTCGGCCGGGGCGCTCCGGCCCCTGCGGCGCCACATCCAGATGGTCTTCCAGGACCCGTTCTCGTCGCTCAACCCGCGGATGCGGGTGCGGGCGATCCTGGCCGAGCCGATCCGCAACTTCGGGCTGGCCCGCAACGCCGCCGACCTGGAGAGCCGGCTGGCCAGCCTGATGGAGCGGGTCGGCCTGCCCCGCGAGGCGCTCGGGCGCTTCCCGCACGAGTTCTCGGGCGGGCAGCGCCAGCGCATCGGCATCGCCCGGGCGCTCGCCGCCGAGCCGGACCTGATCATCTGCGACGAGGCGGTCTCGGCGCTCGACGTCTCGGTGAAGGCGCAGATCGTCAACCTGCTGCGCGACCTGCAGCGCGAGCTCGACCTCGCGATGCTGTTCATCTCGCACGACCTCGCCATCGTCGAGCACATGACCCACCGCGTCGCCGTGATGTATCTCGGCAAGATCGTCGAGATCGGCCCGCGCCGGGACATCTTCCTGGCGCCCAAGCACCCCTACACCCAGGCCCTGCTCTCGGCGGTGCCGATCCCCGAGCCCGGGGCCGGGCGCACCCGCATCGTCCTCAAGGGCGACGTGCCGAGCCCGATCAACCCGCCGTCGGGCTGCCGCTTCCACACCCGCTGCCCGCACGCCTTCGACCGCTGCCGGACCGAGGTGCCCGGCCTCGACCCGGTGGGCTCCGGCCACTTCGCCGCCTGCCACCTCAACGACACGGCCGTGCCCGCCCGGGCGGCCTGACGGCGCCGTCCTGGCGAGCGCAGCGAAGCAATCCAGGGCGGCGCGCGGTCCCCGAGCGTGGCGGATCCCTGGGTCGCTTCGCTGCGCGCGCGATGACGGGTCGGATTCCCGCGACCAACATCTGGAGTCTCTCGTGCAGCACGATCTCATCCTGAAGGGCGCGCGGGTCATCGACCCGTCGCAGAACCACGACGGGATCTGCGACGTCGCCTTCGCGGACGGCCGCGTCTCGGGCTTCGGCCGCGACCTTCAGGCGAGCCCCGGCACGCAGGTCCGCGACATGGCCGGCGCCATCGTCACCCCGGGCCTGATCGACCTGCACACCCACGTCTACTGGGGCGGCACCTCGCTCGGCATCGACGCCGACGAATTCTGCCGGACCTCGGGGGTGACCACCTCGGTCGATACCGGCAGCGCCGGCCCCGGCAACTTTGCCGGCTTCCGCAGCCACGTGATCGAGCGGTCGCAGGCGCGGATCCTCGCCTACCTGCACGTCTCCTTCGCGGGGATCTTCGGCTTCTCGAAGACCATCATGGTCGGCGAGAGCGAGGATCCGCGGCTCATGGCACCGCGCGAGGCGGTCGAGGTCGCCGACGCCAACCGGGACGTGATCGTCGGCATCAAGGTCCGGGTCGGGCGCCACGCCTCGGGCGACCAGGGCACCGCGCCGCTCGACATCGCGCTGCAGGTCGCCGAGGAGACCGGCCTGCCGCTGATGGCCCATATCGACGAGCCGCCGCCGAGCTACGAGGCGGTGCTGGCCATGCTGCGGCCCGGCGACGTGCTGACCCACGCGTTCCGGCCGTTCCCGAACTCCCCGATCACGGCCCAGGGCGCCGTGAAGCCGGCGCTCCGCGAGGCGCGGGCGCGGGGCGTGATCTTCGACATCGGCCACGGCAAGGGCTCGTTCGCCTTCAAGACGGCGCGGGCCATGCTGGCCGGCGGCTTCCTGCCCGACACGATCTCGTCCGACGTGCACCAGCTCTGCATCGAGGGGCCGGCCTTCGACCAGGTCACCACCATGTCGAAGATGCTCTGCCTGGGCATGAGCCTCGACGAGGTCGTCGCCGCCTCCACGGTGAACGCCGCCGTGGCGCTGAAGCGGATGGAGTACGGGACCCTGAAGGTCGGGGCGCTCGGCGACGCCACGGTGCTGGCGGTGCGGGACGGGGAGTTCGACTACGTCGACACCCGGGGCGAGCACATGACGGGCGACCGGCGGATCACCGCGGAGGGCGTGGTGCTGCGCGGGGCGTGGTGGCACCCGGCCTGACCGCGCCGGGATCGCGCCCCGAGGACCTCGGTCCTATCGCATACAAAATATCGACCTTTACAGCCTCTTCGACTGACCGATACACTTTCCCGTGAGGGTCGGACCATCTCCGGCGCTCAGCGAAACGCGGCCCAAGCCGCGGCGCCAGGGAGGATGGATGGACACGGGTCAGCCTCTGCTGGAGGTCGACGGCGTCACGCTCCGCTACAAGACGCCCGAGCACCTCGTCACGGCCACCTACCGGGTGAGCTTCCGGGTCTGGCCCGGGGACCGCTTCGTCCTGCTCGGGCCGTCCGGATGCGGGAAGTCAACCCTGCTCAAGGCGGTGGGCGGCTACATGGCGCCGACCGAGGGCGAGATCCGCCTGAAGGGGCGCCCGGTCACCGAGCCCGGCCCCGACCGGATGATGGTGTTCCAGGAATTCGACCAGCTCCTGCCGTGGAAGACGGTCCGGCAGAACGTGGTCTTCGCCCTCGAGGCCTCGGGCCGGCTGAGAGGTCGCGAGGCCCTGGACCGGGCCAACCTCTACATCGACAAGGTCAACCTCACGAAGTTCGCCGACAGCTACCCCCACACCCTGTCGGGCGGCATGAAGCAGCGCGTCGCCATCGCCCGCGGCATGGCGATGGAGCCCGACATCCTGCTGATGGACGAGCCCTTCGCGGCGCTCGACGCGCTCACCCGGCGGCGCATGCAGGACGAGCTGCTGATGCTGTGGGAGGGCACGCGCTTCACCGTCCTGTTCGTCACCCACTCGATCCCCGAGGCGATCAAGGTCGGCTCGCGCATCCTGCTGCTCTCGCCCCATCCCGGCGAGGTGAAGGCCGAGCTCAACAGCGCCGAAACGCCGGAGGCGGCGCTGCAGCTCGAGGGCCGGATCCAGCACATGCTGTTCTCGGAAGAGATCCAGGAGGCGGAGAATGTCTAGCGCGCAAGCCCTGAGCGGCCCCCCGCTGGCCGGCCCCGCGCCGCGCCTGTCGCCCCTGCCGCCGTCCGGCCGGCCCGAGATCGTGCGCGAGACCGGCCACGCCCACGGCGCCACCGTGGTGGAGAAGCCGCTGTCGGTCGCCGAGCGGCTCTACAACCAGGCCTGGCTGCGCAAGGTCGTGATCCTCGTGCTCCTCGCCGGGATCTGGGAGGCCTACGGGCGCTACCTCGACAACGACCTCCTGTTCCCGACCTTCTCGGCGACCGTGGAGGCCTTCGTCCGGGGCATCGCGGACGGCACGCTCCCGGCCCGGGCCTGGAGCTCGCTGAAGGTGCTGCTCATGGGCTACGCCGCCGGCGTCGCCCTGGCGACCCTGCTCACCGGCGTCGCCATCGCGTCGCGGATCGGGACCGACCTCCTCGAGACCCTGACGTCGATGTTCAACCCGCTGCCGGCGATCGCGCTGCTGCCCCTGGCGCTGATCTGGTTCGGCCTGGGCAACGGCAGCCTGATCTTCGTGCTGGTCCACTCGGTGACCTGGGCGATCGCGCTCAACACCCATTCGGGCTTCCTGTCGGTCAGCCGCACGCTCAAGATGGTCGGGCGCAATTACGGGCTCTCGGGCCCGCGGCTGATCGGCAAGATCCTGATCCCGGCGGCCTTCCCCTCGATCCTCACCGGCCTGAAGGTCGGCTGGGCCTTCGCGTGGCGCACCCTGATCGCCGCCGAGCTGGTCTTCGGCGTGTCGTCCGGGGCGGGCGGCCTCGGCTGGTTCATCTTCGAGAACAAGAACATGCTCGACATCCCGAACGTGTTCGCCGGGCTGCTCACCGTGATCCTGATCGGCCTCGTGGTCGAGAACCTGATCTTCCAGACGATCGAGCGGCGCACCGTCCAGCGCTGGGGCATGCAGGCCTGAGCGGGGGCGGGCCGGTGCGCGACACCGGCCCGCGTCGCCGCGGGGGGACGCGGAGCGCTCCGGCAGCGCTCGGCCTGTCGCTGTCTCCGGCGGACGCCGAGATGTGTCTTCTCGCATGGCACTCGAATAGAGATCGAACTTCTCTGTTGCGCGGGTGCGGCGAACGTTTTCTTCCTATAGGCTCCGCCGACGATCCCCGGAGCCCGATCCCGTGAGTCCTGAAGCCCCCTCCAAGACGGCCCCGACGCCGGCGCGCTCCGACCGGGGCGGCCGGTCGGACACGGCCGCCTCGGTCCTGCCCGGGATCGGGCTGTGCGCGGCGATCACCGCGGTGGCGATGGCCGCGCAGGCGGTGGAGGAGCGGGTCGCCGGCCACCCCTATATCGAGGCCCTGGTCCTGGCGATCCTGATCGGGATCGCGGTGCGGACCGCCTGGACACCCCCGGCGCAGTTCCGCACCGGCATCGCCTTCTCGGCCAAGCAGCTCCTCGAGGTCGCCGTGGTGCTGCTCGGCGCCTCCCTGAGCCTCGGGGCGATCCTCGCCTCGGGCCCGGCGCTGCTGGCCGGCATCGTCGGAACCGTGGTGCTCGGCATCGCCGCCAGCGTGGCGATCTGCCGGGCGCTCGGGCTGCCGGCCCGGATGGCGATCCTGGTGGCCTGCGGCAACGCCATCTGCGGCAACTCGGCCATCGCCGCGGTGGCGCCCGTGATCGGCGCGGAGGCGAAGGACATCGCCGCCGCCATCGCGTTCACCGCCGTCCTGGGCGTGCTGATGGTGCTCGGGCTGCCGCTGTTCGTGCCCCTCGCCGGCATGACCGACAACCAGTACGGGGTGCTGGCGGGGCTGACCGTCTACGCGGTGCCGCAGGTCCTGGCCGCGACCGTGCCGGTGAGCCTGCTGTCGACCCAGGTCGGCACCCTGGTCAAGCTGGTGCGCGTGCTGATGCTCGGCCCCGTCGTGGTGGTGTTCTCGCTGATCGCCCCGCGTCTGCCGCAGGCGGCGGGGGCGCCGCCGGCGCCGTCCCGTCCGGGCTTCACCAAGCTGGTGCCCTGGTTCATCCTCGGCTTCCTGGCGCTGGCCACCCTGCGCTCCCTGGGCCTCGTCCCGGACCCGGCGGTGAAGCCGCTGACCCAGCTCGCCGGCGTGCTCACGGTCCTGTCCATGGCCGCCCTCGGCCTCGGGGTCGACGTCCGTGTCCTGGCCCGGGTCGGCGGCCGGGTCACCCTCGCGGTCACCGCCTCCCTGGCGGTCCTGATCGCCCTCAGCCTCACCCTGATCCGCGCCCTCGGGATCGGCTGACGCCGCGCGCGGTATTTCCCGCCGCGCGGGCCCCCGACCCCTGTAACCGGCCTTCGATTGGCACCTTTGTGCAGGTGACCGAGGCCTTTCGCGCCGGCGAGCCGGCCGTCCCGCACCGTGAAGCGATTTGGGAGATCGACTCTCTGTCAAGACCGTCTTGACACATACGCGGTTTTTGCTTTGGAACCGCGGGCACCGTCGTCGAAAGCTTTGTGTGGACTCCCGCAGTGCCTGAAAAGAATCCCGAGAACAGCCTCAGGTTGGTCACGCTGGTGGGCGAGATCGTCGCCGCCTACGTCTCGAACAATTCCGTTCCGCCGACGGCCCTGCCGGAGCTGATGGCGAGCGTGCACGCGGCCCTGGCGGCCCTCGACGGGCAGCCGCCCGCGGCGGCCGCCGAGCCGGCCGTGGAGCGGCCGACGCCGGCCCAGATCCGCAAGTCGGTCCAGGAGGACGGCATCGTCAGCTTCATCGACGGCCGGACCTACAAGACCCTGAAACGCCACCTCACCGCCCACGGCCTGACGCCGGAGCGGTACCGCGAGCGCTACGGCCTGCCGGACGATTACCCGATGACCGCGCCGGGCTACGCCGCGCAGCGCTCCGCCCTCGCGAAGGCGATCGGCCTCGGTGTGCCCGGCGGGCGCGTCGATCAGCGCAGGACGGGCACCGGCGGCTGATCGGCGGCGCGGCGCCGGGTCGAGCGCGGCGCGGTCTCGCTCCGGCGCCCCTGGAACGGCAGCACCTGTGCGGGGCCCGGAGCGGGCCGGCCGGGCTCGGCCCGGCTCGGGCGGCCGAACGTGTCGGCCCAGCTCAGCTTGATCACGCGGTTGTCCGCGGAGGCGGGCGCGGTGTCCTCCGCGGAGCGCTGTGCCTTGCGGTTGGCGGCGCCGATCCAGCGCACGATCCGGTGCTCGCGCCCGCGGCGCAGCACCGGCGGCAGATCCGCCTCGCTGCGCTTGCGGTTCGGCCGGATGTCGTCGGTCTTGTCTGAGATCGACACGCTCGATAACCCTGTCCCCGTGCGAGGTGCGGGCGGGGACGGATAGCGGGTGCAGCCGTAGATCCGCCGGGGTGCTCCACCCTCGACAACGGCGCTATCCTACTGAACTCGCAGGATCCGGACAGGGCAGTCCCGTCCAAAAAACTTGTCTCTGCGTCCCAGATTGGCCTGTCCGGGGCCGGCACGGCTCAGGGCGCGTGCGCCCCCGGCACCGCGGCGAGCAGGGTGCGGGTGTAGGCGTGCTCCGGCGCGGCGAACAGGTCCGCGGTGCCCCGCATCTCCACGATGGCGCCGCGGTGCATCACGGCGATCCGGTCGCAGATCGTGGCGGCCACCCGCAGGTCGTGGGTGATGAACAGCATCGCCAGCGACAGGCGCTGCTTCAGGTCCTCCAGGAGATCCAGCACCTGCCGCTGGACCGAGACGTCCAGGGCCGAGACCGCCTCGTCGGCCACCAGCACGTCCGGCTCCATGGCGAGCGCCCGGGCGATGCCGATGCGCTGGCGCTGGCCGCCCGAGAAGGCGTTGGGGTAGCGGGCAGCGGCCTTCGGATCGAGACCGACGAGGTCGAGGAGGCTCCGCGCCCGCTCCCGCGCCTCCGCGGCCGGGACCCCGTGGGCGATCGGCCCCGCCGTGATGATCTGCTCCACGGTGCGGCGCGGGTTCAGCGACGCGAACGGGTCCTGGAAGATCATCTGGATGCGGCTGCGCTTGTCGCGCAGCGCGCCGCTCTTGAGCGCCGTGTAGTCGAGGTCACCCAGGCGCACCGTGCCGCCGTCGGGCTCGATCAGCCGGATCGCGAGCCGCGCCGTGGTCGACTTGCCCGAGCCGGATTCGCCCACGATCCCCAATGTCTCGCCGCGGCGGACATCGAACGAGACTTGCCTGACCGCCGCCACGACCCGCGGCTTGCCGAACAGGCCGGAGCGCCCGGCATAGGTCTTCGACAGGCCGGCGACCGACAGGGCGACCGGGGCCGCCGCGAGCGGAGGGCGCGCCGGCGGCGTCAGGCTCGGGACGGCGGCGAGCAGCGCCTTGGTGTAGGGCGCCTGCGGGTTGCGCAGCACCGCTTCGGCCGTGCCGGACTCGACGAGTCGCCCGCGCTGGAGCACCGCCACGTGGTCGGCGATCTCCGCCACCACGCCGAAATCGTGGGTGATGAACAGGACGCTCATCCCGCGCTTCCGCTGCAGGTCGCGGATCAGCCGGAGGATCTGGGCCTGGGTGGTGACGTCGAGCGCCGTGGTCGGCTCGTCGGCGACCAGCACCGAGGGCTCCAGCGCCAGCGCCATGGCGATCATCGCCCGCTGCCGCTGGCCGCCGGAGAGCTGGTGCGGGTAGGCCCGGACCGCCTCCTCGGGATTCGGCAGGCCGACCTCGGTGGCCAGCGCCACCGCCCGGGCCCAGCGCTCGCCGCGGGTGAGCAGGTTGTGCGCCTCGAACATCTCGGCGATCTGGTCGCCGATCCGCATCACCGGGTTCAGCGCCGTCATCGGCTCTTGGAACACCATGGCGATGCGCCGGCCGCGGAGGGACCGCCACGCCGGCTCGTCGAGGGTCAGGAGGTCCCGCCCCTCGAACAGGATCGTGCCGGCCGTCGGCTTCAGGGCCCGGGGCAGGAGGCCGGTCAGCGCGTAGGCGCTCATCGACTTGCCCGAGCCCGATTCCCCGACCACGCACAGGATCTTCCCGGCCTCGAGGTCGAGGTTCAGGCCCTCGACCGCGTGCGGGCGGTCGGCGCCCTTGGGGAGCGCGATCGTCAGATCGCGGATGCGGACGACCGGCTCGCTCATCGTGTCAGGCCCTCGCTTCGCGGCGGCGGAGGATGTCCGGGCCATCCTGCCCGAGATCCCAGAACAGCCCGGCCATGATCGCCAGACCCTCGCGGGTGCCGGAGGCGAGCATGTGCTCGTCGGGCCCGTGCTGGCGGCAGGCCGGGTAGGAATGCGGCACCCAGAGGGTCGGCAACCCTAAGATCTCCGAGAAGGCGTCGTTCGGCAGCGAGCCGCCGAGATTGGGCAGCAGCGCCGGCTTCTTGCCGGAGCTCGCCTCGATCGACTGGAGCGCCCACTCGACCCAGGGATCCTCCACCGGCAGCCGCGTCGCCTGGAACACCTCGGCGGCGCGGGCCGGCCTGACCTCGATCATCGGGAAGCCGTGCGCGTCGAGATGGGCGCGCACGTTCCGGATCAGGTTCTGCCAGTCGGTGCCGACCACGAAGCGCAGCTGCAGGGTCGCCTTGGCGTGGGGCGGCACGGCGTTGAGCGGGCCGTCCGGATCGCCGGTCTTGAAGGCCAGCACCTCCAGCGTGTTCCAGGCGAAGACCCGCTCGGCCGGGGTGAGGCCCGGCTCGCCCCAGTCGGAATCGATCGTGGGCGCGGTCGGGTCCTCGCCGACGCGGATGTCGGCCAAAGCCGCGCGCACGCCCTCGGGGATCGGCGGCGGCCGCAGGGCGTCCACCAGGATGCTGCCCCGCGCGTCGACCATCGAGGCGATCGCCGAGGCCAGCACCGTGCCGGGGTTGCGCAGCAGGCCGCCCCAGTTGCCGGAATGGTGCGGGCCCTCGCGCAGGTTCAGGCTCAGCTCGAAATTGTAGGCGCCGCGGGAGCCTAGGAAGAGGGTCGGGCGCTCGCCGTTGAGGCGGGGGCCGTCCGAGGCGATCAGCACGTCGGAGCGCAGGGACTCGGCCTGCTCCCGGCAGAACGGCCGCAGGCCCGGGGAGCCCGATTCCTCGCCCATCTCGATCAGCAGCTTCACGTTGAAGCCGAGATGGCCCTCGCGGGCCGCGATCACCTGCTCCAGGGCGGCGAGGTTGAGGACGTGCTGGCCCTTGTTGTCGGCGGTGCCGCGTCCGTACCAGCGGTCGCCCTCGACCACGATCTCCCAGGGCCCGAGCCCTTCCCGCCACTGCTCGGGATAGCCCCGCACCGTGTCGCCGTGGCCGTAGATCAGCACGGTCGGCAGGTCCGCGCCCTCGTGCCGCTCGGCGATCAGGAACGGGCCATGCACCCCGTCCGGGTTCGGGAAGATTTCCGGGGTCTCGAAGCCGAGGCGGGCGACGAGGGGCGCGATGAAGGCGTCGAGATAGGCGCGGAGCGCCGCTTCCTGGCCGGGGGCCTGGCTCTCGGTGGGCATCGCCACCGCCTCCCGCAGGAGCGCGAGGAACGCGCCCGAGTCGAAGCTGTCAGTGGCGCGCGCGATGGCGGCGTCTCGCGTCATGGTGTGATCTCAGGCGAAGGAAGAGGGTGTCGTTAGTGCGCGCGGGCGGTCCCACCCGTCATCGCGAGCGCAGCGAAGCGACGCGGGCATCAATTGCGCGCCTCGGGCGCCGTGATGTCGCGCAGGCCGTCGCCCAGGAGATTGATCGCCAGCACGAGCAGGAGGAGCGCCACGCCCGGGATGGTGATCACCCAGGGCTGGAAGAACATGTACTGCTTGCCCTCGGCGATCATCAGGCCCCAGGAGGGCAGGGGCGGCTGCACGCCGAGCCCGAGGAACGACAGGGCGGCCTCCAGCAGGATCGCGTGGGCCATCTCCAGGGTCGCCACGACGATCAGGGCGTTCATGATGTTGGGCAGGATCTCCTGGCGGATGATCCGCAGGTCCGTGAGCCCCGCGGCGCGGGCGGCCGAGACGAAATCCTGGTTGCGGATCTGCTGGGTGGCGGCCCGGGTCACCACGGCGAAGCGGTCCCAGAGCAGGAAGCCCAGCACCAGCACCACCACCTTGAGCGAGCCGCCGACCAGCGCCGCCATGGCCAGCGCCACCAGCACCACCGGCATGGCGAGCCGCGTGGTGACGATGTAGCTCACCACCGAGTCGACCCAGCCGCCGAAATAGCCGGCGCAGAGCCCCAGCGTCGTGCCGATCAGCCCGGAGATCAGCGCCGCCGAGAGCCCGATCAGGAGGGAGATCTGGCCGCCGTAGAGCAGGCGGCTCAGGTAGTCGCGGCCGAGCTTGTCGGTGCCGAGCACGTGCGCCCAGGTGCCCTTGGCCTGCCAGACCGGCGGGATCAGGCGGCGGGATACGTCCTGCGCGTAGGGGTCGTGGGGCGCGATGAGCGGGGCGGCGAGCGCCGCCAGCACGATCAGCCCGAGGATCCCGGCGCCGATCAGGAAGCCGGTGTGGCGCAGGCCCCGCCGCAGGATCAGGCGGGTGGGGGAGGGGACCGGCGCCAGCGCGACCGGCGCGTCCGGGGGCAGGGCCGGGGCGGCGAGCGCCGCCGTGTCGGGGGGGAGGCTCATCGGCGGATCCTCACGACTGGCGCAGGCGCGGGTCGAGGAAGGCGTTCAGGAGGTCGGCGGCGAGCGTCAGGCCGATGTAGATCATGGCGAGCACCAGCACGATCGCCTGGACGACGGGGAAGTCGTTGCGGGCGATGGATTCCCAGGCGAGCTGCCCGAGGCCCTGGAGCGAGAACACCGCCTCGATCACGATCGAGCCGCCGAGCATGAAGCCGAACTGCACCGCCGACAGGGCGATCACCGGGATCACGGCGTTGCGCAGCGCGTGCCGGACCAGGATCTTCCGGGGCGGCAGCCCCTTGGCGCGGGCGGTGCGGACGTAGTCGGAGGCCAGCACCTCCAGCATGCCGTTGCGGGTGAGGCGCATCACCGCCGGCATCGCGTAGTAGCCGAGCGCCACCGCGGGCAGGACGAAGTTCTTCCACGTGGCGTTGCCGGAGACCGGCAGCCAGCGGAGATTGACGGAGAAGATCAGGATCAGCGTCAGGCCGAACCAGAAGCTCGGCATCGCCTGGCCGAGCACCGAGACGGCCAGTGCCGTCCGGTCGATCCACGTGTCCCGCTTCACGGCGGCGACGACGCCGAGCGGGATCGCCACGAACAGCGCGACGGCCAGCGCGATGATGCCGAGGTAGAGGGTGATCGGCAGGCGGGCGGCCAGCAGGTCGATCACGCTCTCGCGGAAATAGAAGGAGTTGCCGAAATCGAGGTGCAGCGCCCGCCAGCCCCAGGTGAGGAACTGGGTCAGCAGCGGCTGGTCGAGGCCGTAATCCCGGCGGATCTGCGCGATCTGGGGGCCCGTGGCCTCCGGGCCGGCGATGGCGGTGGCGAGGTCGCCCGAGAGGTGGAGGAGCAGGAAGCTCGCCACCGAGACGGTGACGGCCACCGCCAGGGCGACCAGCACGCGCCGGACCGTGAAGGCCAGCATGGCTCAGGCTCCTTCGTGGCGATCGGAGACGGATCGGTCGGCGCTCACGGCATCCGGACCGATCGCGGGTCCCCTCTCCCGTGCGGGAGAGGGACAGGGTGAGGGATGCGACCTCTCCGGACTGACCGGGCCCCTCACCCCAACCCGCTCCCGCACGGGAGAGGGGGCTCGGCGCGCCGCGGCCACCGCCGTCACTTCCACGACGCCGCGTAGAAGCGCGGCACCTCGTCGGGCTGGGCGGTGAAGTTGAGGTCCGACGTGAAGGCGTAGTTGGTCGAGTAGGAGAACATCGGCAGCGCGTAGGCTTCCGCGGCGATCCGCTGGAGCGCCTTGGCGTAGGCGGCCTTGCGCGTCTCCGGGTCGGTCGAGCCGTCGCCCTTCTGCAGATCCGCGATTACCTGCGGATCCTTGGTCAGATCCTCCTCGCCGCCGCGGAAATACACCCCGTCGAAGGCCGAGACGTCCAGCACCGAGAACGAGCCCCAGGTCTGGTAGCCGATCGAGGTCTTGCCGGCCCGCAGCGCGTCCCGGAACGCCGCGTAGCGCAGGTAGTTGAGCCGCGCCTTGATGCCGACGGCGCCGAGATAGCCGATCACCGCCTCGGCGTAGTCGCGCTCGCGATAGGCGCCGAGGTCGATCTCGAAGCCGTTTCCGTAGCCGGCTTCCTTGAGCAGCGCCTTGGCCTTGGCGGGGTCGTAGGGGTAGCGCATCACCCCCTGGTCGGTGCAGCCGAACTGGTCGACGAAGCACAGCGCGTTCATCACCCGCGAGGCGCCGCGCACGAGGTTGTCGACCATCGCCTTGCGGTCGATGGCGTAGGAGATCGCCTGCCGGACGCGCACGTCCTTGAGCGGCGAGTTCTCCTTGGCGCGGCCGAGCGTGTCGAACTGCAGGAAGCCGACCCGCATCGTCTCGGAATTGAGGACCGTGATGTTGGGCGCGGCGCGCAGCTGCTCGGCCTGGTCGCTCGGCACCCGCCAGATCCAGTCGACGCCGCCGGTCATCAGCTCGGCCATCCGGCTCTCGCCGTCCGGGATGACGCGGAACTGCAGCTTGCCGATCTTCGGCTTACCCAGAGGGCTCTCCGCCCAGTACTTGTCGAACCGCTCCATGCTGACGCCGCGGCCGCTGTCGACCTTGGTGATCCGGTAGGGTCCGCTGCCGACCGGCGCCTTGGCGAAGCCGTCGAGGCCGACCTTCTTGAAGTAGTTCGCCGGGAAGATCGGGGTCGGGCCGGCGAGGTACTCGAGCGCGGCCGGGAACGGCGCCTTGAGGTGGATGCGCACGCTGTGCGGGCCGGTCACCTCCACCGACTTCATCCAGTCGACGTTCTGGCGGGTGACCGTGCGCGCCTCGGGGGTCAGCACGTAGTTGAACGTGAAGGCCACGTCCTCGGGCCCGAGCGGGTCGCCGTTGTGGAAGACCACGCCCTCGCGGATCGTGAGGTCGAGGGTCGTGTCGTCCGCCCATGTCCAGGCGGTCGCCAGCATCGGCTTGTAGGTGCCGTCCTTGGGATCCCGGTACAGCAGCGTGTCCCAGCAGTTCCGGGCCAGGATCACGCCCTCGCGGGCGCTGTTGTGGTACGGGCTGACGTTCTCGGGCTCGCTGTCGGAGGCGTAGACCAGCGTGTCGTCGGCCTTGCCGGCGAGCGCCGGGTGCGCGGCCATCAGTGCGGCGAGCGAGGCGGCCAGGGTGGCGGCCCGGGTGAGAGTCCGTAGCGGCATGCAGGCTCCGACGGCGCGGCGGACAGGCCCGGCGGACGGTTCCGCGGGTGCCGCGTTTTTCACCCTGCCATGGTGTTGTGCATCTGGGATCGCAACAAGTAGAATTTGGCGAGTGCTGCGTTGCCGTATCGGCAATGTGCGCGGCACCATACAGCGTATCGAGCACGATAATGCAGAGTACGGGCCTGCGCTACTTCCTGGCCGTGGCCCGCACCGGCTCGATCGCGGCGGCCTCGGCCCAGCTCAACGTCGCGGCCTCGGCGATCAGCCGGCAGATCGCCAACCTCGAGGCCGAACTCGACTGCGTGCTGTTCGAGCGGCGCCCGCGCGGCATGGTGCCGAGCCCGGCCGGGGAGCTCCTGGCGCAGCACGCCCATCAGGTGCTGATCCGCTCCGAGCAGGTGGTCACCGAGATCCGGGAGCTCGAAGGGCTCGCCCGCGGGCTGATCCGGGTCGCCTGCTCCGAGGGCTTCTCCCTCGACATCGTGCCGAACGCGATCGCGGCCTTCCACGCCGACCATCCCGGCATCCGCTTCGAGGTCACGGTCCAGCCCCCGGCCCAGGTCACCCAGACGGTCGCGGCGGGGGATGCCGATCTCGGGATCACCTTCGCGCTGACGCCAACCGCGCAGGTCGAGGTTCTCTACGACGGGCAGGTCGACATGCTGGCGCTGGCCGCCCCCGACCACCCCCTCGCGCGGGCACCGGCCCTGCGCCTCGTCGACCTGCTGCACTATCCCGTCGCCCTGCCGACCCGGGACACGACCCTGCGGCAGGTCTTCGACGCCGCCTGCGCGCACGAGGGCCTCACGGTCGAGCCCGTGCTGACCGCCAACAAGCTCTCGGCGCTGCTGCCCTTCGTGCGGCGGTCGCGCGGGCTGGCGCTGATGTCGGCCCTGTCGGTCCGGACGCCCCTGCGCCTCAACGAGCTGGTCAGCCTGCCGATCCAGTCCCGGGCGAGCCTCGCCCGCGGCATCAAGGTCCAGGCCATGCGCGACCGGCGGCTGCCCCGGGCGGTGCGGGCGTTCCTGCGCCAGCTGCTCGACGCGCTGCCGCCGCCGCGGTCGCCGTGACGCCGCCGTGACCCTCGACGCGCTCGGCCCGCGGCTCTGCATCCTGGGACCGTCGAACAGCGGCAAGTCCACCCTGGCGGTCGCCGTCGCGCGGGCGCGCGGCCTGCCGCCGGTCCACCTCGACCGGCTGTACCAC
This sequence comes from Methylobacterium sp. 22177, assembly GCF_052045615.1. Lineage (NCBI taxonomy): Bacteria > Pseudomonadati > Pseudomonadota > Alphaproteobacteria > Hyphomicrobiales > Methylobacteriaceae > Methylobacterium > Methylobacterium sp. 22177. Next base: position 7,996 of record NZ_JBQEPK010000009.1, on the reverse strand, counting down.
CGGCCGGGCACCGACTGGGAGCCGCGGCCCTTCGCGGAGTTCCAGGCCCTGCACGACGCGGCGGTCCGCGAGCCCCGCTGGGTCATGGACGGCACCTACGCCCGGTGCCTGCCGCAGCGTCTGGCGCGGGCGACGGGCGTGATCCTCCTCGACGTCCCGACCGCCACCGGCCTGATCCGCTACCTGCGCCGGTCGTGGTTCGTGCGTGACCGGCCTGGCGTCCTCGACGGCGGCCGGGACAGCGTGAAATGGGCGATGATCCGCCACATCGCCGTCACCGAACGCGGGAACCGCGCGCGCGACGCGGCCCTGTTCGACCGCATCGCCCTGCCCAAGATCCGGCTGGCCACGGGGGCCGCCCTGGCCGGCTTCTACCGCGCGGAGGGGCTGAGCCGGTGACCCGGACCGCTCAGGCGCCGCCCCGGGCGGCCGCGACGGCGCAGCTATGGTCCATCACGTCCTCGGCGCTGGCGCTCGGCGCCCGGTAGGCCAGCAGGATGTAGCCCGGCTCGGGATCGCCGGGGGGCGTGGCGAGCGCCGCGAAGCTCGTCCGGTGCAGGTCGGGCCGGGCGCCCGGCAGGGTGTGAAGGGCCGCGAACGGGTTGAACTGCGCGGCCTCCGCCTCCGGCACGCGCAGGGCGTAGTAGCGGTCGCCGGCCAGCGGCACCGGGAAGCGGCTCCAGGTGTGGCGCACCTGCCGGCCGTGCGCCCGGACGGCCTTCAGCACGCTCGGCTTCAGGCAGTCGAGGTGGATGTGGAGCTGGTCCTGGCTGCGGCCCCGGGCCGAGTTGACCGCGAGCCCGACCTCCGCGGGGGTGAGCCTCCCCTTCAGCGCGTCCGACACGAGCGGCCGCGCCGCCAGGGCCGCCCGCCAGTAGGCCGCGCCCCGCGGCCCGCGCAGGACCGGCGCCTCCAGGCCCGGCACGGTGTCGGTCGGCATGACGACGCTGTGGGTCGGCTCGCCGGGCGCGCGCAGGACCGCCGAGCCCGGCCGCGTCCCGTCCCCGAGATCGACCGAGAGGCACGGGAAGGTCCGGTTGGCGAGCCGCTTGGCGAGCACGCAGGTCTTCAGGGCCGCCCACAGGACGTCGCGGCTCGGGTCCGGCGCGGCGGCGGCCGGTGCCGCGGCGGCCGACAGGGCCGCGACGAGGAGGGCGGCGGGCGGCGCGCGGCGCATGGGGACTCCCGGTGAGGCCGGCGCGTCCGGCCCGGCCCTTCGCGATAGCCGATCCGGGGCCGCGCCGGCAAAGGATCCGCGGGCCCTGACGCCGCACCGGGAAACCCGCTATGCCGGCGGTCGCAGAATCCCCGCCAAGTCTCAGCCAAGTCCCCGCCAAGTCCCCGCCGGAATGCCGCGATGATGCCCGCGCTCACCCCGACGCTCACCCCCACGCTCACCCCCGACCTCGCCGCGCGCTTCGCCGCCGTCGCCCTCGGCCATGTCGGCCGCGAGTATCCGAACAAGCCGGGGCACGTCCTGGCCGGGCCGGCCGATGCCCGCACTCCCGCGGCCCTGCACCCGGCCTTCCACGGCAGCTACGATTGGCATTCCTGCGTCCACGGCACGTGGCTGCTGGCGCGGGTGCTGCGGCTGTTCCCGGACGGCCCGCAGGCCGCGGCGATCCGCGCCCGGTTCGACGCGCAGCTGACCCCCGGGACGGTGGCGGGGGAATGCGCCTACTTCGCCGCCCCGACCGCCCGGGGATTCGAGCGGCCCTACGGCTGGGGCTGGCTCCTGAAGCTCGCCGACGAACTCTCCGCGCTCCCGGAGCGCCGCTGGTCCGAGGCCCTGGCGCCGCTGGCCGGGCTGATCGTCGGTCGATTCGCGGAGTTCCTGCCGGTGGCGACCTACCCGGTGCGGGTCGGGACCCACTTCAACACCGCCTTCGCGCTGCGCCTGGCGGCCGATTACGCGGAGGGCGCCGGGGATGCCGCGCTGATTGCCCTGCTGCGCGACACCGCCGTCCGCTGGTACGGGGACGACGCGGATTGCCCGGCCTGGGGCGAGCCTAGCGGCGACGACTTCCTCTCCTCGGCGCTGATCGAGGCGGAGTGCATGCGCCGCCTGCTGCCGCCCGCGCGCTTCGCGCCCTGGTTCGACCGGTTCCTGCCCGGTCTCGCGGCGTCCCGGCCGGCGACCCTGTTCCGCCCGGCCCGCGTGACCGACCGCTCGGACGGGAAGATCGCCCATCTCGACGGGCTGAACCTCAGCCGCGCGTGGTGCTTCCGCGCGCTCGCCGCGTCCCTCGGTCCGGACGATCCCCGCCGGCCGCCACTCCGCGCGGCCGCGGAGGCGCACCTCGCGGCGGGCCTCCCGCACGTCACCGGCGACTACATGGGCGAGCACTGGCTCGCGACCTTCGCGCTGCTGGCCCTCGAGGCCGTCGCGGGCGACACCCAGGGCGGCGGGAAGACTTTCTGAGAGATTCTTGAGAACTGTCCGTCGCGGGCTCCGTCGAGCACTGGCGGTGGACAGCAAAAAAAGGACCGTCCCCGGGGAGAACGGTCCGGAAGTCTAGGGAGGAAACGCCCACGAGGGGCTGCAAGACAGCGACGCCGTCGCTGTGTTGCCTCCCGTCAACCCGACAGGGGCGGCCTTGTTCCTGGCTCCGGTCCGCCGCGCGCCAGGGCCAGCCCGGCCGGGACCGCCGCGAGGCCGGCGGGGCGGCGCGGCTCGCCGGGGCCGAACTCGGCGCGGTAGGTCCGCTCCAACGTCATCAGCCCCCGCAGCGGCCCCTCGGCGAGGTCGAGCAGCCGCGCGTCGCGCCAGCGCAGGGTGCGGCCGAGGCGGCGCCGGAACCAGCGCCCGCGCTCCTCCTCGACGAGCAGGATCAGCTTGCCGGTCCAGGTCCGGCGGAACCAGAAACGTCCGGTCAGCGGCATGGCGGTCGAGGCCCCGGCGGTCGATGGGCGATAGACTACAGCCGGATCGGATCCGCGGGAATATTGCCGTCCAGACCGCGGATGAATTCTAGCGAAGTCTGTTAATCGGAGCCGACGGCGGGTCGGGCCCGGGAGGCCGGCTGCCGCCCCCGCTGCGCCGTCTCGTAGAGGATCTGGGCGAGCTGCTCGGCCGAGTAGGGCTTGCGCACGAGGGCGAAGCCGTGGGCGTCGTCCTTGGCGAGGACGTGGCTGTAGCCCGACGTCAGCACCACCGGCAGGTCGGGACGGTGGGTCCGGAGCTGCCGGGCGAGGGCGAAGCCGCCCATCCCCGGCATGACCACGTCGGAGAAGACCACGTCGAACCGGTCCGGCGCCCGGTCGAGCTCGGCCAGCGCCTCCTCGGCGGATTTCGCCCAGACCGGCGCGTGGCCCAGATCCTCCAGGATCTGGGTGCAGAAGCGCCCGACCCCGAGATTGTCCTCCACGACGAGGATGCACAGGCCCCGCCGCGGCTCCGCCGCCCGGTCGGACGCGCGGTCGGCCTCGGACGGCGCGGCGGGGGCCTCGACCTGCGGCAGGTAGAGCGAGAAGGTCGTGCCGTGGCCGAGCGCGCTCGCCACGTCGATGTCGCCGCCCGACTGCTTGGCGAAGCCGATCACCTGGCTGAGGCCGAGGCCGGTGCCCTTGCCGACCTCCTTGGTGGTGAAGAACGGCTCGAAGATCCGCCCCAGATCCGCGTCGGGGATGCCGGCGCCGGTGTCGGAGACCCGCACGGCCACGAACGGCCCCGTCGCGCCGGCATGCCCGCGGATCGGCGGCATCGGGCTGTCGCCCTCCAGCCGCAGGATCAGTGACCCTTCCCCGTCCATGGCGTCGCGGGCGTTGACCGCCATGTTGATCAGCGCGGTCTCGAACTGGCTCTCGTCGGCGCGCACGTAGCGGGGTGTCTCCGGCAGGTCGATGGTGACGCGGATGCGCGCGCCGGTGACCGAGTCGAGCATGTCGGCGATGCTGCGCAGGCGCGCGCCGATGTCGAACACCTGGGGCTTCAGCGCCTGGCGCCGGGCGAAGGCGAGGAGCTGGCCGGTGAGCTTGGCCGCCCGGTCGACCGTGTCGGAGACGGCGTCGAGGTAGCGGCGCCGGCGCTCCTCGGCCAGCTCCGGCCGGCGCAGGAACTCCACGGAGGATCGGATGATGGTCAGGAGGTTGTTGAAGTCGTGCGCCACCCCGCCGGTGAGCTGGCCGATGGCCTCGAGCTTCTGGGACTGGCGCAGGGCCTCCTCGGCCTGGCGCTGCTCGGTGATGTCGCGCCCGAAGCCGTAGAACAGCCCGTCCTCCGGCACGACGGTCCAGAGCACCCGCCGCCGGTCGCCGGCGCGGGTCAGGCACGACAGTTCCACATCCTCGACCCGGCTGTCCGCGCAGAGCGGGCGCAGCGCCGCCTCCGCCGCCGCGCGCTCGGTGGGGGCGAGGAAGTCCAGGGCCGCCCGCCCGATCGTCTCGGCCTCGGACCAGCCGAGCGCCCGGCTCCACGAGGGGTTCACCGACTGGACCTGCCCGGTCCGGTCCGAGACGAGCTTCAGCACCGGCGACAGCGTCCAGACCCGGTCGCGGTCGCGGGTCTGGGCGGCGACCTGCGCCTCCAGGTGCTCCGCCCGGGACTGGAGCAGGACCTCGTTCCGCTTCCGCTCGGAGACGTCGTGGGCGAAGACGTAGAACCCGTCGACGCTTCCGTCCGGTCCGCGGCGCGGGAGGTAGCGGGTGTCGGCGATCCGGGCCTGCCCGTTCGGGAAGGTCCAGGCCCACTCCTCGCGGACCTCCTGACCGGCGAGCGCCCGCTCGATGCCGGCGCGTCGGGCCTCGAACGCGCCGGGGCCGAGGAGGTCGCGAACGGTCCGCCCGACGACGGCGTCGGGGGTCTGGCCGGTCCAGGTCTCGTAGGCGGCGTTCGCGAACCGGTAGGTCAGGTCGCGGTCGATGAAGGCGATCAGGACCGGCATCGCGTCCGCGACCAGCCGGAGCTCCGCCTCGCGGGCCCGCAGCGCGTTCTCGCCCCGGCGGCGCTCGGTGATGTCGTTGAACAGGATCGCGACGCGGTTCCGCGCCGGCCCGTCGACCCGGTAGGCGTGCACGTCGTACCAGCGGCCCAGCGCCGCGGCGGCCTGCTCGAACCGGACCGGCTCGCCGGTCAGGGCGACCCGGCCGTAGAGGTCGAACCAGTGCTGCTCGTGGTCGGGGGCGAGGTCCCGCATCCAGCGGCCCACCGCCTCCCGCAGGCCGGTCTGCCGCTCGAAAGCGGGGTTGACCTCCAGGAAGCGGTAGTCGACGGGCCGGTCGCCGTCGGCGAACTTCACCTCGATGAGGCAGAAGCCGGCATCGATGAAGGTGAACAGCGAGCGGTAGCGCTCCTCGTTCCGGCGCAGGGCCGCCTCGGCGTTCCGGGATTCCAGCTGCGTCATCACCGTCCGGGCGAGCGCCATCAGGATGAAGCGCTGCTGGTCGGTGAGCGTGCGCGGGACGCGGTCGAGGACGCAGAGCGTCCCGATCGCCCAGCCGTCCGGCGTCACAAGGGGCACGCCGGCGTAGAAGCGCAGGTGCGGTTCGCCGGTCACGAGGGGGTTGGCGGCGCTCTCCGGCTCCGCGGCCAGATCGGGCAGCACGAGGACGCCGTCCGCGCGCATGGCCTCGGTGCAGAAGCCGAAATCGAGCGGCATCGTCCGGGCGGCGTGGCCGAACGCGGCCTTGATCCACTGCCGGTCGGCGTCGACGAAGTTGATGTGGGCCATCGGCGTGCCGCAGGCCTGGGCGGCCATCTCGGCGATCTCGTCGAACGCGCGCTCCGGTGGCGTATCGAGGATCGCGTAGGCGCGCAAGGCGGCGAGCCGCTGGGGATGCCGGGGCTCGAAACCCGACGGGCGGGGTATTGTCTCGTTCGGCGACACGGGGTCGTCATAGCCTACGCTCCCGCTTCTCCCTAGTGAAACTCTGCATCACGCGTCCGACGGCGGGACCAGCGCAAGCATTCCGCATTCGTCCAATACTCGACATTCATCTCAAATTGTCGGCGGCGGCGCGGTTTCACGGTCGCCGTCCAAGTCTTGCCGGTGCGGCCGACCGGGCTTCGGGCACCTGCCGGGATCTCGTCCTGCGGCGCCCGTCGGAGCCGCGCGACGCGATCCGGCGGGCGCCGCGCGGCTCTTGTGGATCGGATCGCCGCGGTCGGGAGCCCGCGGGGCGGGTGCGGCGTTGCCGGCTCACAAGGGATGGGTTCGGATCAGGCATGGCCAAGCGCAGGACGAAGGCGGGCGCCCAGCAGGGGCTGGAGGACGCGCCGCTGATGCCCACCGGCGCCCTGGCGGTCGCGCTCCTGGCCTTCGCCGAGGGGCCGGGGCCGGTGGTGCACGTCGCCCGGGACGCCCGCCGCCTCGAGGATCTCGCCGCGACCCTGCGGGCGCTGGAGCCCGACGCGCGGGTCGCGGTCTATCCCGAGTGGGACTGCCTGCCCTTCGACCACGCCTCGCCGTCGCGGGCGACGATGGGCGCCCGGGCCGCCGTGATGCGCTGGCTGACCGACCGGGACGCGCTGCCGGACTTCGTTCTGACGACCGCCCCCGCCCTCGTGCAGCGCGTGCCGCCGCCGGAGACCTGGGCCTCGGCCCGCGTGACGCTCCGGGTCGGCGACCCCCTCGACGTCGCGGCCGCCACCGCCGACCTCAAGCGCCTCGGCTACATCCTCGACGAGCGGGTCGACGAGCCGGGCGAGATCGCCGTCCGCGGGCGCACCGTGGAGGTGTTCCCCGCCGCCGCGCCGCGGCCGTGCCGGATCGAGCACGCGGAGGGCCGCGTCACCGCGATCCGCTCCTACGACCCGATCTCGCAGCGCTCGGTGGCGGAGGCCGACGAACTCGTCATCGACCCGGCCACCGAGATCATCCTGGAGCCCGGTTCCGGCCAGAGCTTCGAGCCGTTCACCGGGCAGGAGCACCGCCTGGACCGCTACTACCCGCGCCTCGTGACGCTCCTCGACTACGTGCCCGAGGCGCGCCTCGCGGTCGAGGACGGCACGCAGGCCCGGATCGACGCGTTCTTCGAGCAGATGGACGAGGCGCGGGGCCGGATGAAGGGCCGCGACGCGCCGGCGGGGCCCGGCGCCGGCCTCTACCTGGCGCCGGAGGCGTGGCGCGCCATCGTGGCGGCCCACGGCCGGCTCACCGCCACCGAGGCGGCCGGGGAGCCGCGCGCCATGCCGCGCTTCGCCGGGGAGCGCCGGCCCGGCACGGCCTTCGCCAAGGTCCTGCGCGCGCGGCTGAAGGCCGGCGACGTCGTCGTGCTCGCCGGCTCGGTCCGGCCGCTCCGGCGCCTCGTGCGCCAGGCGGGCAAGATCGCCGAGCGCCCGATCCGGCTGATCGACGCCTGGGCCGACGTGGCCGAGGCGGCGCCCGGCGACGTCCTCGCCCTGGAGGCCCCGCTGGCGGCCGGCTTCCGGGTGCCCGAGCAGGGCGCCAGCGTGATCGCCGCCGCCGACCTGTTCGGTCCGGAGGCCGCCGTCACGGGCGGCGCCCGGGCGATCCTGCCGATGGGCGAGGTCGACCTGCGCCCCGGCGACGTGGCGGTCGACCGGGACCACGGCCTGTGCGTGTTCGAGGGGCTGGAGCCCGTCTCGGCGCCGAGTGCCGCGCCGAGTGCCGCGCCGGGGGCAACGCAGGGCGGGGCGCCCTCCGAGGCCCTGCGCCTGCGCTTCGCCGGCGACGCGATCCTGATGGTGCCGGTCACGCAGGCCGACCGGATCTGGCGCTACGGGTCGGAGCCCGACGCCGTCACCCTCGACAAGCTCGACGGCGGCACGTGGCCCCGGCGCCGCCTGGAGGCCGAGGCCACCATGGCGCGGACCGCCCGCCTGATGCTGGAGGCCGCCCGGGCCCGCCGGGAGACCGAGGCGCCGGTCCTGGCGCCGCCGGCCAGCGAGATGGAGCGGTTCGCCGCCGGCTTCGGCTTCGCCCCGACCCCCGACCAGGCGGCGGCGGTCGACGCGCTGATGGCCGACCTCGCCTCCGGCCGCCCGATGGACCGGCTGGTCTGCGGCGATGTCGGCTTCGGCAAGACCGAGGTGGCG